>REEI01000058.1 GCA_007695145.1 Saprospirales bacterium | reverse complement strand
TATTTAAGTAGGGAGGAATCTTTAGTAAAAAATTCTGAAAGGGGCATCCGCTAATTGGTGTTTACTTTTTAAGATTGGCCCTCATTGACTTGTCTCGAGTGAAATTAACAAGGACTAAATGAGCTTTATTATTTAATAGCCTAATACAATTTTTTTATTCCCCTCTGAAATTGATTTCAACGAGCTTTAGATTAGAGATGTTTTTTATGTCTGCAATTCTGGGGTATCCTTTACTTGAGCGGTCCAATTATTGGAATGAACAGGCTGATGATTTATTGACTCCGCCTCAAACACAATAAAGCAGTGATTGAGCAAATTGAGTATAGGACTACCTCTAAATATGATTGGCCGGGAAAATTAAGCCGATGCTATGTGCTAGAAACTGCAACAAAAATTCACCCGCCGATTTACTCATAGGATTGCCCCTCCTCTCCATGCCACTGTTTTTTATTGAGAATGTGTTCTGGAAAATAATGGGAATGTGATCTGTTTTATAAGGTTGAGAGAGGAAGTTAAGCCGCAAATTTGGTATCTTTGCCGGCTTCAAAAATACCGCAATATGAATAAGGAATTCGATGCCTATCTGAAAAAGACACCTGAAGTTGTATTTGAGTGGAATGATTCTCTGACTGATGCAAAAGGATGGGTGGTAATTAATTCACTGAGGAATGGTGCAGCGGGTGGTGGAACCAGAATGCGCAAAGGATTGACCAGGGATGAAGTGTTGTCTTTAGCAAAGGTTATGGAGATAAAATTTAGTGTGAGTGGTCCACCCATAGGAGGCGCGAAATCGGGTATTGATTTTGACCCGTCTGATCCTCGAAAAAGAGAAGTGCTGGACCGCTGGTTCAGAGCTGTTATACCTCTTTTGAAGAATTACTACGGCACCGGAGGCGATCTGAATGTTGATGAGATATTGGATGTCAATCCCCTTACTGAAAAGTACGGATTGTGGCATCCGCAGGAAGGTGTGGTCAATGGCCATTTTAAGGGCAGTGATGGGGAAAAAGTAAATATGATTGGGCAGCTTCGCTGGGGATGCAGCAAGCTGATTGAGGATGAACAGTTTCTTCCTTTAAGCAGCAATAAAAAGTACGCTATAGCTGATATGGTTACCGGTTATGGAGTTGCTGAAGCTGTGAGGCATTATTACGGAATTTTTCAATCGGGCAAAGCAGAGGGTAAAAGGGCTATTGTTCAGGGCTGGGGAAATGTAGCATCTGCTTCGGCGCTTTACCTGGCGCAGCAAGGGGTCAAAATTGTTGGGATTATTGATATTTCTGGAGGAATCATTGACGGTGGAGGTTTGGACTATGAAAGGATTTCAGAATTGTTTTTAAATAAAAACGGCAATAAGCTGAATGATCCAGAAATGAAAGATTTTGACACCATCAATGAAAAAATCTGGGACGTGGGTGCTGAAATTTTCATACCAGGTGCTGCATCCAAGCTAGTGACACCAGAGCAAGTTGACAGGATGATGAAAGGGGGACTTGAAGTTGTTTCATGCGGGGCCAATGTTCCTTTTATTGACGATGGTATATCATTTGGACCAACTGCCAAATATGCCGATTCAAAGGTAGCACTGATTCCGGATTTTATCGCCAATTGTGGAATGGCGAGAGCTTTTGCTTATTTCATGCAGACGGGCATAGAATTGACAGATGCGGCCATCCTGGGTGATGTCTCGAACATCATTTATAAGGCCTTAAAGGAGGTTAATGAAAAGAATCCCGGAGGCCGAAACATCTCATCAGCAGCCTTATCAATCGCTTTGAATAAGCTGTAAGTCAATGGGTCAGCTGGTATTGATGTGATGAGTTCCCATTTGTATAGAAGGAGGACTGGCAATGGATTTTACAATTGAAATGATTGCAATCTATTGGGCTGTCCATTTGTAGAACTGACCAGGTCAAGAACAAAATGATTTTGATTCAGAAAGTCACACAATCATCCTCAAAGGATCTTCCAGCATATGCTTTAAATCAGCCAGGAATTTTGCTCCGGTAGCTCCGTCGACTACGCGATGATCGCAAGAAAGGGTGACCCTCATTCTGTTGCCAACGGCCAATTCCCCATTGACGACCACCGGTTTTTCAGTAATTGCTCCCACTGCAAGTATACAAGCATCCGGAGGATTGATAATGGCCGTAAATTCCTCTATGCCAAACATTCCCAGATTTGAAATAGTGAAGGTGTTACCCTGCATTTCATCCGGCTGAAGTTTTTTATCTCTGGCTTTTTCTGCAAATTGAGCGACTTCTTTATTGATGGCTGTCAGATTTTTTTGATCTGTATTTTTAATAACAGGGACCAATAAACCTTCATCCACTGCCACGGCCACTCCAATATTCACATCGCGATTTCTTCTGATGTGGTCTCCCATCCATGATGAGTTGACTGCGGGGTGTAACTTAAGAGCAGCTGCGCATGCTTTGATTACCAAGTCATTGAAGGACACCTTGTCGGGTGCAATCATTTCGTTGATTCTCTTGCGGGCCTGTATGGCTGTACCCATATCAATCTCAATGGTGAGGTAGAAATGAGGTGCAGTAAATTTACTTTCGGCCAACCTCCTGGCAATGGTCTTGCGCATTTGACTGACAGGAATTTCTTCAAAGGCTACATCTGATGCAGCTGCTGCAAGGGATGAGCCGGATACTCCTTGTTCCAAAGCTTTTTCAATATCCCTTTTGACAATTCTACCCCCTTCCCCAGAGCCTTTAATTGCATTGAGGTCAAGACCGGATTCATTGGCCATATTTCTAGCCAGTGGAGAGACTTTCACCCGCTTCCCATCTTCATGCGCAGCTTGTTGAGAAGTATCCTCAACGGGTGTTTCAGATTTTTTGGGCTCTACTGACCCTTTATCGCTATCAGCAGGAGAGGCGTCTTCTGTTTGTGCCTCAGCTTCTTCAGGAGCGGAGGATTCCTCAGCTTCCAACGCTTCTTTATAGTCTTCGCCCTCTTCACCGATTACTGCAATTACGCTGTCCACCGGTACGGCTCCTTTTTCTACCCCAATGTACAAGAGAGTGCCTTCTTGATAACTCTCTAAGTCCATAGTGGCTTTATCAGTTTCTACCTCAGCCAATATATCTCCGGGTTCAATTTTGTCCCCGACTTTTTTGTGCCATGCAACAATAACACCCTCTTCCATGGTGTCACTCATTCTGGGCATTTTCAATACTTCTGCCATAATAGCTTGTTTTATTTCAAGGCGCTAAATTAACCAGACTTGGGATATTATGAAAACATATCGCCCCTTTCAGCTAAATAAATAAAATACTCCCAACATTGTTGAAAAAATATTACCTAAAACGAATGGGTAGGTAGCAACCTGCCACCAATCAATCCAGTGTCATTGGCCAATAGTTCTCAACTGTGTTTAGTGAGTGGATTACAATCCGTATTGACGAATGAATGGATTGTGAAATCTCTCATGTCCGATGGTAGTTACAGGGCCATGACCGGGGTAAACCCTTACTTCGTCCTCCAGACTTAGTAGTTCGTTTTTTATGGATTCCATAAGCGTATTAAAATCCCCGCCCGGAAGGTCTGTCCTGCCGATGCTTTCGTAAAAAAGTACGTCCCCGCCTATTAGGTATCTGCCGGTTTCAGAATAAAAGCAAAGACTGCCGGGAGAATGACCGGGTGTAAATAGGATTTTTAATCGTTCCTCCCCAAATTCAATGTGTTCACCCTCTTTTAAAAATATGCCTGCTTCCGGTGATGGTTCAGTTGGTATTCCGTAGTTTTTCCCAATCATTGGTGCAGCTTTAAGCATCTCTACTTCATTTGGATGAATTTCCAATTGCAAACCGTATTTCTCGTGTATCAACCCATTGCTGAAGATATGATCGAGATGGCAGTGAGTGTTTAGCAGTCGAACAGGTTTACTATTCAATCTGCTCAAAAAGTTCAGGAATTCCAGTTTTTCAGCCTGAGAGTGTGCGCCTGGGTCTATGATCACACACTCATCGCCGGATTCAATTACAATGGTATTTTCCTGAAAGGGGTTGTAAGTCAATAAGTGGATTTCGCTCATTTTGCAAAAGGTTTTAGGAAACTAATTTCTCCAATCAAAATCTCAATAATATTTTAAAAACTGGCCATTTAAGATCACAGTTAATTGCCATTCAATGAGTTGGTAATAAGGTTTCCTCCTTGAGATAGCCCTAAATTTAATCAAGCTTGTGGCCCCTGATATTGTATTGAGGTAGCAAAGATTAAAAAAAATCGGTCATTTTCATCTTCTTGTGGTGAGGAAGCTCAGTTGATATTCGTGCGAAGAGGAATCGAGATACAAATAATTTTATCAAGCTCGCCTTCGATCCATATCCAGGCGAAACAAAACGCCCATCATTATGGAGAAAACCAGCAGGGAGGAGCCACCATAGCTCAAAAATGGCAGTGGAATGCCGATTACAGGAACCAGTCCCATTGTCATGCCTATATTAATGAGGAAGTGAACGAAAAGGAAGGCTCCCAGTCCGTATGCAAAAGATCGGTCAAAATCATTTTTCATCCGTTCTGCAATATAAAATATCCTGATGATCAAAATGGTGTAGAGTAGAATAACTGCAACCCCTCCTATGAAACCCTGTTCTTCACCCACAGTAACAAAGATGAAGTCTGTATTTTGCTCGGGGACATAGTTGAGTTTAGTGAGGGTACCATTTAGAAAGCCCTTTCCGGAAAGTCCGCCGCTGCCCAATGCCAGTTTTGATTGGAGTACATTGTAGAGTGAACCTCTCGGGTCGCATAGTTCAGGTTGAAGCCAAACATTGATTCTATCTTGCTGATGTGGCTTTAAGACGTTGTCAAAAACATAAGTTGATGAGAAACTAAAAATGGAGGCCAGTAAAACAATTGGACTTATGAGAAAGACCAGTCGTTGCTCTCTTGTAGTCAACAATTTAATGAGACTGACCAAAAAGTAGATAATTGACAGGACCATAGCCGGTATCCACCATTCCATAATCATGGAAAGTACGGCCAGTGTAAGAACGAAGGCAAAGCCGGAGAACCAGTAGACTTTTTCCCTAAAGTGATAAATGACAAAGGCCGAAGCCCCCAATACTAGAGTGATAATTACATAATAGTCATCATATATGACGGAGGTGACGAATAGCATAATCAATGAAAGCGCCATCCAATACCAAATGGGGTTAGCACCGGCGCGATATAAGACAATCAAAAGCGCAGAATAGGTGATGGCCATTCCGGCATCCGGCTGTAACATTATAGCACCTACCGGTATTCCCAGGATGGCAAGGGCTGTAAAAAAATGCTTGTTTTTCCTCAGATCGGTCCTGTAATAGGCAAGATAGGATGATATGGCTAGTAAGGCCGGAAACTTGGCTACTTCGCCCGGTTGCAGAGAAATAGGACCGAAGGTAAACCAGGAGAGGGAGCCTTTGATTTCCTGTCCAAAAAAGAGAACTAATATAAGCAAAATCAGGGCTAGGAAAAGCATTGGATAGGCAAATGTCCTCCAAAAGGTAGGATGAATAATCAGGCAGGCAGCAATGAATACGAAACTGACCCCAATCCAAATCAATTGCTTGCCATAGGAAGTGCTCATCGATATTATGGCGTGGTTGGTTTCTGGATTGTATTCTACTGCATATATCATCAACCATCCTATGGTCAGTAATGATATAAATATCCACAGGGTGATCCAGTCAAATCCGGCTCTTGTTCTAACTGCCCTGTACTTCATTTTCTGTCAATTTAAAGGATGGAGTTGTGTGCTGTTCATTTTCTGTTCGGCATTTTTGGTCGTTTTTCAATCGGAACTTTTTTCAGGCAAGATCCATTTATTTTAAAAAATCTTCATAAGGTATATCGGTATTCATCTCAAAAGCACCAGGAAACTCTCTTCGAACTTCCATCAGACATGGAATAGCATCCCATCTACTGTAAAACTGACCGGTGAGCAGTCTAAAAAAGGGATCTGAAAAAACCCATTGAGATTTTCTCTCCGGAAATTTTCTTCTGAATTCTCTTTCCATCAAATCCAACTCCCTGCGATCTCTGGTTATTCCTACGACTATTCTCCAGCCCCTGAAATAGGGGTGATCCAACTTCCTTTCCATAAACTTTTCCCGAGCGCGCTCCACTCCGGGATTCATCACTATTTCCAGTTGCTGTGCTGTAGAGGTTTCAAGAAACAATAACACAAACAAGCTCTTTAACAATATGGGGACCCACCATTTGCGAACCTTCATAGGCACGGGCGTTTATTTTAAATAATTATTGATTCAAAGATATTAAATTCTGCCTTAGCAATAGACATTCCGTTCAATCCAATAGCGATCACATAAAAACCAACTCGAAAGGTTTTAAAGTATGGGCAAGATTCTCAATGTGCCTTTTTATCTTCCTTGCCTTCTTCAGCTGCCTTTACATCTTTAGCGCTTTCAGCGGCTCTTCTTTCTTCCTCCAGAGCGAGCTCTTTCAGTCGTTCTATTTCCTCATATTCCTGCCTCAGTTTTTCATAGTGCTCTTTATTTTTCTCCAGATAAGCCATCAGGTCATTCCTCACCTCATCTCTGGGTTTTTTGTATTCCGGTACAAGCGATTTCTTTTCCGGGAATTGTTCAATATAGAGAGTGGAAGAAGGGAAAGCAAATCTTACACCAACGGAAGCAGCCAGGCGCATTACTGAAAAGTAAAACTCCTCCTTGACCCTCAGTTCTGTAAAGAAATCAGGAACATTTATATAAGCGCGGACAAACACAACGAGAGCGTAATCTGCCATTTCAAAGAAATTGACGATATAGTTTTCCTTGACTATTTTGGGATGATCCATTAGGATTTCCTTCAAACCTTCGATAAATAGCTCTATCCTTTCAGGAGGTGTATCGTAGGTAAGGGAAATTTTGGGATCCATCATTCTAAAGGTTCTGCGTCCAAAATTGGTGATGTGCATATCTGCAAGCTGACCATTGGGTATGGTTATGATGGAGGTGTTGATCAGGCGGATGCGAGTAGAGCGAAAACCGACTTCCATAACTGACCCCACAAAGTTATTTCCCTGAATAAAATCTCCCACCTGAAAGGGCTGATCGATAAAAATCATCACTGAACCGATAAAGTTTCTTGCAGTGTCCTGAGAAGCAAGCGCAAGTGCGAGACCACCAATTGATACCCCAGCTAAGAGTGCAGTTACATTGACCTCCATCAGGGATAAAACATGCATCAGAATGACAAAAATCACCAAAAACTTGAGCACCTTGTCAATAATGGGCAAGGCTTGTTTGTCCATTCTGGTTTCGGTCTTTTCTGACAACATCTTCAGGTATGCAGCCAGCAACTCCACAAAGCGGTATAGCAATACTCCAATAAATACCGTATTCACAATGCGGATGCCCTTCATCAAAAACTCACTGAGGCTGATCGGGAGCAGTAATGAGGGCAAGAGAAATTGAAAGACATACAACACTATCAATAGACTGACCACCCTACTAATTCTCCTTATCAGCTTTGGATCAGCATTCTCCACCTTTATTCTATTGACAGCGAATCTCGTTATTATTGGCCTTACAAATCTGCTGATAAAAAGATGCAATAGAATGACTATGAGAATAATAATCAATGCTGCAACCAATTGCCAGGTGTGCAATCCCAGGAATTCTATTTCCGTATCAAAGGGAAGCAGATTGATCCAAATGTCAGAGCCGAATGGGTATAATAAATTGTGCTCCCTGACTATAGATTGCACGGAAGCGGGTGAGTAATACCAAAGAGTGTCAATCCTCTCCAAAAATATATTGGGGAGCTCTCTTGGGAAGGGTATATAGATGTGCTCATTTAAGGTGGTATCTATAAACAGATTGGTTTCAGGTATTCGCTCCATGACCACAAAAAGCCCCAGCCCATCGTATACCTGCTGTAGCTGACGAGCAAGGTGTATCCTTTCTTCCAGCTCTATGGATGGGTGAAAGGCCTGTGCTGCGAGCTCGGGTTGGTAGGAATCTCTTTGTAGATAAAAAAGGTGAATGTAAGCTGTGTTGCGGGGATTGTCCAGGGTGACTTCCGGGGCTTGCTGTGCAGCTAGAATATTTAATCCGGCAGCAGAGAGGATGAACCAAAAACCAACAATTGTAATTAATGCTTTCATTCTATTTGTTTCAAGTCCGCAAAGTTAGGGTTTTATAAGCTTAAGAATGAATTTTTGGTGCCGTTTTACTTTTTTGGAGTTAAAGGCATTTTTGCGCTTATTGCTACTCAGGCAAAGTCAAATGTGACCTAGTCAGGCTGACACGATGGCCAAATCATTAGTTGATCATTCAGGCATAAACCACCAACCTATGGAGAAATTATTGAACCCTTCATATCGTTATTGTTCGGTAGACTGAACAAAAAATGGACTGGAACAGCTCTTTGAAGGGTTTTTATCAATACCTTTTGCTCGAACAAGGTCTCTCAGGAAATACTCTTGCAGCTTATTCAAGTGATCTGAGGGCTTTTGCGCGATTTTGCACAGAGCGAGACCAACCTATAAATCCCGGTGAAGTCAGCAATGAGACCATAGAGGAATTTTTAGCTGAACTGTACGACGAGAATAAAAAGTCGAGTTCACAGGCCAGATATTTGTCCAGTTTAAAGGCGTTTTTTAGATATGCCACAATAGAAAATATCATATTGACCGATCCGGTAGAACTTGTAAAAGGGCCAAAGATGACCAGGAAGTTGCCGGATGTTCTCTCAATAGCTGAAATTGACCAGATCATATCTAATATTGACTTGAGTTCGAGATTCGGAACCCGCAACAGGGCGTTACTTGAAACCCTGTATGCATGTGGATTGAGAGTATCTGAACTCTGTGACTTGCGACTTTCTAATTTACATCTTGAAATTGAGCTGATTAAAGTCATTGGCAAGGGGAATAAGCAGAGATGGGTACCCATTAGTCAGATGGCCATAAAGCATTTGAATCTTTATATCAATCACGATAGGAAAAGTGGACGTATTGAAGATGAGGACATTGTTTTTTTAAATAACAGAGGAAGAAAAATGAGCAGGCAAATGGTTTTTCTAATCCTAAAGGAGTGCTGTAAGGATGCCGGCATTACAAAATCAGTCAGTCCCCATACCTTTCGGCATTCTTTTGCCACACATCTTTTGACGGGTGGAGCCAACCTAAAAGCCATTCAGGATATGCTGGGCCATGAGTCCATTACAACAACAGAAATATACACTCATGTGGATCACGAACACCTCAAAAAGACCATCATGCAATATCATCCAAGGAGCAAGGTTTAGTCAGTCAGAACTGCAGTCTGAAAAACTTGTTTTATTTTTCCGCTCTGTTTCAAGGAGGTAAAGAGCTGCCAATGTCTAGTAACTCATTGATTATTAAGAATATATTGTTGTTTTCCGTCGGGATTTATATCCTGATTGCACTGGGGCAGTGTGCAAGCCCCTCTCCTCCTTCCGGTGGGCCTCGGGATGAGTCACCCCCCGTACTCGATACACTAAAGTCTTCTCCGCTTATGCCCGTTTTTTTTGAAGAGCGGGAGATTAGGCTTGAGTTTGATGAGTTTGTAGAACTCAACAATCCTGCGACATCTGTTGTGGTTTCTCCGCCTTTGCAGCACCGGCTTGATTTTTTGGTGAGGGGCAGAAGAATTGTTCTTTCATTTGATGAGCGTGAAGAACTCAGACCCAATACCACCTATACCATCAATTTTGGGGATGCTATTCGCGATTTTACAGAGGGCAATGTAGTTAAAAATTTTATTTATGTATTTTCCACAGGACCTGAGATAGACTCATTGGAATTCAGCCTGAGGTTAATAGATGCTTACACTGGTGAGCCGGTAAATAACGCTTTCGCCATGCTTCATCAACCTGATCGGGACAGTGCACTACTGAAGCAGAAGCCCCTTTACTTTGCCGCCTCGGGTGAAGATGGAACGGCACAATTGCAGTTTTTACAAGAGGGAGAATATGCTCTTTTTGCACTTGCGGATGAAAATCGGAACTATCTGTACGACCTTCCCTCCGAGAGAGTGGGTTGGTTGGATGGAGTGATTGAATTGCCAGATACCATTGGAGAAATCCCTGAAATAAGGATGTTTAAAAGGGATGAGCGATTTGGGGCTACCCTTAGACAGTGGTTGGATGGAGGTCGACTGGCTTTGAAATTCAACAGAAGGTACGATGCAGTAGAGGTTGAGTTTCCCGGCTTGGAGATTCCTCCAGTCAGAACCATTTCAAAAGACACCCTCGTTTTTCATTTCACCGAATCGGTCGTCAGGGACTCAGTGACTTTTGTAGTGAGTTTGCCCCCCGATATACGGGATACTATGGCGGTAAGGCCTCCCAGAGATACTTTGCGCAAAGCTCTGCGTCTGGTTTCCCACACTGCCAATATCAGGCCCGGTCAAAGTGCAGTGCTGTCTTTTAATCAATTGCTAGAATCCGTGGACACCGCCAGAATCATCCAATTTCGTGCAGATACCCTTTATCCGTATGGGCATGGAGTAAGCAACCCTATCCTTGATAAGAACCAGTGGAACTTTTCGGTTGATCTCGAATCCAATCAGTCAGGAGAATGGCTCCTATTGCCGGGCGCCATATCAGATATTTATGGAGAGTCGAACGACAGTATTCGGTTTCGCATTGGCAGACAGCCTTCCAATTCCTTCTCCAATCTCAATCTGAGGATTGATGAGCTTGATAGCGCGATGCAGTATATTTTTATAATTGAGAATCGATCGGGCGAGGTATTCAGAGAGGTGGTCTCCGGCTTGCATCAATATTTATGGGAATTCAGGCATATAAGACCTGACAACTATACGTTGAGAATAGTTGAAGACGCCAACTTTAATCGCCGTTGGGATCCCGGTGACATTCTCAACAGACGACAGCCCGAAAGGGTGAGCGTTCATCCGGTAGTGGAACTACGGGCTAATTGGGATTTTGAGCAAACGGTGAAACCTTTTAACTAAATGAAACAAATGAAACTCAGAACAGAGGAACTCATTAAGAGTTACGGGAAAAAGGAAGTTGTAAAGGGGGTCTCCATAGAGGTAAGCAGAGGGGAGATCGTAGGTTTACTGGGACCTAATGGTGCGGGCAAAACGACTACCTTTTACATGGTAGTTGGATTCATTAGACCAAATTCCGGGGCAGTCTATCTGGGAGGAGATGAAATAACAAGTATGGCTATGTACCAACGCGCAAGAAAAGGAGTGGGTTATCTTCCTCAGGAACCCTCTGTTTTTCGAAAGATGTCTGTAGAAGACAATATCGCATCAGTCCTTGAAATGACCACCTTGAGTTCCTCAGAGCAGAGGGAAAGACTGGAACAATTAATTGAGGAATTCAGTCTTGAAAAGGTCCGCAAGAGCAATGGGGATACTCTTTCAGGAGGTGAGCGAAGAAGAACTGAAATTGCAAGAGCGCTGGCTACCAATCCGCAGTTTATTTTATTGGACGAGCCTTTTGCGGGAATTGATCCCATTGCTGTTGAGGATATTCAAATCATTGTCAGTAAACTTAAAACCAAGAACATTGGAATTTTAATCACTGATCACAATGTGCAGGAAACCTTATCGATTACGGACAGAGCGTATCTCATGTTTGAAGGAAGTATACTGAGGTCGGGCACAGCTGAGGAGCTGGCTGCTGATGAAATGGTGCGCAAGGTTTATCTGGGATCTCAGTTCGAGTTGAAAAGAAAGATACTCAACCATTGACAATGAAGGAATACAAATCCATTATAGTTTTTGTGTCACTACTACTCCTACTGCTACTCACAGGGTGTGGAGAATCGCCAAGACCACCCCTAAATGAAGCCCAGCGAACGATGAGAGATAGTATTTCTACCCTCCGACTGCAGGAAGCATCAGTCGAAATGGACTCCATTTGTAACCAACGATTGGACAGGCTGGTTGTAACTTACTACGATTCCATTATGGAAGTGAGAATAAATGAAATAAGAAAATTGAGAAGCCGGAGATGAAAAAGTGCAGTGTTTGGATCGCAATATTAATTTTAATGGCCGCTTGCAAGACCGAAGAAACGGATAGCAGTGCAGGACTGCCAGGTTTTGTTCTGGAGGATATTGACAAGAGGGTCGAACAATTCAGGGAGAGAAAGACTAGAGAATGTGAAGAAAAAGCTTTGAGAATGGCACTTGAGAGAGTAGATTCAACCTTGTTGACCATGGAGCTTCTGATACCAATTGATACTGCGGTAATTCAAAGGCCCGACAGGCCAAAAAGACCTGAAATAAAGAGAAGTCAAGATACCACTGCAGTGGCTCCATTTTTTCAATCTGCTAAAACGGATTCTATGTAAACTCTGGAATTCGTAAAACTCTTAAATCGCTCCTCAAACATTTCAGCCACCCGCATCAAATCCCTTTCCTGATATAAATCAGGATGAAATACACTTAGAAGCGCATTGATGAACCAGTTGTCGTTCCGACCAACATAATATGGGAAGGGGCGACAGAGGTAGTTGAATTTACTGTTTCTTACAATCCATGCTTCTATGCCTGAGCCTCTTGCGGCATCTACTCTGCCTCTGTAAAGTACAAACAGATCCTCGCCCCTGGCATTAAATTGGGGTTCTGCGTAGAATTCAAGCTTTGGATTTACAAAAATATTACTGTCAGGTCTGAGCCAAAGCGTGGGAATATCATAATCCCAGATAAAATAAACCGGAGAGAAATCATAGTTTTCTGTAAAGGCGGCAATGGCATTTTTTGCTGTCTGTTCGGTTTTATCCTTGAGTTCCTCATATTTCTTTTGATTCCTGGCCAGACTCCGCTCAGTTTGATTTTCAGGTTGTGCTATTATTGATCTCAGGTGCTCCAGCTGCCTGCGGTTACTCACCAGTGAAATAACAAGCCCATTTTCTTTGAGCCGATCTATCCACTCCACTGCCATTTCTCTCCTTTCCTCCAAACTCAACTCTTCACAAGGATGCATCTGGGCGAGGATTGAGTTTGTTGCTAAGAGTAAAAAGAATATCGAGAAGACGACTGAAGCAGTGACTGAATAAACTAGTTTCTCCATTTACTTTTTATTGAAAATTTCAATTCCCTCCGACCGATATAAGTCTGTTATGATTGCTTATGCTGAACGAATTGCCTGCAAAGATATTGAATTTGCGAAACAAGCTAAGGCATTCATTTGATGGGCTGTTTGCAAAAAGTAAGAAATCTGATTCTCCCGATTCCTGTTCGCAACATCATAAACTGCCCATTTTTAAATTTGTTGAAACTGCTTACTTCCCGGGAACTAAATCCGCCGGTTTAAATATTAGACTTAAATTTGTAAATATCCGTTTAACATTCTTAGGGAAGATATTTACTTATATGAGAGATTCAATTAATATTTTTGGCACTGAATTGACCACCTGCAGCACCGATCCAATGACGGGGTACTATAGAAACGGGTGTTGTGATACCGATGATGAAGATTTTGGAAGACACACCATTTGCGCGATTATGACCGATGAGTTTTTGGAATTTTCAAAAAAAATGGGAAATGACTTGACAACACCGCAGCCACAGTGGGGCTTTCCCGGTCTAGTTGCAGGAGATCGGTGGTGCGTTTGCCTGAGCAGGTGGTTAGAAGCTCTTGATGTCGGGGAAGCGCCCCTAATAGTTCCAGAGGCCTGCCATGAATCGGTTTTGGAAATGGTTGATATGAAGATACTGCTGCAATACGCGCAGAAAAAGGGTGGACACCCTTGAATTTTTTTTAAAGCATCAAATCCGGTAACAGGTAGTCGATTGAAATCACGTAAATCAGGGATTTTGACCTAAAATTTCTGAAAAAGGAATAAAATAGACCTAATGATACAAGGAGAAGAGATTCAAAAATTAGAAGAGAGGATTTTCAAAGAAAGTGAATGGGTGGACCGACTTAAAGAGTCCACTGCTGCAGTTTTGGTCGGACAAAATCAGATGGTTGAGCGCCTGCTGATTGGATTGCTTACTGGAGGTCACATTCTTCTGGAGGGATTGCCGGGATTGGCAAAAACTTTAGCCATCAAGACTCTGGCATCCTCGGTAGGGGGAAAGTTTCAGAGGATTCAGTTCACGCCCGATTTACTTCCTGCTGATTTGATCGGTACAATGATTTACAATCCTGAAAAGAAGGATTTTGAAGTGAAAAAGGGCCCCATTTTTGCCAACTTTATCCTAGCAGATGAGATCAATCGCTCTCCTGCCAAGGTCCAGAGTGCTCTTCTGGAGGCCATGCAGGAAAGACAAGTTACCATCGGTCCCAATACCTTTCCACTAGAACAACCCTTTTTGGTACTGGCTACCCAAAACCCTATTGAACAGGAGGGAACCTATCCACTCCCTGAAGCACAAATGGACCGTTTTATGCTTAAGGTTTTGATTGGATATCCTACAAGAGATGAGGAGCTCGAGATAATGAGAAGAAATCTCAGAGGAGTGGATGGCTCAAAGGCTCTTAGTCCAGTTACTGATCCGGCATCCATACTTCGAAGTAGGGAGTTGGTTGGAGAGGTATATATGGACGAGAAGGTTGAAAAATACATTGTTGATTTGGTTTTTGCAACTCGTTTTCCACACAAATATCCCGGTATCGCAGAGCTCAGGCCATTGATTTCTTATGGCAGCTCACCACGGGCTACCATTGCGTTGGGAAGAGCTGCAAAAGCCCTTGCTTTTATTAGGAGACGAGGCTTTGTAATTCCGGATGATGTGCGCAATGTTGCCAGAGATGTGCTAAGGCACAGAATTGCTCTGACCTATGAGGCAGAGGTGGATGGTATCCGGGTGGAAAATGTTGTGGATGATATTTTGAAACGCCTGGAAGTTCCATAATGGGTTCCAATCTACATATGCTTAAGTATTGGATTTTTGCAGCAGCTATGCTGGTACTGCCTTATAAAGTTTATGGAAGTAATGATAATCCGGACTCACTGCAACTAAACCCAGGATATTACTATGGGTTTTTGGAGGGGATCTATCCGTTTGAACTCAATCTGCATCTTACTGCAGGAGAATTGTCAGGCAAAGTGCTTTTTCCACTTTCCGGAGACAGTCTCCTGGTAGAAGTTGATCCGCTGGATCGGAAAATTTTGCTGACTGAATTCGACCCAGCTCACATGCAGGTAGGCTATTTTCTGATAGAAAAGAGAGGGGATTTATGGCAGGGAAACTGGCAAAACCACGATGGAAGTATTTTGCTGCAAGTACATTTTTCCGGACCCTATTCAAACTCACAACTTGCGATTGCTACCTCAACCTTGCGATATAAAGGGAGCAGGTATAGCTTTTACCACGATGGGAGTCCCTGGGAGTTGTTTGTTATGCAGCAGGCAGGTTACTCTGTGAATGGATATTTAAAAAATGCGGCCTCTAGCAGGTTCAACTTCCTCAGAGGGGATTGTAGTTCTCAGCCTGATTGCAGGGAGATTATACTTTCCGGTAGCAATAAGGGATTTGAATTTTTTATAGAACTGGTAAAAACGGAAGAAAAAACGGTGGCCGCTTTGAGTGAAAGCAGAGGGCTGATTGAATTGACCGAACAACAGTCTTTTCGCCTGAGTACTCAATATTCTTTCAATCAGTTTTTTGTTATGGATGCTGTCTTGCCGAATCTTCATCCACTATTAAATGCAGAATTGGAAGAGCTGATTTCCTACTGGATGACTGTTGCAAAGAGTGACTTTGTCAGGCAAGCGGGAGTTATGGATGACTTAAGTCTATTGGATAGATTTTGGAACAGGAACTACGTTTGGACTCAAATCGCTCATGTGGGAGAAAATTTCATCAGCGGATTTGTAGAGTGGGTTCAAAACGATACCACCAAAGCAATGAATGCTTTTTTGTTGGACGTAAAGAGATCGGAATTGCATTGGGACAAAGAAATACTGGTCAATGGGGGCGCTAATTTTCAAAGCTTCCCAAATTCTGATTGTTCAAAAAATTGGAAGGGAGTGCCGGTGGTTATTCCGGGAGGCGTAAAGTGGGTTGGACAGCTGGATCAGTTGGCGGGACGTACCAATTGTTCAGTGAATAAAGAGCAGAGTATGGAAATGATTCACCGGCGATTCAGAAAATTCATCAACCCCGGATAAAAACACATTTACAGATTATGGCAAAAAAAGATCCAAAAGAACTGCTGAGGGAGGTGCGGAAGCTGGAGATAAGAGCCAGGAGGATAAGTGAGCAACACTTTTCCGGTGATTACCGGTCTGCATTCAGAGGTAGTGGATTGTCATTCTCAGAAGTGAGGCCATATCAGTATGGAGATGAAGTGCGCAATATTGACTGGAATGTAACAGCGAGAACGGGTGAAGCTCATGTGAAGATATTTGAAGAGGAGAGGGAGTCTTCAGTGCTCTTGATTGTTGATAATACTGCTTCAATGTTTTTTGGCGGAAAAAATTCGAGCAAGCGAGAGAAGGCCATAGAACTTGCAGCCACAATCGCTTATTCTGCCTTTGCTTCCAATGACCGCATAGGACTGTTCCTTTTTGATGCATCCGGCCATCAATTGGTGCCTCCCGGAAAAGGGAAAACCAGGCTCTTCAAAATATTGAAAACCCTCATTGAGAATGACCGAATATTAAAGGGATCTACTGATTTACAGACCTCAGTCAGCGAGTTGGTCAGCATGAATATCCGCTCTAATATATGCTTTTTCATTTCCGACTTCCAATCTGAAAACTACCACAGATTGATAAAACTCCTTTCGCTGAAATATGATCTCACCGGGCTGTATATAGAGGACGCCTTTGAGCGGGAAGCTCAGGTCCCATTTTTTTTGAATGCGATAGACGTTGAATCAGACAACAGCTATACGCTACCTTTTTTCTCCAGTATGGCGCGGAATAAGTGGAGGACCGCAGCAGAGGAAAGATGGAAAAGAAACCGTGATTTGTTTCGCTCTGCCGGTGCAGAGGTTCTTTATATAGATACCGCAAAGTCGTTCGTCCCCATTTTGTTGAATTACTTTAAAATGCGGGGAAAATGAGGGTTATTTCATTGTTGGTAGTTCTGCTCTCATGGAGTTGGATGCTGTTAGTTCAGCAATCTGGTCTGGCCGCAGATGTTTTATCAAAGTTAGATACTAGAGAAGTCCTCATAGGCCAGCCTTTTGAGGTGAAGTACAGCATTAGCAATCAATTGGTAAAATTTTCCCCGTATTGGGATTATTCAAGTTTTGATGACAGGGTTGATCTGGTGGTTATTGAATCTAATGAAGAGGAAGTTGAAGGTGCTTTTCTTCTTAGAATGAATCTCGTTCTATTCGATACCGGGTCGATTGTGATTCCCCAGATAAAAGTTATATCCAACCTGATCAATGAATTGGACACTTTTTACAGCCGGGAACTTGAGGTGGCTGTTTTTGCACCGGATGATTTTGTCGCCGAACTACTTCCCATAAGAGACATTTTAGGAGAACCAGTAGGAAAGAGTCGAAATTGGTATTGGATTACGGTCGTATTGATACTTCTTACTTTGGCTTTACTCATTTTGTTTTTCTTTCACAAAAGAAAAAATAGACTGGCAATGGAGCAGAGGATCAAGGAGGTCAACCCCAATGAGGAGGCGCTTAGTGCTCTTCATACACTAGGGGAGGAAGGCCTTATCGAGAAGGGTGAAATAAATCATTATCACTCAGAACTCAATTATATTTTCAGACGATGGATCGAGAGGCGATTTGAGATTGATGCACTTGGAATGACCGGACAGGAATTGTCAGTTCACCTTCGGAGCATTGGGGTTGAGGATGAAAAGATAAGAGACTGGACCGATATGCTGAGAACCATCGATGGAATAAAATATGCACGTGGAAAACCCTCCGGTGACTTTCATGAGAATGTTTTTGTTGAAGTGAAGGAAATGGTGGAAAGAGAGTTAGAGAGAGATCGGCAATCAAAAGAAAAGGAGTAATGGGAAATCTGACATTTCTGTGGCCCATAGCACTCATTTTAGTTCCGGTTTGGATAATTTTGGCCTATTATTATCAAAAGGCTTATAGCAGGAGGTCAGGACGGCAGGTCTCTATTCCAATCCCAAAGAGCAGCTTAGGTTTTAATTCCGGTGTTACAAAGTGGGTACTTAAGGTCTCGTCCATTGTATTCAATGTAGGGGTAGTAATGGTGATAGTTGGTCTGGCTCGTCCGGGTTACTTTGATACAGAGGTGGTGGTGCAAGGCGAGGGAATTGACATTGTCATCGCCCTGGATTTGTCGAGTTCCATGTTGGCACAGGACTTTTATCCGAATCGCCTGGAGGTCAGTAAAAAACTCATGAAAGAGTTTATCCAACAGCGGCCGCTTGATAGAATTGCTGTCGTGGGTTTTGCAGGAGAGAGCTTTACCCAGAGTCCACTGACCAATGATCACGATTTACTCATCGATTTAGTGGCTGAAATGGAATGCGGTATGATAGCGGATGGAACGGCTATCGGAATGGGGCTTGCAACATCTCTGGCCAGACTTCGAAATACGGTTGAAGGAAGTGGAGTAGTCATTTTATTGACTGATGGTGTAAACAATACAGGCTATATCGATCCCATGACTGCAGCTCAAATGGCCTATAAAATGGGTGTAAGAGTTTACACCATAGGTGTAGGGTCAATTGGAGTGGCCCGTGCACCCGTTGAAAGGCGAAGAGATGGAACTATAGTCTTCGGTAATGTGAGGGTTGAAATCGATGAAGAGCTGTTGAGAGAAATATCTTCACTGACAGCTGCCAGGTATTACCGGGCAGATAATGAGCAGGCACTTCAGGAGATTTATGACCGAATTGATGAATTGGAACAAACTGAAGTTCGAGTAGAGAACGTATACCACTTTCAGTCCCTCTTTCGGATTCCACTCCTCATTGGGATGATACTGGTAGTTTTAGGACTGTCACCATCCCTAATATTTAAAAAGTTTCCCTGATCGTGTTTTTTCAAAAGACCGGAGAAGTCATTTTTCGTTCGAACACCTGCAATGGGCTGTCACTATTTGCTACCAACACCCATACATCACCATTGGCCCGACGAATCTGCCTTACAGCTCGTGCTTCCTCAGTAGCCCACAAGCCGTGATATCTATTGGGCATGAATTCGTAACTTCCGTCCGATTTGCCGATTAACAAGATGCCATTAGAAGCATCGTAGGCACCGGATTCCACTTCAGCCCAGAAGTGGTTGCCGACCAGGAGAATATCCTTTATTCCGTCCCCGTCAAAGTCGTCTACAAGGATGTCAAAAACAGGGGCAATTTGAGCATGATTTGAGAATGGTTCACGGACAAATCTTCCGTTTTCCATTCTAAATAAGCTGTTTTCCATGGTGTAAGCTTCAACCCTATGCGCATTGGCTACCTGCTCGGGACTGAAAACTTCTTCTATGGTTGCGCTGCTGTAGTCCTTGAATCTGGGAAATTTGACTCTTAAGCCCGGTAATTGTGCCAGAAGGAGATCGCGACCCGGATAGGGGAAGAGTTCGCCATTGAAGTAATAGCACATAATTGCGTCGATCATTCCATTATTGTCGAAGTCATCAGCTAAATTGACCAAAGGTGATTCTTTAGAGGCTTTGAAGCGAGCGTTGAGTCCCAGGTTGCCGGCAATAATCTCCGGCTTTCCGTTTCCGTTTAAATCCTCAATGTGGAGACTGTTCCACCAGCCATTGGTTTTTTCCATTCCGAATTCAGCTGTGCGGTCAACGAATGCCTCGTTTTCGTAGGAGAATATCATTATAGGCATCCACTCTCCGGTTATGATAAGTTCATCAATGCCATTTCCGTTAAGGTCTGCTGCTACAATAGCGGTGACCATTCCAATGCGTTCAAATTCCGGAAAGACTTCAGAGGTTACGATTCTCCAATTGTCATTTCTTTTCTGCATGATATAGCTCACCGGAGCAATGGGATAGTTGACTGGCAGTGCTCTGCCACCGATAAAAATAAACGGATTACCATTCCCCAAAAAATCGTGAATGAGAATGGGTCCTGAGCAGGTTGGCATTTTTGGAAAAGACTGATCTTTGACAAAATTACCATTGCCGTCATTGATGTATAGTCGGTCGTTATATAGAGGGGAATTGATGGGTTCGGAGTATCCCCCGCTGGCTACCAGCAGGTCAGGTAGACCATTGCCGTTGGCGTCAAAAAAAACGGCGTCGACATCTTCGTGCTGGTGGTCTAGCTGGAAGGATTCTTGAGGCGAAGGTGAGAATGAGCCATCCGTGTTTTGAATAAAAAGCATCCCGGGTTGTCCTTTAGCTCCTCCAATATAAAAGTCCTCAAGACCGTCTCCGTTAACATCAGCCACAGCCATGCCTGGACCGAGCCTTGACAGCCGATGGGGAAGTAAGCGCTCGCGATTAAAATCTTCAAAGCGGTTTTCTACATGGATGAAATCCGGTAGTTCCTGGCCGCTAATAGTTGAAAAGAGTTCATCTTTTGAACTGATATCGGGGTAGGTGAAGTTGCCCTGAGGATTGTATTCAATGTGAATTCTCTGATTGGCCTCCACATCGTAAAGTTTTTGATAGGTGTTATCCGGCCAAACAATTAAAAGTTCATCGACCTTTTCGTGCTTTCCCAGTCCGAAGTGAAAAAGGTGTTCAGATGTAGAAAAGAAGCCTCTGTTGCCATTGAGTTCCAGATATTGGGTGAGATCTCCGCTTGTAGCCCAGGCCTTAGCCCCGATTCCCCTTGTATTCATGCCGGGACCCTTTAGTGTAGCCTGGAGGTAATTATTTCCCGATCCGTGGTTTTTTATCACAAAAGCCGGGGAATTGATGTTGGAGACGACCAGGTCTAGATTGCCGTCACCATTGAGATCGACGTATACTGATCCACTTGAAAATGATGGCTCTTTGATACCAAAGTGTTCAGTGGCATCAAAAAAGGTGAGGTCTCCTCTGTTGATATAAAGGTGATTTGAAATGGGGTTGCTGGGTATGAGGTCCAGAAACTCATTTACATCTGGGAATCGTGCGCGGGTAACGCCTCCAGTTCTGGTAATTGAATCTCTGGTATAAACTGCGTAGTCAAGGTCAGTAACGTCTCTTCGATATCCGTTTGCAATGTACAGGTCTTTTAATCCATCGTTATTAAGGTCTGCAAAAAGGGCTCCCCAGCTCCAATCAGTATTGGATACTCCTGCCAGACGACTAATTTCACTGAACTCCACCTGACCATTTGAGTTGATTCCAGCGTGCATCTGCAAAACGTTTCTCACATATTGATGCCCATATTCATGCTCCAGCATGAGATTGTGCCTCGAAACTGTCATTACATTCATCAATTCCTTGTACCTCACATGATCTTCAGCAACCATGTCCAGGACGATTATATCAGGCAATCCATTATTGTTGAAGTCAGCAATATCTGCTCCCATACTGTTTTGGCACATTTGGCGAAAATAAGTCATTGCCATATCGGTAAATGTACCGTCCCCATTATTGATGTAGAGGTGATCAGGTTCGATGTAGTCATTTCCAACAAATATATCCGGAAGCCCATTCAAGTTGATGTCAGAAACAATAACAGAAAGTCCGTAAGCAGAATTGGCCATTCCAATCTCTTCAGTAATGTTGGTAAAGAATCCCCCGTCATTCCTGTACAGTCTGTCAGATTCGTAGGGAGTTCTTGGATTGGTGAGTCTGAAAGTAGTTCCGTCTTCCCGCTGCTGCAATCGCATGGTTACGCCTTCGGAAAAACTTAAGGGGTGGTTAATCATGTAAACATCGAGATAGCCATTTCCATTCATATCAAAAAAATTGGCATGGTTGGAATTGGATTCAGCATCAAGACCAAACTCGGCAGCGCGCTCTGTAAAGGTTAGGTCTCCGTTGTTGACGAATAACAGATTCTTCTTAATGGGACCTTTCTCCTTACCGGTTACACTGATGTAGATATCCAGCAGACCGTTGCCATTGATGTCTACCATGGTCACCCCGGTCTGAAAGCCCTCGGCTGCTTCAACTCCGGCGCTTTTGGTTATGTCCTCAAACTCAAAGTTCCCCTTGTTTAAATAGAGTTTATTCGGCCCAAAAGTTGAGACAAAGTATATATCGGGCAGCCCGTTACCACTAATGTCGCCAACTGCCACTCCGCCGCCATTGTAGAGGTATTCGTAATTGATGATATTGTAGTTGTAGTCCTCTTCAATGAGGTTTACAAAATCAATCCCGGTTCTTTCCGGGCTCAGTATTTCAAAGCCTTTGTGTTCATTGAGGAATTCCGGCATTTCAATATGCCTTTTGGCACCTTTGCGTTCAGATTTTGAAGGTTTATTTTCAATAGTTTTATCTCCGCTGCATCCAAAAAAAAGGAGAAGTATGAACAGAGATAGTAAATTGTTAGTGGACATATTTTGAAAGTATTTGATAAGATCCTTATTCAGAGTAGGATTCTACTTTTTTAGACTCAGGATTTTTCCCATTTAGGACCTAATAGATAAAATTCAATATTTTTATTCTGCAACAGCTCTGGTTTGCACCCTTTCATTTACCAATTTTCCAATATTTCTACCCTGTTCAACACCGTAAGTAATAGCAGGCATGTAGTGGATGCCTCCATAAAATCTTGAAATAGCTGCTTCTTCCGATGCCTCAATAAAGGAGTTGAATGATCTCACCGGCAAATCAAACTCCAATTGAGTGGTATCGTCAAAAGCAAAGTTGTCTCCAAAGACCCGGGTGAGTGCAAGTGCAGCAGCTGTTGAAATGACGCTGTGGCCGCTAGTGTGTTCAGGGAAGGGTGGGGACTGAAGGGCAGGCACCCAGGTCTCGTCAATATACCGGTTTATAAATGTCTCGGGTCTCAATAAGTTGCTGCGGTATTTTTCATCCCAACAAGAAATAAAGCCTTCATACAATGCTATAGAAGTTAAAGCGAGGGCTTCTGCTGATTTCATTATATCTGCTCCTGCCAGTCTTGAAGCCAGCGAGGCAATATTCATCCAGTGACCTCCCGGTGAAATCTTCTTTGCACCCACCATAAGGTGTCCTATTGCTTCCATGGCAAAAGGATTGCAATCCCAAAAGCCTGCAATTTCTCTCTTTTCAGCTTCATCGCCTTCATCCAGCGCGGTGTATACTGCATAAGCCTCTTTGTAAAATTGACTTTCCCTGTCGGTACTAAAATGTGTTGGGTAATTCGGGCTAAATTGACGGGCACTGTCCTGAACCAGAAGTCGCATTTTTCGCCATGAGGGTTCAATGGCATCAAAGTAAGCCGGAGGAGTGGAAACCCAACTTTGTGGCTTGTCTGAGGGAGTGTATTTTGGGTAGGTGCGCAACTCTTTGTAATAATCCCTTGAGGCCCATTCTAAAATATGTTTTCCAACTTTTTCTCCATGCTCGATAGATCTTTGGAAAACCGCGGTTGGAATATCCCTCTCTTGCAACATCTCAAGGACTGGTTCAGAAAGTCTTTTAAACAATGCTCTATCAAAGGTGAGTTCTTTCCCTACCGATAAAGTTGCTGCGGTGGCAACGACTTCCCAGTCATAAGTCAATTCAGGATTTGGTTGGGGTGGGAGCTCAAGCCCGTTGAGTTGTCCAGCCAGTGAAATGTAGTCCTCAAAAGCGGGCACAATGGCCTCATAGGCAGCTATAGCCGAGTAAACATAATTTCGACTTGCAACAGGAGGAGAAAATACATCGCTGACCATCACATCGGTCAATACTTTCATTGCCTGGTGTAAGCCTTCAGTTTGACTTGAGTCAAAGGTGTAATTCTTTTCAGAGGTACAGGCCGCCAACAACAGAATGCAAAATAATGATATTCTAAAACTCATTCCCAGCAAATGTTACCTTTAATGTTTGAACAAAGATAATGCAATAATTAAGATGACGTTAAATAATGTCGCCAAAAAGTTAGCAAAAATTAACAATTTAGGATAAACAATTAGTATTCTCAAGCAAACCTGAGGATGGGTTCAATTATTGTTATTTCTGATAGTTAGCAAAAAAGATTACATGATTCAGATATTTTTTATAATGCTAGGAGGTGCGTTGGGTGCCCTTTCGCGATTTTGGGTCTCTATTGGTATGCATAAATATCTTGGAATGGGATTTCCCTGGGGCACTCTGGTGGTCAACGCAATCGGCTCTTTTGCAATCGGCTTTTTATGGGGTATTTGGGAGCGTACCGGACTAAGCCCGGAGCTTAAGGCTTTTCTTTTTGTCGGAATATTGGGGGGCTTTACCACCTTTTCAAGTTTTAGCCTGGAGACCCTCAATTTGTTCAAAGCAGGTGATTATAAACTGGCACTTTTGAATGTTCTCGCAAATAATCTGGTCTCAATTTCGCTAGTTGTAGGAGGTTATTTTCTAGGTAAATTTTTTGCTCCGCATTTTTCGGCAGGTTGATTTTCGCTCCTTTTTAAATTCACCAAACTATGGATCATTTTGACCGAAATAGTCTTTTGAAAATACACTGACCGATGAGTCAGCATTCAATGAAGGCTTGAATAGATGGGCAAATAATGAAATTAATTGGTGAAATGGCCCATAACCTTTTATGGCAGGCTAAAAATGGTCTTGTTTTCAGGGTGAATCAAGTGTGAATAATCCTCTGGACTGTTGAATAAAATGCAAGAGGGATCGAACCTGATGTCCAATCCCCCTTAAACTTAAAGAGAAAACTGAATGATTTTTAGGGCATCACTTCGATCACTTCAGAGGTGGTTGGTCAAGCTACTGCACATGGGTATATCTTCTATCCAGGGTAAAATCACCTGCCACCCCATAGGAACTATTACCACCCTCCATAACACAATGAGCAAGCTCAGTATGAGGAAAAAGGGTTGTAAGATTTTGAGTCTTTTCTTCCAAATGGATGGAATGAATCGGCCGAAAACGGGTATCATTAGTAGGAAGGGGAGTGTCCCTAAACCAAAAGCGAGCATAAAGCTAACCGATTCAGGTACATTTCCCCATGCCAAAGAGGTAGCCAGTGCGAAATAAACCATTCCACATGGCAACAACCCATTGAGGGCACCAAGAGCCGCCCTGCCCCTTATTCCTCCTGTGTTGGCTGATTTGGACCAGAGGTTTTGAATCAGAGAATTGGAGAAGAAATTTATGTGCAAAGAATTCCTCCAATAAAACGTTAAGCCAATTCCAATCAGCAGGAGGATGACAAAGCCAGAGAAAATATGCATTCCTGCAAAAGAGATTAGATTGCCTGCCACTCCTGTAGCTATACCAAGAACGCCATATGTGGCTATCCTCGACAGATGCCAGGGATCGAGCAATAAGGGAATATTGTGGTTGGTAGCAGGGAATGCTGCTATTAGGGGACCACACATTCCCAGGCAGTGTAGACCTGAAGCCAATCCCATCATCAATCCTGCTACGAGCACTTCCATATTAGGGGAGATCTATTCTCTTCTGAAAGTAATAAGGGGTATCTTCCTGCTTCCACCTGAGCTTGATAATGAAGTTACCACTGCTCAGTTTGTCAGCAGAAACTATGAAATAATCTTCCTGGTGGTTGGTGAAGGTTGTCTTATAGTCTTGTTGATACCGCATGATGTTGTACAGCCAAAGTTCACCTGATTTGCTAAAGCCGCCCTTCAATTCTTCTGGTAAGGTAATACTCAAGCCCTCATTAGTTAATTCAAGTGCAGGTTGTGCATTCAGTCTTTTCAGATTAAAGGTTCCGTCAATAATGTCCTGCTGATACTTTTCCCTCTCGTAGTAATCATCAGAAACAATTTGAATTTCATGATTAAAGGCACTGAAAACAAGTGTTAAAATGATACCTACAAAACCCAGGTATAGAAACATAATTTTATAACCCCAACTGATGCGCATAATATTTATTAATTTGGTCCTAAAAAGTTTGTTTTATAAGTACTTAATTGCCTCTCTCCGGACTTGATGCCAATTCTCAGCTCTGTAGTTCTTGAGGTAATTTTCTCCCTGGGGAGATAAATAAGGATAGGCACCTGAATATTGCCTTCTGGGGGGACATTCAATGAGCGGTCGCCTACAATTTGTATTCTGCCGCCCTCTATGTTTAGCAACTCCAGTTCTATTGGAATCTCATTGAAAGTTTTGTTGACCAGGTGTAGGTTGTATAAATTACTTATAGTGCCTTCTTCTTCCTGAATTTGAAATAACTGTCCACCGACTCTGAGTATACGCGTCTCCACATCAGGTCGAGAAACCAGCAAAAAGGAAAGCAGCCCAATTAATCCAAGCAGAATTATTGAATAAGCCTTCATGCGCGGGGTAAAAGAGAGTTTTTTCCCCGATGAAATTCGCTCTTCAGAGGCATACCGTATAAGTCCTTTAGGTCGATTTACTTTTTCCATTATGCTGTCGCAGGCGTCCATGCATGCAGTGCAGTGAACACATTCCATTTGCGTTCCATTTCTGATATCAATTCCGGTTGGACAGACTTTTACGCAGAGATCACAATCGATACAATCGCCCAAATCAGCGGGTGCTTTTTTGGAGATTTTCCCCCTGGGCTCTCCCCTCATATAATCATAGGCCACCACTATTGAATCACGGTCTAGCATTACACCCTGAAGCCTTCCATAGGGACACACAACTGTACAAACCTGTTCTCTGAACCAGGAGTAAGTAAAAAAGAAAACCGTGGTAAATACTAACATAGCAATGAAGCCCACCCAGTGCTCACTCGGTGGAGAGGTCACTATTTGAATGAGCCGATCGGATCCGATGATGTAAGCCAAAAAGGTATTTCCAATAAGGAAAGAAATACCCCAAAAAACTGCCCACTTTGAAAATCGCACTCTGACTTTTTCCCAGTCCCAGGGTCTTCTGTCTCGAAGCTTCATTTTTGATGCCGAACCCTCTATCCAATACTCAACTCTTCTGAAGAGCATCTCCATAAATATGGTCTGAGGACAAATCCAACCGCAGAATATCCTGCCGAATGCCACAGTGAAAAGGATCAAGAAGACAATGAGCGTGATCATTGTCAGACCGAAGATAAAAAAGTCCTGTGGCCAAAATATTTTTCCGAAGAGTATGAACTTTCTGTCCAAAATATCGAAAAGGAATAGTGGTCTTCCATTTACTCTGATAAATGGTGTGATAAACAGAACAGCCAGTAAAACATATGACAAATACTTGCGATAATCGTAGAATTTGCCCACAGGTTGAACCGGATATATCCAATTGCGTTTACCGGTTTCGTCTATGGTTGCAACACGATCCCGAAAGGCATCCTTGCTACTCTCTTTTTCAGTTTTCATTCAGTTTTTCTCTTTTCCCGGCTATTTTTTCCGGGATTTAATTATCTCAACAGAACCTCCCGGCCATCATTCAACCTCCATATTTTCCTCTTCTGCAGTCTCGCCTTCTTTGGTCTCTTCTGCTGCTCCTATATCTTCCTCCTCAGTCGCTACCTCTTCTTCCATGGGAATCCACAGATCGCCTTCTGGCTCTTTTTGATTGGGAGGGTCGGTCCCTCGCAAAGTTTTAATGTAACTGGATACCTGAGCTATATTTAATGGACTTAGGATATCCTGCCAGGGAGTCATTCCTCTTTCAATTACCCCGTATTTTGTAATTCTAAAAATGTCGTTGATCGATCCACCGTGGATCCAGTAGTCATCCGTCAGGTTAGGACCGATCCCCCCCTCTCCCAGTTGACCATGACAGACTGCACAATTGGTAACGTATATAGCCTTACCCCTTTCTAAGTCTGCCTCATCTTCAAGCATAACTACTGTTTCTTCATTGATTGCAGGAGCAAATAGTGCTCGGGCCTCTCTTTCAGCTTCTGCCCTTGCCATTGCAATTTCAAACTCTTCCAACTGGAGGGGTGCTGTTTGGAAGACATGATATCTAGCCAGATAGACAAGAGCGAAAACAATAGTCACGTAAAACCCGTATTTCCACCAGGGCGGCAGGTCGTTGTCCAGTTCGCGTATTCCATCGTAGGCGTGGTCCAGCATAACGTCTTTCTCCTTTTCGATGGATACACTTTTATTCATGGCATGCCATAAAGAAGCCCAAATAGAGGTGCCCGCTGCAGCCAGCTCTGCACTGTCGCTTTTCATTTCCAGACCCGCCACTATTTTAATATTTCTCAGCATGATCAGTATGATGATCACTTCGAGGGCAATAACTGAAACCAACAGAATGAGGGGCAGGTCAGAGAGCCAACTGGCACCCATGGAACCTGAGTCAGCGACAGCCAATGAGGGCATCGAGAACCAACCAATGGCAGCAAAGACAAAAATGAGTATCGCTTTCGCTCCAGCTCCCATTTCAGCTCGATACTTGTCATAAGCCAGACGCTTTAGTATAGCCCCCATTAGTAAGATGATAATGAATAACACAAAGGCTACAAAAATTAATGCCCATTCTGCAAGTCCAAGTTCTCCGGCCAATTCAGCAAAAGCTTTGGCTTCAGGTGCTGCCGATAATATGGTGGGAATAGTAAGTAAAATTAGTGTCCCCACCAGCCAGGTAATAATTTTAAATGACTTTAGATTCTCCATCTTCTCTATCATTTTGTAGTGGAATATTTTTTAATTCTTCTATTGCTTCTTTCCTCATGGAGAAAGCGAAAATCAGTACTCCCGTAAAGAAGAGGAAAAAAATCATAAGCGACAGGAAGGGGAATATGCTGATTCCCGTTATTGTCTCCAAATAATTAATAAACTTCATGATATTGGTTTTTTAGTTTGCTTCAGCTCTAGGAGCTTCTTTGCTAATATCTGTACCCAATCTTTGCAAATAGGCTATCAGAGCCACTATCTCGGAGGTCGGGATAACATCGTCACCGGTATCTCGCGAAAGTCTCTCAGCTATATCATTAGCCTGTTCCATCAAATCATCAATGGCCTGCTCGTCGTATCCCTCAGGATAGGGAACCCCAAGTCGTTGCATTACCCTTATCATGCGCGGTGTTTTATCCACATTGATCTCCTTGCGCGTCATCCAGGGGTAGGCCGGCATAATAGATCCCGGCGCCATAGATTCCGGATCAATCATATGATGGTAGTGCCAGCTATCGGGGTATTTACCTCCAATCCTTGCCAGGTCGGGACCTGTGCGCTTTGATCCCCATTGGAAGGGGAAGTCATAAACAAACTCCCCTGACTTGGAGAATTCCCCGTATCGAGCTACTTCATCCCTAAACGGTCGGATCATTTGAGAGTGACAATTATAGCAACCATCTTTGATGTAAATATCCCTTCCGTGCAACTCCAATGGGGTGTACGGTTGTACGGATTCGATGGTTGGAATATTTGACTTAATAAGGAAGGCAGGAAGGATCTGAACCAGACCTCCAATGGAAACTACTATAAGGCTCAAGATCAACAACTGGATAGGTCTTCTTTCGATCCAGCGGTGCCAGTGTGAACCTTTGTATTTGCTGTCCAATGCAGTTATACTTGCTCTTGGAGCGGCCTCAGCGGCCTCATTGTCAAGCAGTGTTCCACCTTTGACGGTTTTAACGATATTGTATACCATTATTCCGGCACCTACTATGTAAAGGAAGCCACCGAATGCCCTTAGTCCGTACATGGGCAGTATATGGGTAACGGTTTCAAGGAAGTTGTACTGAAGTACTCCATCGGGAGTAAAGGTCTTCCACATGATGCTCTGGGTAAAACCTGCCCAGTAAAGAGGTACTACATAGAACAGAATACCCAAGGTTCCAATCCAGAAATGGACATTCATCAATTTCGTGGAGTACATTTTTGTTTGGAAAATCCTTGGAATCAGCCAATAAAGGACACTGAACGTAAGAAAACCATTCCATCCAAGTGTTCCAACATGCACGTGAGCAACAGTCCAATCGGTATAGTGACTGATGGCGTTTACATTCTTAAGGGAGAGCATTGGACCCTCAAATGTAGCCATACCATAGGCGGTAACAGCAACGACCATAAATTTCAGCACAGGGTCCTCCCTAACCTTATCCCAGGCGCCGCGAAGAGTGAAAAGTCCATTGATCATACCTCCCCAACTAGGGAAGATAAGCATCACTGAAAAAACCACTCCAAGAGACTGAGCCCAGTCAGGAAGAGAGGTATATAAAAGGTGGTGGGGTCCTGCCCATATATATATAAATATCAAAGCCCAAAAGTGGATGATCGAAAGACGGTAAGAGTAGATCGGACGATTGGCCGCTTTGGGCAAAAAGTAATACATCAGTCCCAGATAGGGGGTGGTGAGGAAGAAGGCCACTGCATTGTGACCATACCACCACTGAACCAGCGCATCCTGCATACCTGCATAGGCTGAGTAGCTCTTCATAAAGTCCAATGGTAGCGCAGCTGAGTTTACAATGTGAAGCATAGCCACTGTAACCCAGGTAGCTATATAGAACCAAATGGCTACATAGAGATGGCTCTCCCTCCTTTTTAAAATAGTCATCATCATATTGATACCAAAGGCTACCCAGACAACCGCAATGGCGATATCAATTGGCCACTCCAATTCAGCGTACTCCTTGCCTTGAGTAAAGCCTGCGAGCAGGGTCACTGCCGCAGCTACAATGATGATTTGCCAGCCCCAGAAATGGAACCAGCTAATTTTGTCACTCCACATTCGCGCTTTACACAGACGCTGAAGCGAGTAGTAAACACCCATGAATATACCATTGCCCACAAAGGCAAAAATGGCAGCATTGGTGTGCAGGGGCCTGACGCGCCCATAGGAAGTCTCCGCCATATTGAAGTTCAATGCCGGAAAAACCAATTGTAAAGCCGCAAGCAAGCCCACGAGGAAGCCCACCATTCCCCAAAGAATAGTCGCATAGGCGAAGTACTTTACAATTTTATTGTCGTAGTTAAATCTCTCCAACTGCATAGCCGGTTTTTTATGTTAAGTATTATTATTTCCATCGCGATCGTCAGTCTCATCTATAGTGCCATCATCGAACAGTATTCTGTGTGCAGGTCCCTCCACATCGTCGTATTGTCCACTTTTTAGAGCCCAGATGAACCCTCCGAGAAAAAGTGCTGCAATACCAATACTCGCTAATAATAATAGAATGATGATGCCCATTTGATGAGTCTTTTATGCCGCTAAGGTAAATGCCAACTTTTGTAGAAATAATAATATCGGTCATTGCAAAAATTGATTTATCTCATCCTGGAACATGATGGAAGTCAATGAATGCAATGGTGTGTGGAAATAGTTGAATTTGAGTTGATTACCACTCTTAAGTGTAGTTTACTTATGGGTATTTTACTACAATCCCTGCTTATTTTAATAACATTTACTTATTATTTTTTTACCGCCTTTTTAAATTTTTCAAAAATTTGATCAGAATTGGGATAGAGTTTTTACCTTGTGGATGAAAATTTCAGAAATAGGGATGATGCAGCATGAAACTGAAAAAGCAGTTGAGGCTCAAAGGGAGTTTTTCCTATCGGGGTCTACCAAAGAATTGACATTCAGGACTGAACAACTCAAGCTATTGAAGGCTGCATTGAAAAATAATGAAAATGCTCTATGCGATGCTATAAAAGAAGATTTTGGTAAAAGTCCATTTGAAACCCTCTCTACAGAATTGGGTTTTCTGAGCATGGATATTGACGATCACCTGAAAAATATGGCCCGATGGAGCAGGAGGAAAAAGGTTCGAACCAATCTGATCAACTTTCCCTCCTCTTCTTACATACTCCCTGAGCCTCTTGGAACTTCTCTGATAATCGGCGCCTGGAACTACCCTATTCAATTGAGCCTCTCTCCCTTAGTAGCTGCAATTTCTGCAGGCAATACAGCCATTGTTAAGCCTAGTGAAATGACTCCAAATACCTCAGCTGCACTTTTTAAAATGATCAGCAGTACCTTCCCGTCTGAGTATATAAAAGTGGTGGAAGGAGGTGTGGATGTAACTACTGATTTGCTGGCTCAAAAATTCGACAAAGTTTTTTTTACAGGAAGTACAAGGGTCGGTAGAATAGTTTACAGGGCCGCAGCGAAACACCTCTGCCCTGTTACACTTGAACTCGGTGGGAAAAGTCCGGCGATATTTGCTCCTGATGCCAATCTTGTAAAGGGTGTCAAAAGGCTGGTTTGGGGAAAGTTTCTCAACTCCGGGCAAACCTGCATTGCTCCTGATTACGTGCTTGTTCATTCATCTATTCACGATCATTTTGTCGAAGCGCTCATAAATGTGATAAAGGTGAATGACTATCGAGCTGAGAATGACAATTTTGTTCAAATAATCAATCAGGCGAATTTTGAGAGGCTTAAAAAATTAATATTACCTGAAAAAGTGGTCTATGGAGGTGAGACAGATGCTGAAGAGCGAATGATTTTTCCAACCGTGATGACGGCTGTTCAACCAGATGATGCTGTGATGAGGGAAGAAATATTCGGTCCAATACTTCCGGTCATCAAGTACGATCATCTGGACGAGGCCGTCCAGATGATCAGGTCGAAACCCAGGCCACTTGCCCTCTACCTTTTTACAAGTGATAGGAAAACAATAAGTAGGGTAGAATCTGAACTTTCATTCGGAGGGGGGGCTATCAATGATGTCATAATGCACATTACCAATCCAGCCCTGCCTTTTGGTGGGGTCGGAAAGAGCGGACTTGGAAGTTACCACGGGGAGGCCGGTTTCAAAACCTTTTCTCATTACAAGAGTATTTTGAAGAAGCCCTTTTGGTTTGAACCCAACTTCAAGTATCCTCCCTATACTGATAAAAAGCTAAAATGGATGAAATGGGCTTTGGGTTGGAAGTGATTAAATGCTGCTTACTGAAAAAAAATCCGTTCATCTTTCTGTTTGAATTCCCCCAACATTAATATTCACCAACAAGTAGTCAGAGTTTCAGTTTTTTGGAAAAATAATAAACACCGGCAAAGGTTATTAGGATAATTGATATTGAACTCAGTGGCATTATGATGGCAGCGATCATTGGTGATAGCTCTGCTCTCACTGCGAAGTATATGCCGGCAAGGTTGTAAATAGCTGAGTAGGTAAAAACAGCGGCTATCAGTTTTTGGCCTTTTTTGGCAAGGGTTACAAAGTCAGGTAGTCGGTTGAGTTGGTCTCCTTGTATGATGCCATCGCTGGCCGGTGTAAAATTATTGAGTTGGTCTGTGACTGCAAGGCCAAAATCACTTTGACTCAAAGCCCCTGCATCGTTTAGCCCATCCCCAATCATCAGGGTATTTTTATGTGATTTTTTCAGTTTCCCTATGAACTTCAATTTTTCTGAGGGCAATTGATTGAATCGCATTTCCATATCGCTTCCAAGCTCGCTCTTTAGGTATGTCGCCTCGGATGGATTGTCCCCACTGAGGATGACAGTTCTTGCCGTTTTTTTAAGTTTTTTTAGACTTTCCAGTATCCCAGTTCGGTATTCGTGATTCATTTCAAAGTATCCAAGATACTCTCCATTTTTTGCCAGATATACTCTGGAGCCTTCTTTTTCCTCTTCGTCTGGCAAGCCATTGAAAGGCATAAAAGCACGGCTACCCAGGAGGAAGAAATTGCTGCCGCATTTGCCGCTGATGCCCTTTCCTGGATTTTCCTCGAAATCGCTTACCTCGATTAATCGTCCATTTTTCAAGTGCGATACCAGCATTCTGCTCAGAGGGTGCATCGACAGATCTGAAAGTGAAGCAATGGCTAGCTTATCTTCCTGATCAAGAGGAGGACCGTGAAACCGGGTTTTAAATTTTTGTTGACTGGTCAGGGTGCCGGTTTTGTCCCAAACTATGGCTCCCGGCTGGGCAAGAGTAGCCAGGACACCGGAATCTCGCAGATAGAAATTATTTCTCGACAACACACCAAGTATATGACCATGGGTGTAAGCAACAGTGACCAGCAGAGCACATGGACAGGCTATTATTAGGACTGCAGTAAAGGCGTCAAGACTTTTTGCAGGCTCATTGAATGCCCAATAAATTGCTGCAATTATTGCCACTGCAATCACTCCCCAGGTGAAATCACGCCCAATACGGTCAAATCTCTCTAATCTGGCTTTACTTTTCTGCTTGAATGTCTCCTTATTCCAAAGACTGGTCAGATAAGATTGCTCCACTTCGTGCGAAAGGCGAATGATGAGTAGGTTTCTGGTTTGCCTGCCGCCGGAGTATACCTTTTCTCCCTGTTTAACTTTTATTAGCGCGGATTCTCCTGTGACAAAACTGTAGTCGATCCTGCCTTCACCCTCTAATACTATAGCGTCTGCTGGAATGATTTCTCCCGGCCTTATTCGAACGATATCGCCGGTTTTAAGTTCAGGAAGGGCTTTTGGGATGAATTCTCCCTTGATGAGGGTGTCAATTGCAATGGGGAAATACGATCTGAAATCCCGATCAAATGAAAGTGAACTGTGGGTCCTGGACTGAAGATACCTGCCTATGAGCATAAAAAAAACAATGCCCGACATGCTGTCAAAATACCCTGTTCCAAAACCAAAAAGTACATCGACTACAGAGCGTACAAAAGTAGCCAGAATCGCCAGAGAAACCGGGGCATCCATATTGACATATCCCCTTTTAAGTCCGGCTATTGCAGGTTTGAAGAAGGCATTGGAGGAATAGAAGAATACCGGAAGGGATAGTATGAGGGAAAGGTATTTAAACCATTCGCCCAAATTGGCTTCTATTTCTCTGGATCCTGCCAAATAATCGGGTAGACTTAGCAACATGATATTGCCAAAGCAGAACCCTGCAATACCCAGTTTGTAAACCAAATCCTTACTGCCCTTCGCTTTTTTGCCCTCGGAGTACTCCTCCAAAGTCAATCTGGGTTCATAGCCGATGGTTGCCAGTAATCTCACCAACTCTTTTAGGCTGATAATCTCAGCATTGAAAAGTATGTGAGCAGATTTGCGTTCGAAATTGACATTAACCTTGACCACTCCTTTATCGAATCTGTGAAGACTTTCAAGAACCCTAAGACAGGAGGCACAGTGAATGTCGGGAAGGTCCAGCCAAACTTGTTTGAGGGGCCCCTCTTCGTATTTGATGATTCTCGAGGCTATGTCCACATCATCCAAATAGTCAAACTTGCCATTATCCAGGGCAATTTTCTTTCGTCTCAGATCAGGGTTTTTGTTGGGATCGTAGAAGAAATCCAATCCGGCAGAACGGATTAACTGGTAAGCCATCAGACAGCCATTGCAACAGAATTCCCGCCCGTCGCTGGTATGGCCGGATTCTTCCACTGGCTCACCGCAATGAAAACACTCCCCATCGACGGAATGGCCCTGCGGATTCTCTGATAAAAAGTCAACTTCAGTCTTCATCTCTCTGGTAAAAGTCCGCTCTTGACCAACCCGGCAATGAGCTTCCCTTAATGAACCACAAATTTTGGAGGTTTGGAAAAATTTATGAATGACCTAGGTCAGTTAGACTCCTGATAGTGGTCATTCAATATTGATTTGAATAGCTTCTTTCAATGCTGATTTTTTAAACTTTAAATTGGTACACTTTTCATTTCAAACTTACAGCAGGGTATTTATTACCCACTTCTTCTCCAAACAATAACTGGAATCTGAAATCAGTATTTAGGGATGGGTGTATTTTGCAAGCATTTTCACGTGGGTGCAATTGGATGGGTTTAATCTATATACCCCAATCCGGAAAGAGGTATACCGAAGTCCGGAATACCTCTTTCCAATAATTGTAGATAAATTCAGTTGGACCAAAAAGTGGTCTCAAGGTGAAAAGTTCGCATTATTGTCCTCTTTTCACCAAAGGGAAATCAGAAGGGGAGATTATCTCTGTCCGGTGCAGGACTGAGATTCATAAAGTTGTATGCGTGAACCTCCGTCACGTACCTCTTTTGTCCGTTTTGGCCATCGTATTGACGGTTGACCAACTTACCATTTATGGCCACCCTGTTGCCCTTCGACAAAAAGCTGACCATCCTCTCGGCGGTTTTTCCCCAGGCGGCGACCTTCATCCAGTTGGTCTTTTTTTGATTGTTGCCCTCCTTGTCTCTGAAGTACTCATTTACAGCAATGGACAACCTACAGAGGGTGTTGCCGTTATCGAATACTTTTACTTCGGGATCGGCTCCGAGATTGCCAATCAATTGTACAGAATTACTTACTCGTGTCATATCGAAAAAGTTTTAATTGTGAAAAAATAAAGTTTTAAATCGAGATGTCAGTTCCATTGAATTGACAGTGCAAATATCAGGGCGCTCTTTGGCACGAGCCGTAGAATAAACGTTTGCATCCGTTTGTAAGCGTTTGCACACGGAAAAAATAGGCAGCAGTGAGGTGATGAGTCCTATTGTCAGGAGGTCGAAAAGAAAAGCGGGCGAATGAGATTTTTGCTCAAAGACAGGGGCTGTTCAATGCAGGAGATGCAGGATGGAGTTATAAATTGAATCCTCGCACCTAAAAAATATTTCCCAAGCCGTATAGAACAGATTGACATCTCAGGTTTCGCATTCCCTCTGAATGAGATTTGGTAGGCCTTACGAGACAGTTTGTCAAATCCCACAAACAATGCAAAAGATATTCCCATGGAATTTGTCTGAAACCAAATACAACTAGCCAGTACATCAGGTCTTATTCCTTAACTCACTATATTATCCGGCCTTCAAGGATTTGGTGTTAAAAAAAATGGGTTTCCTACTGTTATAAAATTTTGTAGTGTCTGAAGGCGAAAACAGTTCGACTGTCCATTAGAATTTGTTATAAAGGATCACCAAGCAATTGAACATAAATTCAAGTTATAGGAGGTTTATTTTAACGGACTGGAAGAAGGCAGGTAATAAATCACCCACCTTTGGGTTAGCTATTCCCAGGCAACTCACTTACTCATTGAGTGGTCACTTATTGGAAGGCTGATTCGGGGGACTTCGGACCCATTTGAGTGCCTGGGCGATACAGATGAGTGATTATTAATCTTTTTTTTTAAGTCATTCAAATATTCCAACAAATGACCCATGCTGGAAAGGACACTGACATTCTTAGGGCATTCATAATTTTGGATGGCGGCCTGATAACCGGAAATGAGGATTTTTGAATGACCGAAATAAAGGTCCAGTTCGCTTAGATAAGTATTGAGATTAATTTTAGATTGAGGTTCATTGATCATGGTGAAAATATATTCCGGGCGATGAATTCTGAAGGCATCCTGAACATCGGGGATGGAAATATTAGTCCCCAAATTAATCACTCTGAAGGAACGGGTAATCAGCAGGAAGTGAATAAAGAGGAAGCTCAATTCTTGTGTTTCTCCCTCGGGCATGTAAATTATAAATTTTGGTCCGGACTCATAATTTTCCGGCGAAATATTGTCAATGGCAGCAATTAGTTTTTGCCGAATCATCATAGTGATGAAATTCTCATGTGCCGGCTTAATTGAACCTGCAATCCACAGTACCCCAATTTTATCCAAAAGTGGAAACAGTAAGTCTGTGAAGGTGGATTCAACTCCTTTTTCTTTTACGCTTTGGTCGACAATTCGGTTAAACTTGACTTCGTCCAAATCTATCATTGCAAGGGTAATCGCGTCAATGAGATTTTCTTTACTCTCACCTTTTGATGCGGTAATGGTCTTAACCTTTTGATCGATCTCCTCCTCACTCATTGCTGCAATCCTCGATATTTTATAACCGTTTTTGTTCAGTAGAACAACATTCATGAGGAAACGAAGGTCGTTGTCGTCGTAGTAGCGAATATTTGTTGGGGTTCTCTGCGGTTGGATAAGGCTATACCTCTTTTCCCACATGCGAATGGTATGTGTCTTAATTCCCGTGAGTTTTCCGAGATCGCTTATGGAATATACAGCCATATTATTAATCAATGCTGTTTAAGTGCTTTTAATGTTTGTAAGTCGGAAAACAATAAATTGTTCAATATGTTCTAATGGATGCCCGTTCAAGTGGGAATTAATTTCTTCTGTATGAAAATAGGTATTGTTTGTTACCCGACTTATGGGGGTAGCGGTGTAGTAGCCACAGAGCTTGGAATATCTCTTGCCAACAGGGGTCATCAAGTGCACTTTATTACTTACAGACGCCCTGCTCGACTTACAGGGTTTCAAGAAAATATCTTTTATCACGAGGTCAATACCTTGGAGTATCCGCTATTTGAATATACGCCCTTTGACTCGGCTCTGGCTAGTAAATTAGTAGATGTGGTAATGTTTGAAAAATTGGACCTTCTTCATGTGCATTATGCGATTCCACATGCAACGGTGGCCTACCTGGCCAAAATGATCCTGCGTTCTAAAAACATTCATGTTCCCGTAATTACAACTCTTCATGGCACTGATATTACACTGGTTGGAAACGACCCCTCTTTTGCTCCGGCAGTAGAGTTTGGAATAAATGAATCGGAAGGAGTGACTGCAGTATCCAAAAACCTTAAGGAAAGCACCCTGAATCAATTTGAGGTGAACAGAGAAATTGAAGTAATACCTAACTTCATCGATCTCTCTAGATTCAATAGACAAAATAAGGAGCATTTTAGAAAGGCGATTGCCCCTAACGAAGAGTTTATTGTAACGCATACTTCGAATTTTAGAAAAGTGAAAAGGGTGGACGATGTCATCAGAATTTTTCAAGGAATTGTGAAGCATCATCCAGCAAAATTGCTACTTGTTGGTGACGGACCGGAGAGAAGAAATTTAGAAAACCTATGCAGGCAGTTAGGAATATGCCATCAGGTTGTTTTTCTCGGAAAGCAAGACGCAATAGAAGAAATACTAGCTGTATCCGATCTTTTTGTCATTCCATCTGAGAATGAAAGCTTTGGACTGGCAGCATTAGAGGCATTAGCCTGTCAGGTACCGGTGATTGCATCCAATGTTGGTGGTCTGCCGGAGGTGGTGCTCGATGATTTTTGTGGGTACCTCAGGAAGGTGGGTGATGTGGAAAGCATGGCGGAGGCTGCTATTTCCCTTCTAGAAGATAAAGAAAAGCATCAGTTGTTTAGAGAGAATGCCCTCAAGCAGGCCAGAAAATACGAGATATCAAGAGTTGTCCCCATTTACGAGGCCTATTATTGTAAGGTCATCAACGATTTTTCGAAAAAGTGGAAAACAAAGCAAGAGCTTGCAATCATTTAAATTAAGTTATCGAATTAGGCTAATAAATAATAAGCTTGAATGTTGATGGTTTTTAAAGCAATCAATTGAATAGTGGAAGCAAAGTTTAAGAGCCTTAACATTTTCGAATTTCGATAGCGCTTTCCCGGCCTTCAAGGATTTGGCGTTAAGAAAAATGGGTTAAAATTTGGTAGTGTCTGAAAGGGGCGTCCCCTAATCTGTGTTTACTTTTTAAGATTGGCCTTCATTGACGACTTGTCTCGAGTGAAATTAACAAAGACTAAATGAGCTTTATTATATAATAGCCTAATACAATAAAGTTATACCTAACGCACAAACATCACCTTTCCAACATGGCTGTCAGGGGTATCAAGGCCACCCGATCGGGTTGTCGCAAATATCATGTAAACACCGGTATGGACTTTTCTGCCTTCCAGATCCTGCCCATACCAAATAGCCTGTCCGCCCCTGGCAACTGTTTCATAAACCAGATTTCCCCTTACATCAGTAATTTTAACCCTGGAATCTCTACCCAAGCCCCTTATTGCTATTGGGCCGTCGTAGTCAGGTCTTACCGGATTGGGAAATACGGTAACCTCACTATTATGAGTCCTGCCTCCGGTGGTGGCATCTGTACGGTAAGACATTATGCCATTGGAGGTCCCAATATACAGTTCGCCACTGCGATCGTTGAAGGCCAGGGCAATGATATCATTGTCGATCAAAGGGCTGTTGGAGGTGTTGAAATAAGCAATTTGTTCATCCCCTGTTGGGGATTGGAGAAATAAACCATTAGTCGTTCCAAACCATTTTCGATTGGCTCCATCCACTGCAATAGCCTGAACCCTCTCACCCACCAGCAGTTCTGCAATAAACCCATCTACTTCAACTCTTCTGCGGGTTCCGGGACAATTCCCGCCAAAAACGGCTGAGGTGCAATCAAAAACTACCACACCATTGGTAGTTCCGACCCAAACACTGCCGTTTAAGTCAGTTTTCACACTCAACACCTGGTTGTTGGGGAGATTGGAATTTGAGGTGGTTAAAACAATCATTCTTTCATCGGAGGGATCATTTAAATTGCCTTCATCGAAGACTACCAAGCCCGCACCGGGATCTCTGGAAGCCATCCACTTAAAGCCATTGAAGTCGATATCAATCTCGGTTAGGAACTTAAAATTGGGAACATCGAAAGAGTGGCAGTTTCCCTCATTATCGAACATGACGATGGGCTCAGGTGCGCCATCATTGGTAACCCACAATCTGTTTAATTGGTCAAAAGCCATTCCGGATATTCGCTCTCTGAGGTTTTCGGGCACAAACATCTGCAGGCAAGAATTCTCACTGTCAAATATTTGAATATCATCACCATCTATTTCGATTAAACCTCTCCAGAAAGTACCTATGTAGAGTTTTCCTGTGGTAGGATGGGTGATTATTTTGAAAAAGTCATACATTTCCGGTTCTGCAAATTCGGGCGTGTTGAAAAGGTTTTTTACTGACCATCGGCCTTCCTTGTAAGTGAAAAATCCATCTCTGCGAAAACGGTAAGCATAGTTATTGGTAACTCCTCCGGATGCTACATATACCACATCGTCTGCTATGTGAATGTCGGTAACATTGGCTGAATATGGACTGTTGGGATAGTACTCGGAACAATTGCGGTCAGGTGCATCAGTAAAACGGAAACCTCTGAAATCATCCCCTATAAATATTCTTCCGGATGAGTTGATGGCGATATTGTTGCTTCGATTGAAACAGTTTTGAGCTATTTCATGTACCATACCGATTGTGTCCAGGAGCATGCCCCGGTCACGAGAGCAATTATTTCCCAGACAGGACCACCCCATGGCCATCATTTCTCCAGCCTGCCTTAAAAATTTTGGAGCATAGCCTGTTTGACTCATAAATGGATAAAAATCCTCCCCATCCCCAATATAAAGGTCTTCACCAATAGCGAGATACAATTGACCGTTAAAGGGCATGTTGGTAGAAGAGATAAAATTGCCGCCGGGTAAACCTTGAGCAGGTCCGAGTTTTTGCCAGCGAGTAAAATCCTGGTGATTAAAATTTTCAGCCGGTGCTTTGAATACCCCAATATCAGTGGAAAGGTAGTAATTTCCTTCCCAAAGATTCAGGTCATTTACCTCTGTATTCGTGATGATAGTAAACCCGAAGGAAATATCCTCAAGATTTAGTTGCACGAGCCCGAAACTGCAACTAAAATAGGCATGGTTTCCGGCAAAAGTAACTTCATTAATGCTGCGCTCACCAAAAATAATATCGCTCGTTTTTATTTCCGGTAGATTGATAATGCGATTGTTCCTGAAAATAAGGTCAATGTTGGCATTTCGATAAACAACAATCATTATTTCCAAGTCATCATGATACCTAATGATGGCTGGCTCGGCATCATTGAGTCCATCGACTCTGGTTATAAACTGAAAGTCCGTATGATTTTCAGCAGGTAGCTTTAGAATCCCATACTCAGCAACATAATAAATGTTGTCGTCAACTACGATTACATCCTTTCCGGTATTAAATGGCAAATGTGCTTTCCATTTGCCTATTGGCACCTCCTGTTGCGTAAAAGAGGCCACTGGAAGCAGCAAGAGAAAGAAAAGTCCTGCAAAAATACGTCCCGTCATATTGATCTTATTTATTGGTAATTATTTAGGCGCAGAATGCCGATAAACCCATTTGTAACGGAGGAGAGAAATGGGATGTTTTGTCCTCTGGTCTTTTAACCCTTTTAACTTAAATCCTTTAACTGCCATCCTCAGACTCTTTCTTAGGATGACAGAGTGAATTGTAAGAATGATTTGAGGCGAACACATTCAGTGAAAGTGGAAACTTTAAAGATAGCTGGCTTTCGAACTGAGAAATGGAGGGCGGCCAGTTCATCAAAATACTACCGACATGGCCAGTGGATCGCCGGAACTAAGTTTGTTGCAACTTATTGAATCGCAACCTCCATCCTCATGGTTTCAGATTCGTTATTGACTCCATCATAGGCCGTGAGGAAGAAGAGGTAATCACCGGTTACAAGGGTTTGAGGGATGCTGAATTGGACCTCAGTAATGGTGCTTTTTTCCGAACCAGTTAACTCTTTATCTACTGCATTGAATAAATTGTTGCTATTGGATCTGCGATAGTTGAGTTCAATTCTCGCATTCCCTCCAAAATTAAACGGCTTGTTGTCAATAACTTCAACATTAAATGATAAGGCCTCACCACGGGAAATGCCTGAAGGCAACTGCTCTTCATCAATGATCGAAATGATGGGGGCCAATGTGTCGTGAGGATTCCTGACATGAAGATTCCAAAAATCTGTGGTGGGGGTGGTGTTGCCTGACTGGTCTACTACCCTGATTTGCATATGGTAGAACCCGGCAGTTACCATCTCAGGAACAGGAAATCCAAGCTCCATATCGACCTCTTTGCCTTCGAGATCTTTAAGTTCTAGTACCAACCAATCATCCGTGGAAATGGTCCTGTGACCATGACAATCAAAGTTGGGGTGAATATCTGCTTTCAATTGGGAAAGAGCGATGTCGTCCGTAATTCTTGTGTGAATTTTAAGTATTTCTCCACCGAGAATGGAAATAGCAAACGGATCGGGCTCACCGCAAACCTCCATAGGGCCGGGTGTTGGATCAATCTGCAAAAATTTAATCTGAGGGGGGGTGTTGTCCACCTTGTCATCAGTGCATGACACCAGGAATAGAAGCGAGATGCCGGTCAGGAGTATTGCCAATTGTCTCATTGTAACTTACATTTATTCGCAAAAATAACCGTATTTTTGCAACCTTGTTGCATTTTGATCATTATTTTGACTTATATACCTAAATTATCGCCTTGGATAAAAAGTGGTTAATACTGATATTCACAATCTTTTCCCTTCCTGTCGTAATGCAGGCCCAGTTTTACTATAGGGGTGTGGTGGTAGATGAAACCAGAATGGCTCTTCCAGGGGCAATGGTGTGTACTTATCCCGATACTATTTGTGTGGTCAGTGGAAATGAAGGGACATTTGAGATTAGGAGGAGAACCCCTGCTGTCCGGATCGAAGTATCTTATTTAGGCTATGAGACCAGGGTATTTGAGCCTGATGTGTTTGAAACTCCCGACCACTATCACATCGTCTTAAGACCATCGGCTGAGTACCTAGAGGAGGTTTTGATTACAGAGGAAAGAGTTTCGAGGGATGTATTCCAACCGGTGACTGTGGTTGGCTCGGAATTATTCGAAGCGGAATCGGCAGGAAATTTTTCTGCGGCACTTTCAAGGCTGCCCGGCTTGAGCAACATCAGTATGGGTGTTGGGATTGGGAAACCTGTAATCAGAGGTTTGTACTCAAATAGGGTAGTGGTCACTGATCACGGACTGAAGCAAGAAAGCCATCAGTGGGGCACTGATCACGGTCTGGAATTAGATCAGTTCAGACCTGGGGCTGTTGAAGTGGTCAAAGGGCCTGCTTCGCTGCAATATGGTTCTGATGGCCTGGGAGGTGTGCTTAGAGTGAGGCCCGACCCGATAGCTGACCGAAATTCACTTTATGGCAGTTTTAAGTTGCTTGGAAAGTCCAACAATAAGCATTTGGGTTCTGCGGTGAATTTTGGCATTTCAGGGACTTCTTTTTTTGCCTCGGCGAATTACAGCCGTCAGGTTTATTCTGATTACCGGGTTCCTGCCGAGGGTTTTGTGTACAATACTTTTGAGTTGCCCCTCTTCAACAACCGACTAAAAAATACTGCAGGTCGTGAGGAGGCCTGGTCAGCGACGGCCGGATACAGGAGTGAGAAAAACCTTATTCGTTTCTCTTTTTCTGAGTATAATTTAGAGGGAGGCATTTTTTCAGGGGCTTTTGGGATTCCATTGTCCTATACCCTTCAGGATGATGGGGACGATCGCAACATTGATTTTCCAAAGCAGGAAGTAGTCCACAGGAAAGTGGTGGGAGAGTACAGGCATTTTTTTTCTCCTGAAAAAATGCTGGAGATCATAGCTGGCTATCAATTCAATAGAAGAAAGGAGTTTTCTTTTCCTGAATTTCACGCCATCCCCGGACGAAACCCCAACGAAAGGCTGGCACTGGCACTGGATTTGCAGACCCTTAGCCTAAGTGGGGTGTTTCGAAATGCTGATCATTATTCTCTTGGCTTCCAAGGCCAATATCAGAACAATCAAATAGATGGATTTGACTACTTCCTACCTCCTTTTGAGGTTTATAGATTAGGTGTTTTTGGATTGCGGGAGCTCCAATTGAGCAAAGATTGGAGGTTGAAGGCGGGAATGCGATTGGACTATGGGCACAATGATCATCCTGAGGCCGGCCGCTATGTGTGGACTCCCGGAGGACAGATTATTGACTCCCTTGTATCCAGTGCTGAAAGTACCCACTTCTTCAATTTCTCAGCTTCACTTGCTTCCTTATTCAGGCCTTCAGGTAGAGATGATCTTGATTTTTCAATAAGTCTAGGCAAGACCTTCAGAATTCCATATCCGGTGGAAACCTCTGCTAATGGTGTGCATCATGGAACTTTCAGGCACGAACAGGGTCAGGCAGGACTTAAATCTGAGCACGGATATCAATTGGATTTGGCCTTGAGGTACTACAGAAATCGCCTCTTTGCAAATTTGACTCCTTTCTTCAATTACTTCCACAACTATATTTACCTCAGACCTGCTGCCGCTTTTTCTCCACTGCCGGATGCGGGACAACTTTATCGCTTTGAACAACACAATGCAATTTTTTACGGATTTGAATTAGAAATAGAGTATGCATTCAATGCGAATCTAAAGCTCTATAATGCAATCGAGGCAGTTTGGAACTACAATACAGTCACTCAACTTTCCCTCCCCTTTACTCCTCCGGTCTCCATATTCTCTTCTCTTACCTGGGGTAAAATCGATCCTTCTGATTGGTTAAGGCTTAGTTTTGATGTGTCCCATCGCTTCGTATTTGCTCAAAATAATGTGGATAGAAATGAATTGACTACTCCCTCTTATCAGATTGTCGGCATGGGTATGGAGATGAAGTTTCCCACTGTGATGGCCGGTACTCGTTTATTGTTTCGCGCCCATAATTTGTTGGATGAGTTTTATCTCGATCACCTGAGTCGCTACAGGCAACTAGGAATACCCGAACAAGGGAGAAATTTCACCATTCAATTGATAGTTCCTTTCAGAAGTCGATTATAAGACTTGCTAAAAATGATTATTGAGCCTTCACTTTGTTTATGCACCCAAAACCTTTTCTTTGCAACAATCAATATTGAGACTAACAAACTATTTCCTCCTTAAAAGTCGAAACCCCTTAGTCCTTTGTGGTTTTAAAGGTCCGGCACGGCGGAAGGTCCGTTTGGAAATTAGTATTATTTTCAGAGTGTAGGCTCACAAGCCTGAAGTTGGAAGCAAATACATGACTCCAGAGCTTGTCTAATTCCTTGCATCAGTCATTTTATATCAATCCTGCTCAGTCAAATCATTGACCATTCTTTTTTGGTTGACCAAACAAAAAAGGGGAGCTACTTTTGCCCCCCTAAAATTATTACCCTAAGAAATGGAAAAATGTGGAAATTACTCGGGTAATTTGTACTTCATATCTTCGATCATAAGTTGATTATACAAAACCTATACCCTGTATTTTGCCCATGTTAATGCGATTGGGAGTGATAGATATCCCTTCCTTTAGATGCAACGGCGTTGCAAATATACTGTAAAAGTTGACAATGCAAAAGATTTTTTTAGAAACCGTACATATATGGGTACTTAAAAAAAACAATACGAAAGCTATATCGTTATGACTAAGAAGGTGCTGAATAGATATTAAATTTTTTTGGCATGTGTTTTGATGTACCATATTACGAATAAAATTATATGAAAATGCATCAAACACTTTTTAGCCAATAATTATTAAAGCAATATATTTGCAGCCTGATTGAAAAACTATAATTTATCTAAGAATCGAATTTATAAAATTACTGTAATATGAAATTTCAAAGACTGTCACTTTTGTTGGGTTTGGTTACCGTTTTGGTAATGTCTTCTTGTGTGTCCAATAAAAAATTCAATGAATTAATGAATGAGAAGGATGCTATTCAAGCGCAACTTCAATCAGCTAATGACCGCATTGCCAATTTGCAGGATGAAATGGCGAGTATGAAAGATCGCACCGATAATCTGCAGCAGGAGAGAGATCGTCTTGCTTCTGATTACGAAAGGGCTAACAGAGAAGCTCGCGAAGCAAAAGAAGCAAAAGCCGCTAATGAAGCCAGACTGAATCAGTTGACTGAGGAGTTAGCCAAAGCTTTTGTAGTCTTTGAAAAGAGCGGAATGGAAGTGCATGAGCGCAATGGCAAATTCTATCTTGTAGTTGAAGATGCTATCCGCTATCGTTCAGCTTCAACTGCTTTGAGCAGAAGAGATATGAATGTGGTGGAAGCTATGGCTGATTTGTTGAAAAACAATCCCGATATGCACCTTATTGTAGAAGGTCACACCGATGATGTTCCTATCTCAACGGAAGTTTTCCGAGACAATTGGGACTTGAGTGTTGCTCGTTCTACCAGAGTAATCCGACAGTTGATCAGGTTGGGTGTAAATCCATCTCAGCTTACTGCTGCCGGTGCTGCTGAGTTTCAGCCATTTGCAACTGAGAATCCTCGATCTTCAGCGACCAGAGCTGAAAACAGAAGAACTGAGTTTATTCTAATCCCTAACATGGGTCAGGTTTACAATATTTTCAAGGACTAATTTTTCTGGTCCATGGTACTATATTAAATATTAATGGGCAGGAGCAATCCTGCCCTTTTTTTCGTTAAATACACCTTTTAATTTATGTCACTTCTCGCCTTAGGAACTGTTGCCATCGATACTATTGAGACTCCAAGAGGAACTGCAGAGCGCGTTGTTGGGGGGGCTGCGACCTACATAGCATGGGCGGCCTCGTATTTCACCGGCGATATTCGCATTGTTTCCATAATCGGAGAGGACTTTCCGGATGCTGAGTTGGAGCTGCTTCGCTCCAGAGGAGTGGATACCTCAGGAATACATTTGGTAAATGGAGGAAGGTCTTTTTTTTGGAAGGGTCGGTATCACACCGACATGAATTCAAGGGACACTCTAGAGACCCAATTGAATGTATTACAAGATTTTAATCCCGTGTTGCCTCCTGAATACAGGAAAAGCGACTTCCTCATGCTGGGAAATCTCACACCGTCTATTCAAAATATGGTTTTGGATCAAATGGAGAAGCGACCCGGAATTATAGCAATGGACACGATGAATTTCTGGATGGATACTGCTATGGATGAATTGAAGGTGGTCATTTCGAAGGTAGACATTCTTACCATAAATGATGAAGAGGCGAGGCAACTTTCAGGTGAATTCTCACTTGCCAAGGCAGCTAGAGAAATACTCAAAATGGGTCCGCGCTACCTCATCATTAAAAAAGGAGAACACGGTGCCCTGTTATTTGACAAGGACAATGTATTTTTTGCTCCTGCCTTACCTTTATATGAGGTCAATGACCCGACAGGCGCCGGGGACACTTTTGCTGGTGGCATGATGGGCTATCTGGCGGGAAAGGGAGAGTTGACCTTTGAAAACCTCAAGCGAGCCATTATATACGGCTCCGCCATGGCCTCATTTTGCGTGGAAGAATTCAGCATCAATCGCCTCAAATCGCTCTCAGACAGCGATATCAAGTCCAGAATCAATGAATTTGTAAAGTTGGTTCACTTTGATATGGAGTAATGTCTTAATTGAATGGCTACTTCTTTTTACAGCATAAGAATTTAACTTTCATTTCAATCCTTATTGGCCAGTTGCCCACATGCAGCGTCGATATCTTTTCCCCTGCTTCTTCTCACAGTGACTCTCACATTGTTTTGAACTAAAATTCTTGCAAAGCGATCCAGTTGATCTTCATTTGTTTTGACAAAATCCAGGCCTTCCACTGGATTGTACTCAATAATATTTACCCTAACGGGAAATTTTTTACACAAGGATGCTAGTTCCATCGCATCTTCATCTGAATCGTTGAAATTGTTGAAAGCTATGTATTCATAGCTAATGCGGTTGCCTGTTTTTTGATAGAAATACTCCAGTGCCTCCATCAGGGAGGAGAGGTCGTTTTGTTCATTGATCGCCATGATTTTATTTCTTTTCAAATCATTGGCAGCATGAAGGCTCAGCGCCAGGTTGAATCTCACCTTGTCATCCGCCAATTTTTTGATCATTTTTGAAATGCCGGCGGTACTCACTGTAATTCTGCGAGGGGACATATTTATTCCTTCGGGTTGAGTGAGAAAGGAAATGCTCCTCATCACTTCGCGATAGGTCAGCAGAGGTTCTCCCATGCCCATGTATACAATGTTTGTGAGTGGATGTCCAAAGGTTTCTATTGATTGGCGATTCACCTCAAAGAACTGATCTAGTATTTCACCTGCGTTGAGGTTGCGCACCCGTTTCATCTTGCCTGTGGCGCAAAATGAACAACTCAAACTGCAACCGACCTGACAGCTTACACAAAGAGTGAATCGCCTGTCTTCAGGTACAGGTATCAATACCGCCTCTATTCTCGAGCCATCCCAGAGCTTAAAGGCACTTTTTATAGTGCCATCACTGCTTTTCTGCACATCTGCAACCTCCGCCTTGTGCAGTGTAAATGCTTCACTCAACTTTTGTCGAAGTGCTTTTGGCAAATTGGTCATTTCTTCAAAATCATTGACTCCATCCCTCCACATCCATGTCCAAATTTGATCCACCCTATAAGAGGGCTCACCCATGGATTTCATGATTTCCAATAACTTCTCCTTATCTAATTCTCTGATGTCTTTCATTGTTGGCTTTAAAATATAATGGTCTTTACACTTGCCCTTTTTCAACAGGCTTATTCATAAATGGGTTGTTAATTATGCGCCTTTTAGAGCGAAAAATAACTCAATAACTGAAATAGTTCGACAAAATTGAGCGAAGGTGAATAAAGTTATATAAACATAGATGAGGTTGTTTTGGTCATTTATTAGTTATTTTGCCTTTGGTAACGGTTCGTTCAGTTAATGAAACTGGGAAAAATATATCTTAATTATAAGTGGTGGCTGGGTTTGAGTGGTGTGGTGATACTGCTCATCTCTCTGGTTTATACCAGCTATCTGGCATCCCAACTTGCAGAGGGAGAGAGAGATAAGATCGATCTCATTTCCAAAGCCTATGAGGCTATCAATCTCGATTCTGAGAACTTAGATGCGGATCTCACTTTTCAATCGTATGTGATTGAAAAGAACAGATCTATACCCCTCATACTGGTGGATGAGCAGGACAACATCTTGTTTGGCCTTAATTTCGGGCTCACCAGAGATCAGGACATGGAGTATCTTCAGCACCAACTTGAGCGAATTCGGGCCGATGGAAATGAACCCTTTGTCATAAGTACTCCTCAGAATCCACAGCAGTATATTTATTACAAACATTCAATGGTGCTGCAGCTTTTGACCTACTTTCCCATTATACAGATTGTACTGGTAGGAGCCTTTGTATTGCTTGGTTTTCTAGGGTTTAGCGCAGCGCGTAAAGCTGAGCAAAACAGGGTGTGGGCCGGTATGGCAAAAGAGACCGCTCATCAATTGGGGACCCCAATTAATGCTATCGTTGGATGGGTAGAGGTTATGGACTCCATCACTGATGAAGATGATCAGGAGAAAAAAGATATTCTCGATGAACTTCGCAAGGACATTAATCGATTGGAGTTGATTGCAGACCGTTTCTCCAAGGTGGGGAGCAGCCCGGAGCTGAATGTTATGGCCATTTCTGAAATACTGCCTCCGATTATGGACTATATGAAGAGACGTGCTCCAAGACAGGTTCAATTCAGACTGGAGCATGACGAATCGACTGATCTTGTAAGAGTAAACCGGCATCTTTTTGAATGGGTCATTGAGAACCTGATTCGCAATAGTTTAGATGCTATGGGTGACAAGGGATTGATAATGACTGCCGTCCACTCCTCCCCAAGAACAGTATATATTGATATTTCAGATTCGGGCAAGGGCATTCCTTCGGGAAAATTCAAGGAGATATTTAAGCCGGGGTACTCAACCAAGAAGCGTGGTTGGGGGCTGGGTCTATCACTTGCAAGGCGAATAATCGAAGATTACCACAAGGGAAAAATTTATGTAAAATCCTCCAAACCCGATGAGGGAACAACATTCACAATTGAATTGCCTTCCGCTTCTTCCTGACGCTCAGGTAAACTCTTTTGAAGTAGAGACTTAATGGGACGCATACTCTACACCTGAATCCTGGACGATGATAAGGCAGTGTTAATTCCACACTTTTCCTGTTAAAGCATCTCAAAAATCAGTTTGACCTGGGGTGGTGTACGGGGAGTTCATATATGGTTTTTTATCTTTGCATCCGTTCACCGACATTCCTAATCAAAAGAGGTTTGGATTGTTGAAAATATTAACCGCAAAAAAATTGTAATGCAGGAATTTGGAATCAAAAACCCCAATGCATCTCTGGCCGTCCATGGTATCAGAAAATTCGGGAACGCCTATTGGAATTTAACTCCCGAGGAGTTGGTAGAGGAAACTATAAAAAGAGGCATGGGTGTATTGGCAATGTCCGGTGCTGTATGTGTCAATACTGGGAAGTTTACAGGTCGCTCTCCATCTGATCGATTTATCGTAAAGGATGAGCTGACTGCTCAAACGGTGGATTGGAATAAAATCAATGTCGCCTTTGAAGTTGAAAAGTTTCATAGCCTAAAGGAGAAATTGTTGAAATACTTTGAGGACAAGGATGTTTTTGTGAGAGATGCTGCCGTTTGCGCCCATAAAAAGTACCGAAAGAATCTCAGACTGATTACTGAATACCCCTGGAGTAATCAATTTGGCTTCAATATGTTTTTGAGGCCATCTAAGGAGGAATTGGCGCAATTTCAACCTGAGTGGCAAATTATTTGTGCGCCAGGATTTTTCGCCAAACCGGAAGAAGACGGAACCCGCAGAGAGAACTTTGCCATTATTAGTTTTTCAGAAAAGACAGTAATTATTGGAGGGACTGCCTATACCGGTGAGATAAAAAAGGGTATGTTTTCCATCCTTAACTTCATTCTTCCCATGGAACACAATGTACTCAGCATGCATTGTTCTGCCAATCTTGGAAAGAAAGGTGATACAGCGGTCTTTTTTGGACTATCCGGTACCGGAAAGACCACCTTGTCAGCCGATCCGGGCCGTCAGTTAATTGGAGACGATGAACACGGGTGGTCAGATGAGGGAATTTTTAATTTTGAGGGCGGCTGTTATGCGAAGTGCATACACCTTTCAAAGGATAGCGAGCCGGATATTTACAATGCTATCAAGCATCGGGCAATAATGGAGAATATTGGATTCTTTGAGGGAACGCGCGAGCCTGATTTCTCAGATGACAGCATTACGCAGAACACAAGGGTCTCTTACCCCATTTACCATATTGCAAATGCAGTGGGTGGATCAAAGGGTGGCCATCCAAAGAATATCTTTTTTCTCACTTGCGATGCTTTTGGTGTATTACCACCCATCTCCAAACTCAGTCCTGAGCAGGCCATGTACCACTTTATTTCAGGCTACACTGCAAAAGTGGCCGGAACGGAGGAAGGAGTAGTAGAGCCGCAGGTCGCATTTTCAGCTTGTTTTGGCGCCCCTTTTCTTCCTCTTCATCCAACCCAGTATGCAGAGATGCTGGGCGAGCGCATGAGAAAGCACCAGGCTAATGTTTGGCTGGTCAACACTGGCTGGTCTGGTGGGCCATATGGTACCGGAAGAAGAATTAGCATAAGATATACAAGAGCAATGGTCAACGCTGCAATGGACGGCAGACTGAATGAGGTGGATTATCGTACTCACGATATTTTTGGATTGAGTATGCCTGTGAATTGCCCTGATGTGCCCAGTGAATTGCTCAATCCGGAAAACACCTGGGATGATAGAGCGGCCTATCGCGAAAAGGCGGTTCAGCTTGCTGGATTTTTCAGAGAGAATTTTGCAAAATTTGAAAGTGTAGCCTCCAGTCAGATTCTTTCTGCAGCTCCCGGCAATTAAAGATTTTAGCTCTCAAATATGAAGTCAATTTCGCCTTTTATTGCTCTTTGCGCTTCCCTGGTGACGGGATTAGTGTTGCTGCCACTTATAATATTTTCTCAAACAGAATTGGACGAGAGGGCCTTGATAGAGGTGGGCGATGCCATAACCATCAAGAAACAAGAAGACTTCTTATTGAATTTGAGGTTTCGGATGCAGAACCGACTGGCCTACTTTTCAGTTTCAGATTCGGATCTCAGCCCCGATCGGTTTGAAGCCCGGGTGCGAAGGCTTCGACTGAGGTTTGATGGGTATCTTGTGGACAGCCGATTTCAGTATTATATTCAGCTTTCCTTTTCCAGATCAGACCAGGATCTCGATAGAGGAGTTATTCCTCAGGTAGTTAGGGATGCAATGGTTTATTATTTTTTTGACTCTGATACCTACATTGGATTTGGCCAGGGGAAGTTACCAGGCAATCGTCAGCGGGTTATTTCATCAGGTAGTCTTCAATTTGCAGACAGATCTATTGCCAATGCCAATTTCACTATTGACCGCGACTTTGGTCTGTTTGGGTACCACACCATTCATCTTGGGAGGAGCGAGTTGATCTTGAAAGCTGCAGTGACAACAGGAGATGGCCGGAATGCACCCGCTACCAATAATGGCCTGGCTTATACAGGAAGAGTTGAGTTTCTGCCCTTTGGTGCGTTCACTTCCAATGGCGATTTTCTGGAGGGAGACCTCTACAGAGAGCCAAGTCCTAAAATGTCATTGGGGATCGCCTCATCTTTTAACCACAAAGCGACCAGAGCCAATGGCCAGACCGGAATTGCCATTATGGAGGAGCGAGATATAACCAGCTTTATGGTAGATATGATGATCAAGTACAACGGATGGGCATTGCTTGGAGAGTATATACAAAAGGATGTGGACGATGCTGTTTTCACTGGTTTACCTGAAAATTCTGACTTTCCGGAATTTATGCTGTCAGGGTGGGGATTTAATGCTCAACTCAGCTATGTTTTTCCTTCAAACTGGGAGTTGAGTAGTCGCTTCGCTACTGTTCAGCCGGAAAGACAATTGAGTGAGTTTACACCGACCCGAGACGAGTATTTACTGGGCATCACAAAATATATTAAAAGGCACAGGGTAAAGGTGCAATTAAATACCGGCTACAATCGGTTTTCGAGAGTGCCGGACCATTTGTCAGCGGGCACTAACGACCACTGGATTGCCATATTTCAGGTTGAATTTGGCATTTGATTCAGGATATTTCTTAAAACCACAATTGTTGGCTGCGCATCATTTGCACTTGAAAAGTGGTTAAGAAGGCCAATAAAAATTTTGAATTAGGCTATTTAGGAATATATATCAAATAGTCTTGGTTGTCTTCAATCCAGACAAGTGAAAGAGGGCCAGTCTTAATGAGTAAAGGTGAAATAGGACAGTGGTTGATTAACGAACACCGATTAACGCCCATTGTAATAAATGTATGATTAGCTATGATTTGCAGGAAAGTTTGAATGGTATTAAATCTGAAATCATAAATCGGTGTTCCTTGTTCGTAAATCAAGATTGTCCATTAGTGCCGGGATTGTTATTTTTACTTGAGTCGAAGAAATAGTAAAGTATTCATGAGGTGTTTTCATCATACTTATTTGCCTAAAACAATATAATTTTTTTCTTATTCGATCCTATCTATAGTAAGTCTGAATCTACCTTCTGAAATAGTGTGGTTAGAAGAAATTACATCGAAGGTTTCGCTGACCTCAACTATGTTGTCAAAATGGAAGGTGCCTTCAACTACTCCGCCAATGACTGCTTCAAAACTGGTCAGTTCAATGGTGCCGGTGGTGTATTCAGACCTTGCGGCCATGGTGTTTTTTCCCACTTCCACAAAACTGTAGGTGGGATAGTTTAACAACCCCTCAACGGTGCTTCCATCCACTGGGTAAGTTCTAATTCCTAATGGTTCTTTGGAGGATATACTAAAATGCACACCGATATTTTCATTTCCCCAGACACGTGTATAGGATGATACAAGAGTATAGGCACTTATATCCTGAAGGTTTAAAAGTGTAGCCGATATTACCCCCTGGCCGGTACCGTAATCGTTTATTCTCACTTGCCGGTCATTGAGCTTGAACTCAATAAAATTTGGCCCTGATCCTGAGCCATCATCATCGCTTGAACAAGACCAAAAGAACAGGGGGAGGAACGCTAAAAGCAGTAGAGTAAATTTACGGGATATCATGCCAAAGATTTTGCTGTTTGATAAACTATTATTTCAGCAATAAAAATAAGGCTAATTATTGAAATTCAATATAAAAGTCAATAAAATTTTCCCTTGAAGAAACTTCACTCGCTTTGGCGGCGAAATCTGCCCTCTCTCCAGGCCTCGATAAAGTCCTTCCAGGCCATTGGGTTGAGGATGTTCATAGGTCTGAATTGACCCTGGTGATAATAGGATTGAGATTGTTGTCTGAAGTATAAATTGGTCGCTTCTCCACCGTCGGCGGGCAGATCTTGTCGCAGACGGGCGAGCGCCTCTTCAGATAGGTTTTCAGAGGCCCTTCGCTTCAATTCATTGCTGACGTCCATAGCGAGAAATTCAATATCAAAGTATTTTCTGGAGGGCCAGGGATAAATCACAGTTTCGGGTAGCAGAATAGTGTCTCTGGTCATCAGTTGAAAAATGGTGTAGTGGTCACTCCAGAGATCCATTGGGACTTCGTATTCAACGACTTCAAAGCCCAGAGCAGAAAAAACGACCGTTTCTCCTTCCCGGGCAACTATTGAAAAGAAGCCCTCATAATCCGAAAAGGTACCTCTGCTGGTTCCTTTTACGGCAATATTGACAAAGGGTACAGGCCTTAATTCTTCATCGATTTCCGTGAAAACCTGACCACTGAATTGAATGGGGCGGCGCTCCTGATCCGCTTGGGAGAAAAGGGTCTGCCCACAGAGTAAAAGACTGAGAGTAACCAACATGGCTACATTTTGCAGGGTATGCATATGGTCAAAAAATTTCTTTATCAAATAACTATTCACCAAAATTACAACTAAAACCTCAAACCGTTCAAATATATTGGAACAGGATTGGATAATATCGTCTCACCACCTGTGATTTTGTTGGGAGGAAATCCCTTATTTTTCTGTAAGTCATTGGGCAAATGTATCTAGCTAGATGCTTGTAGGCAGCTCTTATAACGATAAAAATAAACGTGAGGGATAATTTCCCATAGAGGAGGTCCTTTGGTATATTTGCACCCGCAATAATGAGAAGAAGCAGAATTATAGGGAAATATGAAGGTCTCTTAAAGGGGCCTATGCTGGTTTGTCTTGGAGCAATGCACGGCAATGAAAAGGCCGGACTGCGAGCCATTACTCTTATGGCCAAAATGCTTGAAGTGGAACCCATCACTAATCCCGGCTTTATGTTTAAAGGTCTCTTTCTGGGGATTAAAGGTAATATGCCAGCCATGAGGAAGAATGTCCGTTTCATTGAGCGAGATCTGAATAGGATGTGGACTCTCGATAATGTGGATTATGTAAGAAGAACACCCACATCGGAGCTGAAGGATGAGTATCTTGAAATGAAGGAAATATTGGAATTGATCGAATACCATTATCACCGCTATCAACCCGAGCGATTAATTATTTTGGATTTACATACAACCACTGCCAGAGGGGGCATTTTTTCTATCGTAACAGATGATCCGAAAAGTCTCAAGCTGGGGGTTGAGTTGCACGCCCCTGTAATCCGGGGAATGCTCAAAGGTATTAAAGGAACCACATTGCATTTTTTCAATGAGGAGCATTTTCTACCGGGTACTACCACAGTGGTATTTGAAAGTGGTCAACACAATGAGCCATTGTCGGTCAATCGCGCCATAGCTGCCATTACCAATTGCATGCGGACTATTGGATGTGTAGCCGAGGAGGACGTCGAGAATCGTCATGATTCGCTACTTATAGAACATTCAACCGGTTTGCCTAAGGTCGCCGAGTTAGCCTATTGTCATTCTATAGGCCCTGAGGATGGATTTGAAATGTACCCTGGATACCAAAACTTCCAAAGGGTTGAAAAAGGGGAAATAATTGCCCGTGATAAAAACGGTGATATCCCTTCGCCGGAAGAAGGGCTTATTCTTATGCCTCTTTATCAGCCGCAGGGCGAAGATGGTTTTTTTATTATCAGGGAACTGATTCCCTTTGACCCTCACGAGGTCATTGCAAAAAAAAGTACTGTATAACAGTAGGGCGCTTTAAAGACTCAACTCCTGAGCATAGACAGCCCGTTAATCACTGAGGTGCTCTCCCATTAACTTAAAAATCAGATCAGATTCAAATCCCTTGCGGTAGAGAGACTGATATACTTTGAATCGCTGGGCCTTTTTGTCATGATTCCCTACTGACTTCGCTTTGGTTTTTAGGTTTTTTTCAAGTTGTTGTAGGTAATCACCGGTATCGATTTCACCCAGGGCAATATCGATTAGGTTTGGAGGTAAATTATGCGTTTTTAAGCCCGCTTTAATTTTCAGTTTTCCCCATTTTTTTTGATAGAACTTTCCTCGCACATAGGATTTTGCAAATCTCAGATTATCACAGTATTTTTCATTGATCAATAGATTTGTAAGCTTTTCAGCAAGGTACTCATCTGCGCCCAATTTAATGAGCTTTTCTCTTAGCTGCTTTTCAGATCTTTCCTGATAGGCGCAATACGAAGTTGCTTTTTTCAATATTTTATCCTCATTCATAAAATTAATTGCAATAGTAAATGAACAATTTGCACTAAACTACTATAATATATGGTATCCGGTAAAAATGTTCAAAACTCATGGAAGAATATATTGACTCAGAAGTTATTTTAGAAACTGCAATTGGATTTGGAGCCCAGGTTCTACTTGCTTTGGTGACTCTTGTTATAGGTTTTTGGATAGCGGGGAGGATTGGGAGAGTAATGAGAAACCGACTTCAGAAGAGAAGTGTTGATCCTACAGTTATTCCGTTCTTTACCAAATTAATTACCGTAGGTCTCAAAATTTTGGTCTTAATCAGTGTTGCCGGAGTATTTGGTATTCAGACCACCTCCTTTGTGGCAGTAATCGGTGCAGCCGCCTTCGCAATTGGTCTTGCCTTACAGGGAACCCTCGGTCACTTTGCCAGTGGCGTGTTGCTCTTGATTTTCAAGCCATTTAAAGTTGGAGATTCCGTATCAGTGCAGGGAGTGATGGGAACCGTAAGAGAGGTTGGGATTTTCCAAACCATTATTCACACTTTTGACAATCAAAAAGTGTACATTCCCAATGGGGTAATTACGGGGGGTACCATTACCAATATCTCCGTTACAGGTGAATTGAGAACTGATTGGACTTTTGGTATAGGGTATGGAGATGATATTGACAAAGCCCGTTCCATCATTAAAAATTTACTCGAAAATCATGAAGCCGTAATCAAAGAAAAGCCGATCGATATATTTGTTAGCGAGTTGGCAGATAGCAGTGTCAACTTTAAAGTTCGCTGTTGGACAAAAACTGAGCACAAATGGCCTGTTTATTTCTACCTGATTGAAGAAGTTAAAAAAGCTTTTGACAAAGAGGGTGTAAATATTCCCTATCCGCAGATGGATGTGCATCTCGATAAATTGAATAATTGATTTCCTATTCTCCAAAATACTTCCCTCCAACTGAATGAAAGGTTGGGGGGATATTTTTCTCAGGAAACACCACTCCTTTTTTGTTGAATTGAGAACAGTGGTCAACTGCCTTACTTCTTCATCCGGGTCCAACCTGATGCTTCCTTCCAAGTGAAGTTTAAAGGTTTCTTATAGCATTTGCTATTTCCTCAAAATTTGGTAGTTGCCCGGCATCCTCTAATACTTCTGCATACTGTACCACTCCATTTCCATCTATTACAAAAGCGGACCTCTTTGCCACTCCTTTCATCCCGAAAAAGTCTTCGTAGATTGCACCATAGGCAGCAGCCGCGCTTCTGTTGAAGTCGGATAGTAGCGGGAAGTTTAAATCCTGAGCCGTTTTAAATTCTTTAAGGGTAAAAGGACTGTCCACCGATATCCCAAAAACCCGGGCATTTACCCCATTGTACCATTTGAGATTATCCCTTACCCCGCACATTTCAGTCGTACATACAGAGGTGAAAGCAAGTGGAAAGAACAGTAGTAAGGTAGTTGAATCCTTTGCAGGAATTTGTATGGCTTGCAGGTCTGAATCTGTAAGTTGGATCAGAGGTGCTCTATCGCCTTTTTTTATCATCACAAGTTTCTTTAAACAATTTATTGCAAACAACAAATCAGGAACTTAGGTTTAAAGGCTGATCAACTTTGGTTGTAAATTGTAGTTGGAGGGTTACTGATTGGACTTTTAAATGGTGATAAACCTAAATCATTGACTACCGGAAACCCAAAATTAGATTTATTGAATTAGGCTATTAAGGGATAAAGATCAAATATACTTGGTTGACTTCAATCAAGACAAGTGAATGAGGGCCAACCTTAATGAGTATAGGTGAAACAGGACAGTTATTGATTAACGAACACCGATTAACGAACGCCCATTTGCGAACTTTTTAATCATTGAATGCATGATTAGCAATAATTTGTAGGTAAGAATGATTGGAATTAAAATCTGAAATCGTTAATCGGTGTTCCTTGTTCGTAAATCAAGATTGTCCATTAGTGCTGGAAATGTTATTTTTACTTGAGTCGAAGAAATAATAAAGTATTCATGAGGTGTTTTCATAATACTTATGTGCCTAAAACAATTGATTTAAAAAGTAATGGGAGAAGCTGTGATAAAAGGAATCGGTCTGAGTCGATGCAGTTGCCTATTGAGGGCAGAATAAATTCAATGGCACTTAAAATAGTCAAAAGGCTCCAGGCAATCTTTACACTGGTGAAGGGACTTACAGGGTGTGCTGCCAAAGCGATTCGTCATTCCTGTGTTTTTTGAGCCGCAATGAGGGCATTGGATGGCAGGCATTTCCCCAAAGAGGTCTGATTCATTGCCCTCATTGTCCAGAGGGGGGGCAATTCCATATTCTTTAAGTGCTTTCTTTCCCTTTTCAGACATCCAGCGCGTGGTCCAGGCCGGGGATAGTGAGGTGCGCACCTCAAAGTCAATAATCCCAGCTTCCAATAGAGCGGTAGTGATCTCCATTTGAATAACCCCCATAGCCGGGCAACCTGAGTAAGTCGGAGTGATGGTAACAATCAATTTCTTTCCTTCGTATTTTACTTCCCTTACCACTCCCAGGTCTACTACTGAAATGACAGGTATCTCAGGGTCTTTAACCTCTTCAAGGAGATCGAATATCTGTTGCTGAGAAAATTTTTGGGTAGTGTTCATAGTTACCAGTTTAAACCGGGATAAGCCCTTTGCATGAATTGCATCTCCGCAAGGATATAGCCATGATGTTCAGTGTGTAATCCTTTTTTTCCGCCGGAATGCATAAAAACTTTTTCAGGCACTTTAAGTCCTGCTCTTTCTAAAATATTGTTTCGGTAATCGTTGATAGAACCGCTGATATCTTTCAGGTCCACACCGATTCCCTCTGCAGCCATTTTTGCATCAACTGCATCCTCTTCGGTCAACTCTCCACTATAGGGCCAAAGATTTTCCAGGGCTTTTTGCATCCTCTCATTGCTTTCGGCAGTCCCATCTCCCAATCGGATGGTCCATTCGGAGCTGAACTTTCGATGATAGGTAACCTCTTTGAGCGATTTGGCTGCAATTTCTGCAAGAGAACTGTCAGTAGAACTCTTCAATGATTGGCAAAAATAGAAGTGGTAGGAGTCAAAGATGAAACTCCGAATAATGGTATGTGCAAAATCCCCATTGGGTTGCTCGGTCAGTTGACAATTTCTGAATTGCATCCCATCCCGAAGAAAGGCCAGAGTGTCTTCAGTTTCATTATTGCCTATTTGTTGTGCAGCATATTGCAGATACATTCTGGATTGACCCAGTAAATCAAGAGAAATATTGGTTATTGCAATGTCCTGTTCTAAAACGGGACCATGGCCACAGAGCTCTGAAAGGCGATGGCCCAGTATCAAAGTATTGTCTGCCGACCTAAGCACATATTCAACCAGTGGATCGTATTTTGTATAAGACTTCATAGTAGACTGATTTTTTATAATCGATTACATATGCTTCAACTCATCGGGGAGATCGTAGAAAGTGGGGTGGCGATAGATTTTATCGCTTGCCGGTTCAAACAGTGACTCCTCATCAGCGGGATTGGAAGCTTTGATATATTTTGACTCCACCACCCATATGCTTATGCCTTCATTTCTGCGGGTGTACACATCTCGCGCATTTTCTATGGCCATTTCTGCATCCGCGGCATGGAGGCTACCCACGTGTTTGTGATTGAGTCCGGCCCTACTTCTGATAAAAATTTCCCAAAGAGGCCAGTCCTTTTCATTGCTCATATTTCTAACTTTTAAAGTTTTTTAATAATCCAAATCCCATAAACTGATAACCAGCATCGTTTCAGACCTCTTGTATATTAATGGGTCTGTATGGGGTCTGTATCGTTCCTAATTTCATCAATAAAAGATTCAAGATAGAAAAAGATTCCATAAAACGCTCAGATTCTGTCCAAAAGCCTGGCTTTCTGGTATCCAAAAGCGAATTTCCCCTTGATCTAATAGCGCACTAAGAAGCAATTTTTTGCTGTACGTCCTTTCTTCTTGTCGCTTGTTTTTCAGCAAAGGCAGCTGCTGCTTCTCGCACCCATTTACCCTCATCGTGGGCTTTGTTTCTCGCCTCAAGTCGCTGTTTGTTGCAAGGTCCGTTTCCCTTGACTACATTCCAAAATTCCTCCCAGTCTATTTCGCCAAAGTCGTAATGTCCACGATCTTCATTCCACTTCAGATCAGGATCGGGAATAACAAGATCAATGAGCTTTGCCTGCGGCACCGTGGCATCCACAAAACTCTGGCGGAGCTCGTCGTTAGATTTTCTCTTGATCTTCCAGGCCATGGATTGAGCACTGTGCTTTGATTCGTGATCAGGGGGGCCAAACATCATTAATGAGGGCCACCACCATCTATTTAAGGCATCCTGAGCCATTGCTTTTTGCTCTTCAGAGCCACGCGCTAAAGTGAGCATAATTTCATATCCCTGACGCTGATGAAAGGACTCTTCCTTGCAAATGCGAACCATTGCTCTTGCGTATGGGCCATAAGAAGTTCTGCAAAGCATTACCTGGTTTATAATGGCTGCACCATCTACCAACCAACCGATCGCTCCAATATCTGCCCAGCTTAGGGTGGGATAATTAAATATTGAGCTGTATTTTGCTTTTCCGCTGTGTAAATCGTCAATCATCTCCTTGCGTGAGGTCCCAAGAGTCTCAGCTGCGGAGTATAAATAAAGGCCATGACCTGCCTCATCCTGGACCTTGGCAATGAGGGCTACCTTTCTCCTCATAGATGGAGCCCGAGTGACCCAATTGCCCTCGGGAAGCATTCCTACTATTTCAGAATGGGCATGCTGGGAAATCTGTCGGACAAGGGTTTTTCTGTATTCATCCGGCATCCAGTCTCTTGGTTCTATTTTTATTTCCCGCTGAATTTTATCTTCAAATCTCTTAAGCATTGAACTCTCACTCATAATTCTAAAATTTGGTCAAATTTAGTGAAAATATTTTATTTAAAGAACGGAATTCCCACCCCTTTGTTCTGTGAGCCCTTGTAGGATTTCGGTCTTGTTGTAGTTTGGCATTCCATGTCCATGGACAAAAAAAAAGCGCAATAGGTGGTTGCCTAATGCGCTTGGAATAATATCTTTAAATTGACCCCTTTTTACATGCTGTTAACATGTCTGGTCAGTTTGCTCTTGAGGTTTGCAGCCTTTTTTTGGTGCCACTGATTTTTCTTAGCGAGCCTGTCAATCATGCTCACCACTTTAGGAAGAAACTTCTCAGCATCGCCCTTGTCCTCAATTTCTCTGAGTTTTGCAATAGCGGTCCTGGTTGATTTCTTATAATAACGATTGTGGATTCGCTTTTTTGCGTCCTGCCGAGCTCTCTTCTTAGATGACTGATGGTTTGCCATAATAATAATTCTTACACGTTTTTATTTCGGAGCGCAAATATAAGGGGATATTTCAATAGGGTGTATATTGGATCGGCATTTTTTTTGGAATTTTCTTATTTGAATTGGATTGTCGATGATGTTTTCACCGCTGTATGGCAATATCGACTCGGACCATAAAAAACTTGCTCTGAGGATAACTGTCAAACTTTTGCCGTAAACCACCATTTTACTTCTCATTTACTCATCAACCAGCCTACCTTTCAAAAGTTATTCCTGCAGCGGGGCTGAATCCCAAATGTTGATGGTAACTACCTGCAGAATGAAGGCGAAAGTCATTTAGATCAAGGGAAAAGCCAAAGGAGAATCTGGTTGGTTGGGTAATGGTCCCAAACATCAATTTGAAATTTGGATGGATCTGGTAGTGAACTGCTACTTTTATTCCGGGGTTTTCATCTATTGATTTTTTTAAACCTGTACCAACTGACAATTGCGAAGAAATCAACCATTCAAGGTCAAAATTAAAGTCAGAGGGAAGGGGGTGGTTGCCGGATATTTCCATACCCACCGGATTGGAGAAGTGGAATCCTGCCATTAAAGTGGGAAAGATGTTGTAAATCCCTCCCAACCTAAAGGTGAGCTGTGAATTCTGCCCATAACTCTCTATACTTGTCTGATACCAATCGATTTGGACACCCACCCGGAAGTCTGATGTAAGACGCATCCCATACGCCAGACCTATGCGGTTTTGTCTGAATTCCTCTATTCCATATGAGCTAAAGTTAACAGACATACCTGAATTAGTGCCTGTGCTCCATCCAACGGCCAGACCCACATTTGCAAATTCCGGAAGCCAGTGGGTTTTTTCCCCGTAAGCTGCAATGCCAAAACCTTTCATGACGGCTAGCCCTGCCTGATTGGAGAAGGAAGATTGTATCCCTTCTAAGGTATAAGCCCATTGACCGGACGCGCGACCATCAACGGACATTGGTTCAGTTTGGCTATTTCCATCTGCATATAAAAGTATGGAACCAAGAGAAAATATTATCCACTTAGCCTTATTCATGACAGAGCGATACATCATATTGTAAAGGTAGCTTCTTTAGGGATTTTCCAATATCTTCACCCCCAAAAAAAACTAGATTTTTTTTATCTTAGAGTCCCAAACTGATCCAATTTTGTCACTTTTCAAGAATAGTACCCTGCTGCGACCTTTGAATAATTTTTTTATCTTTGACGCCTAACATTTCTTTCGGGCTGAAATCCTACTGGCAGACCTTAAGAGGTTGTAAATTAATCAAGCAAAAGATAATCTAATGGCATTAAGGAATATGTTATGGTTGGTCCTGCTTTTTGCCCCATGTTGGATGGGTGTAAGTTTTAACCACAATACCGATCCCAAAGAAGAGGTAGAGGCTATTCACAAAACCATCCTCACTTTGGATACCCATGTGGACACACCGATGAGACTGGGGCGAGACGACTTTGATGTGATGAAACGCAATGATGCCCGAAGGGGAGGGGGAAAGCTCGATTTTCCAAGAATGAGGGAGGGCGGACTTGACGCAGCATTTTTCGCAGTATTTGTCCCACAAAACTCTTTGACTGAAGCCAATTTTAAACGGGCATATGAGCGAGCTCATGAGACATTCGATCTCCTCCATCAAATGGCTGAAAGGGCAGAGGGTGTTGCTGCTATTGCCCTTAGTCCTGATGATGCTTACGAACATAAGATCAATGGTAAGCACTCAATTTTTATAGGACTGGAAAATGGTTTTCCTTTAGAGTATGATATCACCCGGGTGCAGGAGTTTTATGACCGGGGCGCACGGTACATAGGTTTGTCTCACACCAGAAATAATCAAATCTGTGACAGCTCCACCGATCCTGGGGGCTATATCCACAATGGATTGTCCGAATTTGGCAAAGAGGTAATTAGAGAGATGAATCGCATAGGCATGTTAATAGATGTCAGCCATATTTCTGATCAAGCCTTTTTCGACGTACTTGAAATTTCCAAACATCCTGTCGTTGCGACCCACTCTAATGCTAGAGCAGTCTGTGATCACCCTAGAAATCTGTCCGATGAGATGTTAAAGGCATTGGCAGAAAATGGTGGAGTGGTACAGGTAACTTTTTTGCCCTCCTATGTCAGACAAATTACCCAAAAGCCTGAAGTAGTAGAAGCAAGACGTAAAGTAAGAGAAAAGTACAATAATTTTCAGGGACTCAGCGAGGAGGAGATGGCGGTAGCCTGGGCAGCCTGGGAGGATATCAATCACAAGTATCCGGTGAGATTGCCCACTGTATCAGACTTTGTCGATCACATTGACTATATTGTTGATCTGATAGGTATAGATCATGTGGGAATTGGGAGTGACTTTGACGGCGGTGGTGTACTAGAAGACTGTTTTGATGTGTCTGAAATGAAAAATATTACTGCTGAGCTTTTGGAAAGGGGTTATAATTGGGAAGAAATAGAGAAAATCTGGGGAGGCAACTTTATGCGGGTCTTCAGACAGGTCGAAAATCTTGCCGGAAGGTAATTTTTGACCAATCGATTGTTGATTTCAGGAATCTTTCCAGTGGTCTTAGACAACATAATCTCTGTACCGTTTAACTTTTGGAAAAAATCGGTTTAGAACGATCTCTAAATTCCCATTATTCAATGACTCGACCTTAAGAAAAGAGTTGAACCAATGGACACTAAACTATGGGGCAAACTTTCTGTTCTACAATTTAGTGTTGTACTTGAGCATTGGGTGCAGCTGACCGAGATTCAATAAATTGCCTTAGTATAGCTACCGTGTGATGGGATTTTCCTTAATGAGTTCCCGCGTAATGACCAGTTTTTGGATTTCGGAAGTTCCTTCACCTATGGTGCAAAGTTTTGAGTCCCGAAAGAATTTTTCCACGGGAAACTCCTTGGTGTAACCATATCCACCAAAAACCTGAACGGCATCTGTAGCAATTTCCACGCATATTTCAGAGGCGTAGTATTTGGCAGAGGCGGAGGTCTTGGTCAGTTTTTCTTTGTGGTCCTTCAAATAACCAGCTTTGCGGGTCAGTAGTTCGGCCCCCTGAATTTTTGTGCTCATATCTGCAAGTTTGAAACCGATGGCCTGGAAATTGGCAATGGCCTGGCCAAATTGCTCCCTTTCCTTTGCATATTTAACAGAGGCTTCGTAGGCACCTTTGGCAATACCCAACGAGAGGGCAGCAATGGAAATTCGTCCTCCATCCAATATTTTCATGGCTTGAATAAAGCCATCACCCTCTTCACCCAGTATTTGGTTTTTTGGGATTTTGCAATTGTCAAAAATAAGTTCAGCAGTTTCAGAAGCCCTCATTCCGAGCTTGTCTTCTTTTTTTCCTCCGGCGAAGCCCTCAGTTCCTCTTTCCACGATTAAAGCGGTCATGCCGCGGGAGTCCAATAGTTCTCCTGTCCTAACGATGACAACCGCAACTTCAGCGCTGATTCCATGGGTGATCCAGCACTTAGTACCGTTTACAAGATAGTGGTCGCCCTGATCCTCTCCAACGCATTTCATTCTTATTGCATCACTTCCGGTATTGGGTTCGGTCAGTCCCCAGGCTCCAATCCATTCACCTGTTGCCAACTTAGGCAGGTATTTCTTTTTTTGTTCTTCAGTGCCAAATTCTAGTATGTGTCCGGTACATAGAGAATTGTGTGCGGCCAAAGAAAGACCAATTGAGGGGTCTACTTTGGAAATTTCCTCTATAATGGTAATATATTCCTGATACCCCAGTCCTGATCCTCCGTATTCTGTGGGAACCAAAATCCCCATAAAGCCATACTCACCCATTTTTTTCATTACATCTACCGGAAAATGTTGAGCTTCGTCCCATTTCATGATGTTGGGTCTAATGTGGGTTTCAGCAAAATCCCTCGCACTTTCTCTTATTATTTTCAGGTTCTCGGTGTCAATGTAGTTGATAATTTCAGACATATCTCATTTTTAAAATTGAGCACAAATATAGCTTTTTCTGCATTAAAAACATGAATGGAGGTAAACTGTTTCAGACTGCCAGATTTTTTAGAGGGGGGTATTATCGATGGTTATTTGTCCTCTGTTTCTTTGTGCTTTGCCCGAAATTGCTTGAAAATCTCCATCATTCGCGTTTCGAATGGACTTTCTCCCGGAACAAAGAAAGTCATTGAATCCATGTCTTTAGGGAGATAGGTCTGGTGGACAAAGTTTCCGGGGAAATCGTGAGGGTATTTATAATTTTTTCCATGACCAAGTTCCCTTGTTAATTTGTCGGGAGCATTTCTCAAATGAAGAGGAATGCTTGAGTAGGGATTATCTTTTATGGCCTTTTGTACGCGATGCATGGCTAGATATGCGGAATTCGACTTTGGAGAGCAAGCCAGATAGATGGCCGTCTGACTCATAGGGATCGCTGCTTCCGGAAGCCCCACCATGGTGGCGGCTTGAAAGCAAGAGGTGGCTATCAGCAGAGCATTTGGATTGGCCAGTCCAATATCCTCGGAGGCTGAAATGATCATTCGCCTGCAGATGAACTTGATATCCTCACCTCCGGATATCATTGTATGAAGATAATACAGGGCTGCATCTGGATCGCTACCCCTTATACTTTTAATGAAAGCTGAAATAGTATCATAGTGCTGATTGCCACTCTTATCATAGGGCACATTTTTTTGCCGGAGGATAGATGCGACTCTTTCATTGGTGACGATCACGGTAGTTTGGGGTTCTCTGTCTTCAGAGTCTACAACCAACTCAAGTGCATTGAGCAACTTTCTAACATCCCCACCGGAATAAAGTATCAACTCCTCAGTCTCCCTCAATTCGACCTCATGTTTTGAAATCAAGGGATCTTCTTTTACCGCTCTTTGGAGGATTTTCTCTAGATCTTTTCGGCCCATTTCTTCAAAATGGTAAACCCTGCATCTTGATAGGAGTGCGCGATTGAGCTCAAAAGAAGGATTCTCTGTTGTGGCTCCGATTAGAATAATGATTCCCTTTTCAACCCCACCGAGAAGAGAGTCCTGCTGTGATTTGGTAAATCGGTGAATTTCGTCTAGAAAAAGTATAGGAGAGGGTTGATGGCGATGTATTAATTCTCGAGCAGTTTCTAAGATATCTCTGACGCTTTTGATGCCTGAGTCGGCTGCTGACAACTGAAAGAATTCTCGTTTTTGATTATGGGCCAGCAATCTTGCAAAGGTAGTTTTGCCCACCCCTGGGGATCCCCAGAGGATCATGGAATGGACCTTATCTGATTCAATTGCTGCACGAAGGGCTTTTCCCGGCCCAAGAATATGGTTTTGCCCCATGAAGTCTTTCAAATGGGTAGGTCTCATTCTTTCAGCCAAAGGTATCATAGGTAAAGACTATTCATTGCATTTGGGGCAAGTGCCCTCCATCACCAGGTGGTTCTGTTCAATAGTAAAGCCTTCCGGTATCTTGATGTCGGGGACCAATACATCATCCAGGCAAAAGGTTTTTCCACAATCCATACAATGAAAATGTCCGTGATGATCCTTGTGCTGATGGACGCTGCAACCATCTGCGCAAATAGCATACAGTGGAGCAGGGCCGGAGTTAAGGATTTTATGGATAATTCCTTTTTCCTCAAATGACTTTAAGGTTCGGTATAGGGTTATTCTGTCCAGACTTTTAAAGTGACTCTCAATGTCCTCATTGGACAGTGCACGGTCTGCCTGATTGAATATTTCAAGTATTTTGACCCTGATGGGGGTCGCTCTAAGGTGGTGGTGTCGCAAAATCTCAGTACTTGCTTTCATTTTTCCAACTTTGATTAAGCAAAGTTTAAATTGGTACCAATCCATAACGGAATTGGCTTATCTTTTGTTGGACTTAAATCCAGAACAAAACCCAATTGAGTAAGAACCAACTGAGAATCTTCCATTGCTTAGTTGTTATGTAGTTTTTTAAAATAAATTCTGCGAAAGACTTCCAATTGTAGTCAGTAATTAAAAATAAGGGGAAAATCGACCCTTGTCAACTCCCCCCTTATCCGTTTATAGGTTACTAAACTAGTGGTTTACAGGTCAGCATGCATTTTTTTCAATTTACCATCCTTGGTAAACCAATCCGGAAGGGCGTAAGCATTGCCTCTGCCGGGATATTTGACTTTAATAATATAGCCTCGCTTGTTGGCCAGTTTATGAATAGACCTACTGATTTTACCCCTGATTTCAGTATTGTCGATTTCCTCTCCAGTGGTCTTTATCCACTCTTTCGCCAACTCATAGAAATCTGCATTTCTAAGAATCCGATCGGTGTCCTCTAGAGACCTTACAATAAAGGTGTCCCAATCGGAAAGTCTGTATCCATCAGTTTTTACAACTCGCTTTCTTTTGCCTTTGGACTGAGCGGGTTTTCTCTTTTTAGGAGTCTTCTTTGGAAGGATAGTAAAGACATCATCCTGAGCTCCAGTTGCCGACACCACCCTGGCGGGTTTTGAAGACTGCCTTCTGCCAGATTCACTTGGCTTTTCAATGGCGCTTTCGGTGGTTTCTTCCAAAGCTTTTACTTTCGGCTTTCGACCTCTTTTTTTCTTAGGAGGACTTTCTGCAGGAGGACTCTGACTTGTAGTGGTTGTTTGAGCCGCACCCATGGAGGATGGTAAAATCGGTCTCTCACTTCTGGAGGAACTTTGATAGAACACATCCTCAAGTTCCTGAATGGTAGCATAGGTCTTGCTTGCCTGATACTCCAATTTCCTGAGCTCTGACTGATATTTTGATATCAGTTCCCTGAGTTCAGGTGCTGTTAAATTTGTTATGGACATAATTTGATTGATTAAGTTACTAAATAATTTTTGCCTTCATGGTTTTTGGTTATTTGCCTCCTAGAAGGAGCTTGTTAATCCAAATATACGAAATGGGGTCATTTAAATTCAAGACTGAAGATTCCCTATTCTTGCTTGAGGAATTAAAATTTGATTGCCCTTTGGTGGTGGGCCGATAAATTTAAGCAAAAAATTGGCTTTGTTCTTCAGTATAACGGCCAAAATTTCATGCAATTGTCAGCTTCGCAAAGATGTGCAAAGATAAACAAATATTATTCCTATTTTTAAAAAAAAGTAATGTGATTTTTTTTTGGAATTATATTTTTTTTCCTTCTTTGAGCTGCCCAGGAAGTCTATTTTGAGACTTTGAATTTACTTTATCTCGCCAGTTTCTAGTAGTTGAAACTAATAATATACAATGTAAGGCATTGAAAAACAACATAATAAAATGAAGTTACTTCGACGTCTATACGTTTAAATTTGGATATAAAATTGTTTCCATTGAATCTATCTGGAACTTCTAAGCTTACTTAGGTTTAAAAGTATGCTGTTTGCCTGGGAGCTTATGGCAGTGCTTATAAAAGTTCGACCGGAAGCCAAGCTGGGTTATTAATTGGCCCTTTTAATTGACATTCCTTTTATCGTAATTCATCCTCCTTCCAATCAGTTAGACTTATATACATTATTACAATTCCACCAAATAACATAACCAAATGCACAAGTAAAGTACCGAGGGGTGGAAGTGCATCCAGAAAGCCGAGGAACATAAACCTGATACCTATTGCTCCAAAAACAAGAGACAGAAATCCAAGTGCCATAAGTATAAATCCCAAGAGGGCAAAAGTCGCCTTTTTATTTGGACTCATTGAAAGTTGTTTATCTCAGAAAAATTTCTCAAATTTACGCTTTATTTGTCAAAATAGGTAAACCAATTTTTTACTAAAAAGATCACTGTGGAGCAAGTCAGTTTCCAGTTAGGTAAGGTAAAGTTAATTGAATGTCCCAGAGATGCTATGCAGGGACTCAGGCAGTTTATTCCAACTGAGGTAAAAATTTCTTATCTAAATCAATTGCTTAAAGTGGGATTCCATACAATAGATTTTGGAAGCTTCGTTAGCCCAAAGGCAATACCTCAATTAAAAGACAGCCCGGAAGTTATCCGCGGGATAGACCCTAGTCTGCTGGCTGGCAATCGACTTCTTGCTATAGTCGCCAATAGGAGAGGTGCCGTTTCAGCCTGTGAATTTGATGAGATAAAATACCTTGGCTACCCCTTTAGTATTTCTGAAACCTTTCAGGTGCGAAATACCAATGCCACTATTGAGGAGTCCATGGAGCGGTTGAAAGTAATCCGGGATTTGGCGTTTGAGAGTGGTAAAGAGATGGTTGTTTACCTCTCTATGGGATTTGGAAATCCTTATGGAGACCCCTGGAACGCTGAGATTTTGTCTCACTGGACTTCCAACCTTCACAAGGAAGGGATTCGCATTCTTATGCTTTCTGATACCATTGGTGTGGCAAAACCTGAGAGTATTAGCTACATTTTTGCAAATGTAATTCCCGAATACTCCGATATAGAATTTGGAGCACACTTTCACACAGGACCTCACAATTGGAAAGAAAAGGTTGAGGCAGCTTTCCTGGCAGGTTGCAATAGGTTTGACTCCGCAATTAAGGGTTTTGGTGGTTGCCCAATGGCTAAGGATGACCTTACCGGAAATATGGCCACAGAAAACCTACTCTATTTCTTCGACCATCAAGAGGTTGACCTCTCACTCAATCGCAAGGAGTTCAATAAGGCCCTTCTTTTGGCATCAGATGTCTTTCCTCAGGATGCAAGGGAGTGATCATCTAACTTATAATTGTACACAGAAGTAGAGTTGAAAGTTTAGCGCTTTAGCCCAGTTTGTTTATTGCACTATAAGACTATCACACATCCAATACCCAAGGGGATGAGATGTTAAAATGTTGACGAATAGGGCAATTGAAAATTCCTTTTCTTTTCTCTGAATTGTCAATACTCTACCACAGCCGACGGTACTACCCCTGCTTCAAAACGATCGAGCAACATCCCGTCTTTGTCATAAACTATTATTTCCCCGATACTATTGAAGTCCCTTGCATTGGTTAAGAATATTTGACCATTGCTATTTAGGCTTAACCCATAAGCTGATGTAAGCTCATCCACATTGAATAGCGTTTGGGGAGTACTGAGATGATCGTCGTTGACTTCTATAAACATTAGATCTCCATCGAAATAAAGAAAGCGGGACTGACTTTCGTCCAACTCAAACGCTCCTATGAATCCCATGGGTGCAATTTCGCGCCTGTCTAACTTGTTGAGCTCCTCATCCAATAACAATAAAGAAGGAAGAATCTCCCCATCGAAACTTCCAGTAGAAAAGCTAAGAATATTTCCATTGGGCAGTTTTCTTAAAAACGAAGAATTGGGTCCGGTGGCGACAGAGTCTATGATCATTTGCGCTTCTACATCTATAAGGTACAATCCGGGGCAGCTTGGACACGAAACCAGTAAGTCATTTTCCAGCCATATCATTTCTTCACTCCATCCAGGAAAATCCATAGTTGAGATGACCCTCATTTCCTCCAGGCCTACTACACTGATGACATTTCCAAAAAGATTGGATACATAACCAAAACCATCTCGAGTGGTCATATATCTGGGAGATGGAAGATCTGTAATGCTTCCAAGGTGTTTCAGGGGATTGAGATTGAGTATCTCTATAGTTGAAGAGTTATTGACCACTAGATAGGCTGTTTCATTTCTGAAGTAAATGCTCTGAAAAATATCTCCAAGGGGCGATCCAGAAATAGATTGAAAGAAATTTGGATTGTATTCACGTGTGTCTTTGTCAAAAAGGCCAAGTGAGGCATTTCCCTGCTGAAATCCCCCCTCGTTGATTACCAGTCCATACTTGCCCTTTGCAAGACTTTCATTCTGATTGCCAGCATTGTCGTCATCTGAGCTGCACGCAGATCCAAAAATTATAATTGCTGCTATGAGCAGTAGTCCCAATAAGTCTTTTAATGATTGCATCTTTTGTTATTTAAGTTAGTAGTTAATTGAATTCCTAATGTTCTACCGGGCATTGGGCGCCGGCTTACTGAAAAAAACTCCTTGTCAAAAAGGTTATCACAGAATAGGGAAACCTCCCAGGTGGTTGGTCCAATTGAAAAAAAATGTCCGATTCCGGCACTCAACAAAAGGAGTGGACTCAAGTATTGACTGTGATCTGACGATACATATCTGGTAGAGGTCCACTTTTGATTAAAAGTGAGGACTGTACTTTTGTAGGAAAGTGATACAGTGCTTAGAATATTGTGTTCCGGTTGATAGGGTAGCTGTTTGCCTTCGGATGGATCACCGGGGAAGCGCTCTTCTATGAGTGATGTTTTTAGGAATTGATAGTTTAGATTTGCGCCGATTTTTAGCTTATTGAACTCATGATCGTATTTAGCTTCAAGGTCTAAACCGTAGGCCACTACTGCGGATAAATTTTCAGGCTTCCAGACACCGCTGTGATTGGACCAGTAAATAAGCCGGTCGGTTCTTCTGTAAAATATTTTTCCAGATAGATATTCAATGCCATGTCCACCATTTTTTAGCCTTATTCCACTCTCCGCAGCATGCCCTCTTTCCGACTTTAAATCAGGATTGCCCAAAATGGGCCAGTAGAGGTCGTTAAGGGTTGGATTCCGGTGGTGATTTTCTATAGAGATAAATATCTTCCTATCATACTTTGGAACAATGGAAAACTCAAGTCTTGCCAGTAGGGGAGAGTTTGACCTGGCGCTGTACTTCTTTCGGAGATAGGCGGCCGCAGAAAAATTGGGTAGTATGTCGGCGATCCTCAATCCGGCAGAGAGCAAAAGGTCGTCTTCCGAGGGATTTACTTGGTATGCATCTGTTTGAATAGAACGATTTCGCCAAACAGCCTCCACTTTCAAAGGTAGCTGCGATATTATCTGTCCTGTCCAGTAGGTAGAAACTTGTCTTGTGGTGATTGTACTATTTGAAAATTCACCGCTAACCGGATCCGAGTAGTTTAATACCTCCCTGTTGAAGCCCGGCCTGAAGCCAAGTAGTGATCGCCCCAATTGCTTTCTGTAGTGTGCAGCAATCCTTATTGCCTTATCCCTTTGAGAGGCTGAAGAACTTTGCTCAAATAGGGTTGGGGGTACTTGTCTTTCAGTGTTTTGGATCCAGGTATTTAGAGTTAGGTCCGAAGAGTTATTGATTTGATGGTGAATGTTGACTGTTGAATTCCGGTGAATTCCCCTACCATGGGACTGTCGCTTTGTGGTGCCATTGGGATGGGTAAATTTATATCGGTTTCTGTAATCAGAGTAGGCGGCATTGATTCCGATTGAGGTGTTACTCAGAGCGATTTGTGATTTTAGGTAAGTCAGGCTGTTCCGATTTTCCGTTGAAAGATTCGATAGAGAAAGACTCAGTCCATCAGCAAGTTTAGGATCGGATGAAGTTACCAATTCTAAACTTCCCCCCGGTTTGCCAGAGAAGGGAAGGTTGGGATTCCCGCCCTGGTGGAGGAGTACTGCATCAAACAAATAGGCAGGAAAAAGACTGAGGTCAGCTAAGCCCAACATAGGGTTATTGAGTTCCATGCCCGCCCAGAAGATCGTATTTTGCTGCGGAGTTGTACCGCGGGTGTTGAAGGTTGTTATCCCTCCAGGGTTGTTTTCACGCAACTGCAGTCTTGTGAAATGAAGGGGCGTCGAACTGCTAACTTTTCTGCCTGCTGAAATGGTATCTGCTGAGATCAAACTGTAAAGGCGTGTTGTTTGAATTTGAATCTCCTCTATCTCAAATGTATCAATCGGCTGTGATTCCACCCGAAGTGAAAACAGCACTAAAATGATAATTAAATACTGCCACTGATGCATCCCGATCAATTATATCGGGAAAAGGTTGGGAATGCGACCAAATAGTGGTCTCCTTGTATTAAGAAGAGCGAAATGGTGTTTACACCCCCGGCCTTTGTCCCGAAAGCCAAGTAATGAATCGCCTGGGCAGGTCTTCTGACTTCCTTCGATCAACAACCTAAAGAGGTGGTTGAAATCAATTCCGCCTTCCCATCCAATGGACAGTGGCACAATGGATTGATATCCGAAGGTTACAGCTGCGGGCACAGTTTCCGACTTCCACGGAATTCCCTTTTAATCTTTTGCTTAACCCAGCCGAACTGCAAAAGTATGAAAGAAAATTTAATGTCAACCTGATTTGAAAAGTATTCTGGAAAAAGACCGACCAAAGATTTTTCAATAATGGAAAAGTTTTCTCCAACTCATCACCTTTCAAGGGAAGGTTAATCAATAGGAGGTATTTTGGCTTACAATCTGGAGAGGAAGAGGCTAAAATGCTTCTTCCAATGTTTTAATCCATTCAAGATGGTTTTTTGACAACCCTTGACTTATACCCAATTCACTCAGGCCTTCTTATGCCTCCTGGTATGGAATATCAGTCTAAATTACCGACTAGATTATATGGTGATGGGATTTTCTCTCTTCAGATTCCTAGAGCGAAATAAGTGCTTATTTGGTAACATTTAGCCATTATTTAACCTCTTTTTTTATCGCAGGGGTTCGATGAAAGGTGTTTTTTGAGGATTTTTTCACGGCGTAAACATTGTGCTTACTTCAAGGTGATTTTTGGGTTCCCCCAGTCCAACTGCATTGATAACAAACACAAGTACCTTTTAACTGCTGAAATCAATTGTTTTCTTGTGAAGTTATATTTTTGAATGTTTTGCGACTGTTAAGCAGTGGCGGAATTAGACTTGAGAAAGAGGCAGTTAGTTTGGGAAAGGGGCAAAAAAAAAGGCCCCTCGATCGGGGCCCTACCAAAAACAATTGCTATGAAAAATTTTTCCTATCGGTTAGATAGCATCTTTAAAACGCATTACCTTACTACAAGGTTCACTTTAATGTCGAATTCGTCGTAAATTGTATTATCGCCTAGGTTGGCAAAAAATGAACCTGATCCAAATCTGACATCATAGAGAGACCTGTCCACTTTAAATTCAGCCACAGCATGCTTCATATTGCCCTTATCTTCTATCAAAGTGTTAAACCTGATTTCATGAGTAATTCCCTTGATAGTAAGGTCAGCTACAATCCTGTAATCACCGGGCTCTCCGCGCGATATAACTCTTTTAATGTTTAAATGGGCTTCAGGATAAGTCTCAACTGAGAAAAAGTCATCTGATTTGAGGTGACCTTCCAACCTTTCTGCACTGTTTCCGGTTAAGTCAGTGGTATTGATGGTTGTCATGTCAATGACAAACCGCCCTCCATTGAAATTTCCCTGATCATCGAAAGAAAGGTGACCATCTTTAATGGTAACAAATCCTTCGTGCCATCCACCAACTTTGTATCCTTTCCAATAAAGTGTGCTCTCTGATGAGACTACACTCATGGTTTTAGATTCACTATTGGAGTCATTGGCAGCAGTAATAATTGAAACACTGAACAAAAGTGACAAAATTAACAACAAGTTTTTCATGATGGTAGATTTAAATGAGTTACAAATTTACATGTATATACAACTATTGTACATACATTGTTGTGTTAAAAAATAGTTAATACCTAATTTTGTCTAACAAATGATTCATTTGCTCGGCTTCCTCTCTGGATAGGGCTGACAATCTTTCAGTAATTTCAGCTTCCAATTTCTCTGAACAACAAGCGATTAGTTCCAATCCTTGTTCTGTAATAGTTACATCCATTATTCTTCTGTCGTGTTGATTGACTGTACGACTAACCATTCTTTTTTTGGTCAACTTGTCTACAAGGCGAGAGGTGTTTGAGGTTTTGTCTATCATCCTTTCGGTGAGTAATTTTATAGAAGCCGGCTCAGGGTGCCTCCCTCTGAGAATTCTCAAAATATTAAATTGTTGCCATGAAATTCCGTAGGGTTTTAGAACAGTTGTTTTGATTGTCCCTAAGTAAGAGGCTGTGAACATGAGGTTTACATCCAATTTGACATATTCATTGACAAATTTCTTTGCTTGCTGGATTTCCTGCTCAATTTGCTTGACCATACATATAATGTATATACATTGAAATAATTATATAGAAATCAAAAATTGTGATCCTTTGTTCACTTAATAGAGTAAGTTTCTCTTTTTTGTCCAACTGCAATGAAAACGGGGTGGGGATTCGTTAATCTATAGGTTGTTCAGTGAAATGGTGTTAATATTTCATTGGATTGACTGTCCACTTACTTGGTTAATGAATAGCCAGGTTAAAGTCTGAATCTCATCTATAGATAACTTTATAGGGCATTCTTGCTTGTAGTCCTGAGGTGTTTTTTAGCTCTTCAATTTGCGAAAGTAATTCAAATCTTTTGGATAATTGTTGCAGGACTACCTCATCCATGGCCATACTTTCGCCGGTCAGTTCCTCCAGAAATCTAATAAATGGGTCTCTGATTTGAGGGAATTCCCGAAGGCGATAATCATCAATGCCGGCCAAATAGACTGCGTGGGCAAGGGCCTCTTTGAGTCCTCCAATTTGGTCGATCAGGCCGCCATTCAACGCATCTTCCGCCATCCAAATTCTCCCTTCAGCCATGCTGAGTACTTCATCATGACTCATGCCCCTTGATTCAGCGACTAAATTCAGAAATCTATCATAAGTATTTTCTACTGATTGTTGAAAGTATTCATGTTCCTGATCGGTAAATTCGGTTACTTGATTGAATCCCACCGCAAAAGGGGAAGTGGCTATGGTGTCAAAGTGTATATCCATTTTATCACGGACTAAATTATGGACACTTGGGATAAGATAAAATACACCTATTGATCCGGTGATGGTCTGTGGTTCTGCGAAGATTTTATCCGCTGGAGTTGCAATATAGTAACCTCCTGAGGCTGCAACATCTCCCATTGAAACAACCAGGGGTTTTCCGCTTTCCTGAAGCCTGAGAAGAGCTCGGTATATATTTTCAGAAGCGATGACACTGCCTCCTCCTGAATTGATTCTCAAAACCACAGCTTTTATATTCTCATTTTCAGCAATGCTTTCGATGGCTTTCACATAAAAACCATCCGTAATCAAGCCTCCTTCAGATTTTCCATCCATTATATTTCCTTCGGCATAAATAATGGCAATCTGATCGCTTACTCTTGTTCTCCCTTCAGCTCTCGTTGCTGTATGGTAGTTTCTAATGCTGATTTTTCTTAGGTCCTTATCTTCATCTTTACCCAACCTCAGTTTAATGGTCCTTTCAAATTCCCTCGCATCCTCGATTGCATCAACCAGACCTGCGGAGAGAGCATCATATTCATTGCGGATGGTAAAATTTCTTGCCATTGCTCTCAAATCCTCCTTGTTCAGATTTCTGTTCGCAGCTATTTCGGAGAGGAAGAAGTCATAGGACTTATCGAGGATGTCCCTAATTTGCTCCCTATTTTCAGGACTGAATTCTCGTCTGTTGAAATTTTCTCCTGCCCCTTTATAGTCACCTGCGAAGTATATATTGAAGTTGACTCCCAGCTTATCCAGAAAATCGGGTAGGAAAGGAGCGATTATTCCAAACCCTCTAAAATCCACCGATCCAAATGGATTGAGGCTTATGTGGTCTGCTGTACTTGCGAGGTAGTACTCCACCTGACTGTAAAAGGTGTTGTGGACAAATACTGGTTTGCCGGATTCAGAGAAGTTTTTTATAGATTCCATCATCTCATTAACTGAGGTGACATTTAAAAATGGACGATTGAGTTTAAGTTGTAAAGCCACTATGTTCTCATCTTCTGTCGCACGATCAATGGCCCGGATCATATCCCTATAGCCCAAAACCTCTCTATCTGAAAAATTAAATGTTGAACTTGGAATATTGTTACTCAGTTCCGGAATGAAGTCCTTTAATTCAACGGTGAGTATGCTGTCCTTTCTCACGGTCACCTTGGACTCTGGACTGAAGGAAGCGAAGAGGGCTACAAAAAAGATGAAGATAAAGAAGCTGAATGCTACCAGTGCTATAGTAATTCCAAGGCAGGAGGCAAGGGTGTATTTAAGAAAGCTTTTCATATTGAGTAATTCCTTTTATATTCAAAACAATACATGAACCGAATGATCCATTCAACTCACGAGAACACATTAATAAATAATAGCTTTCGCTATTTGTTTCAAAAATAATACTTTAAAGGCTATGCTAGCTGCTTTTTTCTACCAAAGCACTGAATTACCCGAAAAGTGGATGGTCCTCTTTCGTCAAGTAGGTCACCTTTTTTGAATGAGGTTGAGTTATAATGTCTATGATATACTCAAAATCCTCAGGATTATTTTCAAAATCCAACCCCTTACTGTCAATGATCACTACGGGTATCCTGGTGATTTTGTTGAAATATTGAAAATAAGATTCCTCTATGCCTTTCAAGTAGTCTTGCTGTATACCCAACTCAAAGTTTCTATTTCTTTTTTGGATCAGATCCAGTAGCTCGATGGGCTTGCGGTGAATGTAAAAAATGATTTCGGGTTGTGGTAGAGTAGGAGCAACTATGTCGAATAACCTGCGAAATAAGCCCAACTCATCTCCAGATAGATTGTGCGAGGCGAAAAGTAGGGACTTAATGAAAATATAGTCTGAGATAAAAGGGGTATTGAGCAGGTTGCCATTTATTGGAAAGCTATTGAGCTGTTTGTATCGCTCCGAAAGGAAAAAAAGCTCCACCTGAAGAGCGTACCTCTCAGGTGAGGCGTAAAAGTTTTCCAGGAACGGGTTGTCGGTAAACTCCTCCAGAATCAGTTCAGCATGATATAAGTCGGCCAGTTTTCTGCAAAGAGTAGTTTTACCGGCACCTATATTTCCCTCAATACAAATAAATCGGTATGGGAGCTCCATTTTAGATTGCTAGCTTTAGTTTTTGCCGTTAATCCCTTATCTCTCAACCCATCCCTAAATAAGAATCGGTTGGCATGGGCTCAATCCGGGCATCCTATAGTTTTATACCCTTGCAAACTCTGCCTCTCTATAGACCCCACTGTGAAGTTTTTCAGCAATTCTTTCAAAGGCCTCGAGGGTAAGGTCAATTTCTTCCTTAGTATGAACAGAGGTTGGAATTAGCCTCAACAATATCATGCCTTTTGGTATCACCGGGTAAATTACAATTGAGCAAAAAATGCGGTGGTTTTCTCTCAGGTCTTTTACCAGATGAGTAGCTTCCTCTACTGATCCCTTCATGTAGACAGGAGTTACACAGCTGTTGGTTTCACCAATATCAAGCTTTCGTTTTTTCAAGCCATCCTGAAGGTAGTTGACATTTTCCCAAAGTTTATTTTTAAGCTCCGGATTACTTCTGAGCAGGTCCAGTCTTTTAAGATTCCCAAGAACAATAGGGAGGGGTAAGGATTTGGCGAACATCTGTGATCTCATATTGTACATAAGGTATTGAATCACGTCCTTATCACCTGCAAAAAATGCTCCTATGCTTGCCATCGATTTGGCAAATGTTGAGAAGTAAATATCTATTTCCTCCTGAACACCCTGTTCTTCACCTGCTCCTGCTCCGGTAGCCCCCAGCGTACCAAAGCCGTGGGCGTCATCAACTAGCAACCTGAAAGGGTACTTGCTCTTAAGTGCAACTATTTCCCTGAGTTTTCCCTGATCGCCACGCATGCCAAATACCCCTTCGGATATAACCAAAATTCCTCCACCGGTTTTTTCGGTTATTTTCAGGGCGCGTTTGAGGTTGTTCTCCAGGCTATTGATGTTGTTGTGGTGAAAAGCAAAGCGCTTGCCCATATGAAGTCTTACTCCATCGACTATGCAAGCGTGACTTTCGGAATCGTAGACTATGACATCTTTTCTCGAAACCAAAGCATCAATGGCAGAAACAATTCCCTGGTACCCAAAATTCACTACATAACTGCTCTCTTTATTTACAAAAGCAGCGAGCTCCTGCTCCAGTTGTTCATGATAGGCTGTTTGACCAGACATCATCCTTGCTCCCATTGGATAGGCCATGCCCCAGTCGCGGGCGTATTCAGCATCTGCTTGACGAATTTCCGGATGATTGGCTAATCCGAGGTAATTATTTATGCTCCACATGATTACCTCTTTACCCCTAAATTTCATTCTGCTTCCAAGCGGTCCCTCCAACTTTGGGAAGATAAAGTAACCTTCAGCTTTTTCTGCATATTTTCCCAGTGGGCCCATATCGGCCCTGAACTTATTGAATATATCCATTTGTAGTATTTTATTACATTAGTGACGAATGACTTTCTTCTCGGCTATGGTTTCCTCAGCCTTGGAACCATTGAGGAAACCCATGCTTTTAAGCCATTCGGGATCGTAAATTTTGGTGAGGTATCGACTTCCGTGATCGGGGAAAAGCACCACCAGGAAGTCTCCCGGATTGATATGAGATCTAATCTGCCAAAGGGCAGCCAGTACAGCTCCACTGCTGAAGCCCGCCATGATTCCTTCAGTTCTGGCCAGATATCTTGCAGCCATTGAACTGTCCCTGTCTGATACCCGGATAAATTTATCAATTATGTCAAAATTTACGTTTGCCGGAATGATATTTTTCCCTACACCTTCTAGTGAGGAAGATTTTGTAGGCATGGTGTAGGTTCCTGTTTCGTGATACTGTTTAAGTATAGATGCTTCGGAGTCAACCCCGTATATCTGAATGCCTTCGTTTCTCTCCTTTAGAAATTTCCCAGCGCCGGACAGAGTACCACCTGTGCTTGCAGAAGCGACAAAGTGCGTAATTCTACCCTCAGATTGTTCCCAGATCTCAGGCCCCGTGGTCAGGTAGTGTGCTTCGGAATTTCCCTTGTCGTAGTTTTGATTGAGGTAGTAGGAGTTTGGTATAGATTCAGATAGCTGAATAGCTCTGGAATAATAAGAATCCGGATGATCGCCCGGCACTGAAGAGGGGCATCTGACCACCTCTGCACCCAATGCTTTGATCATTTTTATCTTATCTTCAGAAGCTTTGTCCTTTACGGTGAGTATGCACTTATACCCTTTCATTGCACTAATCATGGCAATACTGAATCCTGTATTTCCGGAGGTGGCTTCTATAATGGTGCTGCCGGGTCGCAACTTTCCATCCATTTCAGCCCTGTTTATCATGTGATAAGCTATTCGGTCTTTTACCGATTGTCCCGGGTTAAAACATTCCATCTTGGCGTAAACCGGCGTTTGAGCATATTCGCTCATCTTCCGAAGTTTTACCATGGGTGTTTTACCAATTAGGTCTAAAATATTGTCATACCTGTTTAAATGCTTCATGACAGTAAGTTAAATATTCAGAAGGTATTTAATCTATAACCTTCTGTATTTTAATACAAAAATGTATGGAGGTCGGAATTTGCAATTCATTTACTCCCTAATCAGATGCAAAAGTAACAAATTGTTAGAATAAACCATTGAAATAGAGGTAGCAGGGCATAATCATCCCTTCTGCTTTGCTAGAATGGATATGCCCTTGTCGGGTTTAAATTCTTTAAAGAGAATGAAAAATAGGTTATTCAGCAGCTTGACCCATAGTTTGTTTTGCAACCAATAGTTGGATCAGGAAACTGTAAAAAATGCTTCGCGAATTTACTTTTTGTTGTTTTGAAAAAAAAAAGCCCGTCGGGCTGTACCAACGGGCTTTTAAATATTTGTTTCTTAATCTTTATTACTGCTCTCTCTGTGCACTAGATGCAGCAGAAGATTGCGACGAAGCCTTTTTGCTTTTGCAGCAAGCTTTGGCGCTGGAGTTGCCGGAACAATTCTTCTTTACTGAAGATGAACCCTGGCACGATCTTTTTTCCTTTGCTGGCGCCTCAGCTTCTATAGAAGTCCTGACTGGTTGGGCCTCTGCTCTGATCGTCTCAGAGGGAGAGACATTGACAAATTCCTTTTTGTCCGAGTCAAAAAGAACCGCTTTAGAAGTTTCCTTTCCTGAAGTACAACATTTTGAAACCTGAGTGAAGGAAACAGATCCACTTTCTTCACAAACCTTTGCGTGAATATCCTCAGCATTAGCTGCCATTTTTAAGGCAAGTGCTTTGGTTTCTTCGCACAGTGTTTGAGAAGAAGCTTCGGATTGTGCTTTTGCAGAACTGCAAGAGGTACGGGCTTCAGCTTTTGCTTTTCCAGCGCAGCCTTGAGCTACTGCATGATTGATTCCATAGGAACAAAGAAGAGCGATAATTAATACGATGTTTTTCATTGGATAAAATTTTTGTTGATTGATTGAGATGCAAACATAACTCTATTTAATATACATATGTATGCGACAACTGATCATTAACATTTTTTTTTCAAAATTACTCAATCATGATGCTTGAGTTAAACTGATTTTGCAACTTTGCGTTTAGAAAGAAGTTATATTAAACGGTTGACTGGGATTAGGGACAACCATTCAAAAAATTATAAAAAAATCATTTATGGATCAGGCAAAAGTGACACGCTTACTTATTTTAGGGATTTTTATTTTCATCGGTATTACCATACTTGGCTCAACAACCTTTTTGACTATAGACGCTGGTCATAAAGGTGTGCTTTTCAAGAGATTTAGTGGAGGATTGGACAAAGAAAATATTTATGGCCAGGGCTTTCACGTAGTTCTTCCCTGGAACACCATGCATGTTTATGACGTGAGGATTAATGAAGCTTATGAAGTAATGGAAGTATTAGCCAGAAATGGTCTGACCATCAAAGTAGATATGTCCTACCGCTTTAGACCGATGCAGGAAAGAATTGGGCATTTACACGACAATATTGGCTCGGATTTCCACCGGCGGATTATTATTCCTGAGTTGAGGTCAGCAACCAGAGAAGTCATTGGAAAGTATGCACCTGAAGAGCTTTACAGTACTCAAAGGGAAGCTATTCAAACGGAGATTTTTCAAAGGACGATGGAAGCTTGTGAACGCAATGACATCATTATTGATGCTGTACTGATTCGAGAAGTGCAACTACCGCTCTCTCTTCAAGAAGCCATTGAGCGCAAACTCAGAGAGGAGCAAGCAGCTCTGGAGTATGAATTCAGACTGGAAAGGGAAAGGCAGGAAGCTGAAAGGAGAATTATCGAAGCGGAAGCTGTTGCCGAGGCCAATCGTCTTATTACAGCTAGTTTGAATCCCAATATCCTTAGAAATAAAGGTATTGAAGCAACTCTTCGTTTGGCAGAATCTCCCAACTCAAAAGTAGTGGTAATCGGATCCGGATCGGACGGTCTTCCATTGATCCTTGGTGGCAACTAATAGGGTGCTGGTCCAAAGTTGATTGTTGTCAGAGCAGTGTCTTGACCTTATGATTGTTTCCCGTCCAGAATTTGTATTAGGGTGGAGATATTTCAATCACTTTGTCGGGGTTTTGGCCTTGCTAATGAATGATTTTATCCTAAAGCATTCGGCAAAAATACTTTACAGAGTCATAGGCCGACCTTAGCTAACTTGTTTTAATAGCAACGTATTTAAACTTTTTTGAAAAAAAATACATTGAAAAGTGTGATAGTTAGAATGGAAATAAGGTATCTTTGCAGTCCGAATTTCTAAATGTTATTGAAAATTATAATATATGTTAATAATTGATGTAAAAGATGGTGAGTCCATAGACAGGGCTCTAAAGAAATACAAGAGAAAGTTTGACCGCTCTGGAGTTTTGAAAGAACTTCGGAAAAGGAAACATTTTACCAAGCCCTCAGTTAAGAGGAGAAATGAGGTTTTAAAAGCCGCCTACAAGCAAGATAAGTTCGGCAACCAGTAAAATGGTTTTTTAGAATCATTCGGTGGAACACCCGTTTCGAAAAGTTGTTTGTATAAGTTGACCCAGATGTCCGGTATCGTAGATAAGTTCTGTTCCTTCCTCAAATATGAAAGGAGGTATTCAGAACACACGATTACCTCCTACCTAAATGACATCAAGCAATTCATAAAGTACTGTGAATTTCTCCAAATAGGCTTTCCCGTGGATGTGCGGCCCACGCACGTTCGCTCCTGGGTAGCGGAATTGTCCATTCGGGGATTGAAGCCCAGGTCTATCAACAGGAAAGTAACCTCTCTGAGGACCTTTTTTACTTTTTGCAGAGCCAATAAGATTTTGCCTGACAACCCCGTCCAAATTGTAAAAGGTTTAAGAATAGGGAAGAGCATACCATCCACAATTAAAGAGAGCGAATTGGAAGAATTATTTGGCCAAATGCAGCATGCTATGGCAGATGGCTACCCATTTTCGATTTTGCGTGATCTGGCCGTACTTGAAATTTTGTATGGAACCGGAATCAGGAGGGCAGAGCTCATTGAGTTGAAAATAAATGATATAGATGATCACAGGTCTGTGCTTAGGGTTATGGGAAAGGGGAGAAAAGAAAGAGAGTTGCCCTTAACCGGCAAATTAATGGATATAATTTATATCTATATTCATCATAGAGCTGAAATGAATCCCCCACATGAATATTTAATAGTCACCAATAAAGGGAGAAAAGCCTATCCTAGGTTTATTTACTCCCTGGTTACACGATACCTTCGTTCAGTTTCTAGTGTAGAGAATCGCGGGCCCCACAGTCTTCGTCATTCTTTTGCGACTCACCTTACAGAAAATGGTGCAGACATTGCTGCGGTCAAAAAATTGTTGGGTCACTCTTCTCTAGCTTCCACTGAAGTTTATATCCACAACTCTATGGGGAAGCTCAAAGAGATTTACAAACAATCACTTCCGAGGTAAACGAAATCTGTATATAACGAGTTATATTTATATTGTGTAACAAAAATATCAAGATATGAAAGTTGCTATCGAGTCAATTCACTTCACGGCGGATCAAAAACTGCTGGATTACATTGAGAAAAAGGTCAATAAGCTGGGACAGTTTTTTGATAAAATTATCGATGTAGATGTTAAGTTGAGACTGGAAAATACCGGTCAAATCAAGGATAAAATTTTTGACATCCGAATTAATGTTCCGGGTGAGACTCTGTTTATCTCAGAGTCAAATAAAAATTTTGAGGCTGCTGCCGACGCTGCTGTAGCTGTGATGAAAAGACAAATAATAAAGTATAAGGAAGGTTTGAGGTCATATTGACCACAGGCAAAATGAGATTCACCCATAGTTCAATAGCATTGCGGCAGGCACAAAATCGTGCCTGCTGTTTTTTTTTCAGGCATATTTCTCTGGCAACCATATAGGTTTCTCAATTTGGAAAGCTCCCAAAAAGGATGGACCGAAAAAATACATGATTTTTTTTTCAAAAATGTTGCTCAAATAAAAAATAGCAGTATCTTTGCAATCGCTTTCGAAAAGCAGTACCAGTTCTTTGATTTATTGATCTGAATTTCACTAAAATACTAAGGTGGAAACTTCATAGAAGCCGATGTAGCTCAGCTGGTAGAGCAGCTGATTTGTAATCAGCTGGTCGGGGGTTCGAGTCCCTCCATCGGCTCTTTTCCGGATCGCACCTTTAGGTCAGATCAGGATATTTCAGCATTGTGGTTTAATGCATGGGGGTGCGCCGGAGTTGGAGAGCCGGGCCAGACTGTAAATCTGGTGACTACGTCTGAATAGGTTCGAATCCTATCACCCCCACTTAGTATTGAGTTGAATATTATAAGCGGGAGTAGCTCAGTTGGTAGAGCATCAGCCTTCCAAGCTGAGGGTCGCGGGTTCGAGTCTCGTCTCCCGCTCTTTTTTACCATTTGATGAACTGTTTTTGCCAATGTAGCTCAGGGGTAGAGCACTTCCATGGTAAGGAAGGGGTCGGGGGTTCAAATCCCTTCATTGGCTCAATTTGGAATTTTAAACTATTAATTACATTATATAAATCTGCTTAAAACTTTAACTGATGGCAAAGCAAACATTTGAAAGAACGAAACCCCACTTAAATGTGGGTACTATTGGACACGTCGATCACGGTAAAACCACTTTGACAGCCGCCATTACTGCTGTTCTGTCAGCAGACGGTCTGGCCAGTAAAATGGATTACGATGCTATTGATGCAGCTCCTGAAGAAAAAGAAAGAGGTATTACCATTAATACTGCTCACGTTGAATACGAGACTATCAACAGACACTATGCTCACGTTGACTGTCCCGGTCACGCTGACTATGTTAAAAACATGGTAACGGGTGCAGCTCAAATGGATGGAGCAATACTGGTTGTTGCCGCTACTGATGGACCAATGCCTCAAACCAGAGAACACATCCTCCTAGCAAGGCAGGTAGGTGTTCCCAATATCGTAGTTTTCCTCAATAAAGTTGATCTTGTTGATGATGAGGAAATGCTAGAGTTGGTAGAAATGGAAGTAAGAGAACTATTGAGCCAGTACGAGTTCGATGGTGATAATATCAGCATTATTCCCGGATCAGCGCTTAAAGCTCTCGAAGGTGATGCAGATGCTGTAGCTTCAATAAAGAAACTAATGGAAGCTGTTGATAACGATATTCCCGAGCCGGAGCGTCTTATTGATCAGCCTTTCCTTATGCCAATTGAGGATGTTTTCTCAATCACAGGTAGAGGTACTGTTGCAACCGGAAGGATCGAAAGAGGGGTGATCAAAGTGGGTGAGCCTGTAGAAATCATCGGTATGATGCCTGAGGGTGCAAAGCCAATCAATTCTACTATCACTGGTGTGGAGATGTTTAGAAAACTTCTACAAAGAGGGGAAGCTGGTGACAATGCCGGCCTTCTATTGAGAGGTGTTGATAAGAAGCAAATTAGCCGTGGTATGGTTATCTGTGCTCCAGGTTCTGTTAAGCCTCACAGAAAATTCAAGTGCGAAGTTTACGTACTTAGCAAAGAAGAGGGTGGCCGTCACACTCCATTTCTCAAGGGCTACAGACCTCAGTTTTATTTCCGTACTACTGACGTTACGGGTGATGTTGAACTTCCCGATGGCGTTGAAATGGTAATGCCCGGCGATAACGTTACTCTTACTGTTAACCTCATCAACACCATCGCAATGGAGAAAGGTCTTCGTTTCGCGATCCGTGAAGGAGGTAGAACAGTAGGCGCCGGTCAGGTGACTGAAATACTTGAATAATTTGACGCTTTAGTCTGAATAAAGCAGATCAATTGATAGTTTAAACATTGATTTAGCATCCCTCATTGAAGGGGTGCTAAATTCTTGTTTATTTGATATTCTTTCTGAAGACTAAAACAATTATACTCATACGGGCATAGCTCAACTGGTAGAGCGACGGTCTCCAAAACCGTAGGCTGAGGGTTCAAGTCCTTCTGCCCGTGCAAACTTTAAAATTATGAGTGCTTTTATTCAGCATGTTAAGGAGAGTTACAATGAACTGGTAAACAAGGTAACCTGGCCCACATGGCCTAACCTACTGGGAAGTACCAGAGTTGTAATTGTCGCTTCCATTATTATTACATTGATAATTTTTGTAATGGATTCAATCGCTCTTCAGATTACCGGCTTTATCTATAATTTGTGACCCTGAAACACATCTGAATGAGTGACGTAAAGAGATGGTATTCGCTTAGAGTGATTAGTGGTAAGGAGCGAAAAATTAAAGAGAGAATTGACATGGAAGTCAAGCGCTCAGGGTGGCAGGATGTCGTTACCCAGGTTCTAGTGCCTACTGAAAAAGTGTACAAGATTCGGTCGGGAAAAAAGATTATTTCAGAGCGAAATATTCTTCCCGGATATATTTTGATTGAGGCTGTATCCTCAAAATTTTCCGGTGAAATTATTCAGAGTATCTCGAATATTCCGAATGTTATCCACTTTTTGGGAAGAAACAATCCGATCCCCATGCATGAATCTGAGGCCAATCGCATGCTGGGTAAAGTGGATGATTCCCAGGATGAAGCGGAATCAATGATCGAGCCATTTATCGTTGGCGAAACAGTCAAAATAACAGATGGTCCCTTCAACAACTTTGTCGGGGATATTCTTGAGGTGGTAGATGAAAAGAAGAAATTGAAAGTATCAGTTAAGATTTTTGGAAGACCTACTGAAGTGGAATTGAACTTCATGCAGGTTGAAAAACAAACTTAAATTTTGTAATAAACAGTACCCGAAAAGGGACTTGTTGTAAATATTGAGTAAACAATGGCAAAGGAAGTAGAAACATTTATTAAGCTTCAGGTTCGCGGCGGTGCTGCCAATCCCGCTCCTCCGGTAGGGCCAGCGCTGGGTGCGAAGGGTGTCAACATTATGGAGTTCTGTAAGAGATTTAATGCCGACACTCAAGAGAGTCAGGGCAAACTCCTACCCGTTGTAATCACCGTTTATAAGGATAAGTCATTTGACTTTGTAATCAAAACTCCTCCTGCGGCTGCACAATTGATGGAAGCTGCCAAATTGAAAGGGGGCTCTGCTGAACCCAATAGGGATAAAGTAGGAAGTGTTACCTGGGATCAGGTAAAAACCATCGCTGAAAATAAGATGCCCGACCTAAACGCAATGACTGTGGAATCCGGTATGAGAATGGTGGCAGGTACCGCCAGAAGTATGGGCATAACCGTTGAAGGAACTCCTCCGTGGGAAACTGCTGAGGCGTAATTTATATTTATCATCGAGGAAGCGATAATGCTATTTCGCGCTTGTACCTCTAAACTTTTTTAAAATGGCAAAAATTCCCAAAAAGAGACAGGCTGTCAATAAGTTGATAGATCCTGAAAAATTGCACAGCCTTCAAGATGCTGTAGCTCTTGTAAAAAAAGTCAATACTGCAAAATTCAATGCATCTGTTGACCTTCACGTCAATCTTGGTGTTGATCCCAGAAAAGCCGATCAGGCGATCAGAGGAACTGCCACCTTGCCCAATGGTACCGGTAAATCCAAAAAGGTATTGGTATTCTGTACTCCTGATAAAGAAGAAGAAGCGAAGAATGCCGGTGCAGACTTTGTTGGTCTGGAAGAACTTGTTCAAAAGGTACAAGGCGGCTGGACTGATTTTGACGTCGTGATTGCCATGCCCGGTGTGATGGGGCAGGTTGGTCGACTAGGTAGGGTTCTCGGTCCCAGGGGGCTTATGCCAAACCCAAAGACCGGTACGGTTACTAATGAGGTAGGCGCTGCAGTCACTGATGTAAAGAAAGGTAAAATCTCTTTCAGAGTTGATAAATACGGAATTATTCACTCCACAGTAGGTCGTGTTGATTTCTCCGAGGATAAATTGGTAGAAAATGCCAGCGAACTGATACAGACACTGGTAAAAATGAAGCCTGCATCTAGCAAAGGTATCTACCTGAAATCAGTTACAATGGCTTCAACTATGAGCCCGGGCATCAAGATCGATCCCAAAACTTTACGTTAATTTGCTAAAAGACTGAATAAAGATGAGAAAAGAACAAAAAGTTGAAATCATTGAATTTCTGAAAGATAAATTTACCAATACACCTTTCTTTTATTTGACTGATGCCTCCAAACTCTCTGTAGAAGACGTGAATAAGTTCCGCAGAGCTTGTTTCGACAAAGGTATAGAAATGAAGGTGGTTAAAAATACACTTGCAAAAATCGCCATGGAAAGTATTGAAAATGGCGATCGATATACTCCTATTTTTGACTCACTCAAAGGTCCTACCGCTATCCTGTTTACGGATACTGCCAACGCTCCGGGAAAGGTCTTAAAAGAATTCCGCAAGACTCACGATCGACCGATTCTCAAAGCTGCTTACATCGAGGAGAGTATTTATATTGGTGATGAGCAGATTGAGGCATTGGCAACATTAAAATCCAAAGAGGATCTTCTCGGAGATGTCATTCTGTTGTTGCAGTCTCCAATCAAGAATGTACTCAGCGGACTTCAATCAGGAGGACAGACCATTGCCGGTCTTCTCAAGACTCTAGAAGAGAGACCTGCCTGATATTTTATTTACGGCTTCCAAGTGTTAACGACACTCATTTAATATTTTTGAACAAATTTTAAAATTTTTGATATGGCTGATTTAAAGCAAATTGCAGAACAACTTGTAAACCTTACTGTTAAAGAGGTCAATGAGTTGGCTGAAATCATGAAAGAGGAGTATGGTATTGAACCTGCTGCTGCTGCAGTGGCTGTTGCTCCCGGTGCTGCCGGTGGTGGTGGTGAAGCTGCTGAAGAAAAAACCGAATTTGATGTGGTTCTTACAAGTGCAGGATCTGCAAAGCTCAAAGTGGTTAAGGAAGTTAAAAATCTACTGGGCCTTGGTCTGAAAGACGCAAAGGACCTGGTTGACGGTGCTCCTTCTACCATTAAGGAAGCAATGCCTAAAGAAGAAGCTGAGAAGATTAAGGCTGCTCTTGAAGAGGCCGGTGCTTCTGTTGAATTAAAGTAATAAGAGGTGTTAATTTGATTAATATTCTCGAATAATATTTACCAGTCTGGCCTGTGTACAATAGTACGCAGGCTAAACTGGTTTATATGTAATTCAAACCTTTGGTTCTATCATTTTCATTCTTTATCTAAGAAAATTCTCAAATGGCTTCAATCGTTACCGCTACAAAGAATAACAGTAGGGTTAATTTTGGGAAAACCCGCCTACTAAACGAATATCCTGATTTTCTTGAAATTCAACTCCAATCGTTCAAAGAGTTTTTCCAGCTGGAAACAACCCCCGAGAACCGAATTAACGAGGGTTTGTATCGGGTTTTTCAAGAAAACTTTCCCATTACTGACGCAAGAAATATTTTTGTGTTGGAGTTCCTGGATTATTTCATCGATCCTCCAAGATACAGTATTGATGAATGCAAGCAGAGGGGACTGACTTATAGTGTTCCCCTAAAAGCCAAACTGAGACTGTCCTGTAACGACGAAGAGCATATTGATTTCCAAACCATCGTTCAGGATGTCTTTCTCGGTAATATCCCCTATATCACCCCTAAGGGAACATTTGTGATCAATGGTGCCGAGCGAGTAATCGTTTCCCAATTGCATCGGTCGCCAGGGGTGTTTTTTAGCCAGAGTTTTCACCCCAACGGTACAAAAATCCACTCCGCCAGAGTTATTCCATTTAAGGGGGCCTGGATGGAGTTTGCCACCGATATCAACACCGTGATGTATGCCTACATCGACCGTAAAAAGAAGTTTCCGGTTACTACTCTCTTGAGGTCTATTGGATTTGATTCTGATAAAGAAATTCTTACGATTTTTGGTTTGGCTGAAGAAATCAAGGCCAATAAAACAGCTCTCAAAAAAGCCATCGGAAGAAAGTTGGCTGCAAGGGTATTGAGAAAATGGACCGAAGATTTCGTAGATGAGGATACCGGTGAAGTGGTGACCATTGAGAGAAATGAAATTATCCTTGAAAGGGATATGGTTCTGGATGCCGATAATATCACGCTTATTCTGGATGCAGAAGCTGAGACCGTTATTCTCCAAAAAGAAGATATTGAGGAGGATTACTCGATTATATACAACACCCTTCAGAAAGACCCTTCGAGTTCTGAAATTGAAGCCGTACAACATATTTATCGCCAGTTGAGAGGAACCGATCCACCGGATGAAGAAACTGCTCGCGGTATTATCGATAAGCTCTTTTTCTCGGATAAAAGATATAATCTGGGAGAAGTAGGACGATATAAGATCAACCGTAAACTCTCTCTGGATATTGATCCTGAGGTTCAGGTTCTCACCAAGGAGGACATTATTGAAATCGTGAAATACCTCATTTCACTGATTAATCAAAGAGCTGAGTTGGACGACATCGACCACTTGAGCAACCGTAGAGTGCGCACAGTTGGTGAGCAACTCTACAGTCAATTTGGAGTCGGTCTTGCAAGAATGGCCAGAACCATACGCGAGCGGATGAATGTTCGGGACAATGAGGTTTTTACACCTGTGGATTTGATCAATGCCCGAACTCTTTCCTCCGTCATTAATAGCTTTTTCGGTACTTCGCAGTTGTCGCAGTTTCTGGATCAAACCAATCCACTTTCAGAGATCACCCACAAAAGAAGGATTTCAGCTCTTGGACCCGGAGGTCTTTCGCGCGAGAGAGCAGGATTTGAGGTCAGGGACGTTCACTATTCTCACTACGGTAGACTTTGTACGATTGAGACCCCTGAAGGCCCAAATATTGGTTTGATCTCCACCCTCTGTGTGCACTCCAAAATCAATCGAATGGGATTTTTGGAGACACCTTACCGAAAGGTTTTAGATGGTAAGGTTGATATGTCGGGTGAGATTGAATATTTGTCGGCTGAAGGGGAAGATTATAAAAAAATTGCCCAGGCTAACTCTGAACTTGAGGAGGATGGAGCATTTGTTTCAGATAGGGTGAAGTGCCGAGAACATGGTGAATTTCCCGTTTTGGCCCCCGATGAAATTGAGTACATGGATGTTGCACCCAATCAAATTGTTGGGGTAAGTGCTTCTCTTATTCCGTTTCTCGAAAATGACGATGCCAACAGGGCCCTTATGGGATCTAACATGCAGAGACAGGCGGTGCCATTGCTTCGACCCAGTTCGCCTATCGTAGGCACGGGTCTTGAGGCCAAGGTCGCCGGGGACTCCCGCATGCTCATCAATGCCGATGGGGATGGGGTAGTGGAGTATGTTGATGCTAATAAGATCGTTATACGTTACGACCGTACCGAGGAGGACACTTTGGTTTCTTTTGAGACCAACTTGACCACCTATAATCTCACCAAGTTTTTGAGAACCAACCAGGGTACCTGCATCAACCTGAAGCCCATTGTGAAAAAGGGGGAAAGAGTGACCAGAGGTAAGATACTATGCGATGGTTACGCCACCGATAAGGGAGAACTCGCACTTGGACAAAATCTCAAGGTGGCCTTTATGCCCTGGAAGGGTTATAACTTTGAGGATGCGATCGTTCTCTCCGAGCGGGTCGTAAAGGAAGATGTATACACTTCGCTTCATATCGAACATTTTGAGTTGGATGTAAGAGATACGAAGTTGGGTGAGGAAGAGTTGACAAATGATATTCCCAATGTCAGTGAGGATGCTACAAAAGATCTCGATGAGAATGGAATCATTCGAATTGGAGCCTGGATCAACGAAGGTGATATCATCATTGGGAAAATTACTCCCAAGGGAGAATCCGACCCAACACCTGAAGAAAAACTGCTTCGTGCCATTTTTGGCGATAAGGCCGGTGATGTAAAAGACGCTTCGCTCAAGGCGCCCCCCTCTACTGAGGGAGTTGTTATCGATAAGCAACTTTTTTCCAGAGCCAAGAAGGATAAGTCTCTAAAGGATAAAGAGAAAGAAATGCTACGCTCATTGGATGATGAGCACGCCATTGCTCTCAATGAGTTGAAGACCATCCTGATCGATAAGCTTTTGCTGATTCTAAAAGGGCAGGTTTCAGAAGGGGTGAAAACCATCTATGGAGAGGAATTGATTCCAAAGGGAACCAAGTTCAGCCAACGAGTTTTCAATGAAATTGAATTTACTCAGGTGGACTATTCCGGCTGGAGTAAGGAGGAGGACGTCAACACTCTTGTCGCCCGGGTTCTTCATAATTACAATATTAAAGTAAACGAAGAGAAAGGACGCTACAAGCGAGAGAAGTTCAATATCAGTATAGGGGACGAATTGCCTGCAGGGGTTTTGAAGCTCGCCAAAGTTTATATGGCGAAAAAGCGAAAACTCAAAGTGGGGGATAAGTTGGCAGGTCGCCACGGTAACAAAGGGATTGTATCTCGTATTGTGCGCATGGAGGACATGCCGTTTTTAGAAGATGGAACTCCGGTTGACATTGTTTTGAACCCACTTGGTGTGCCCTCGAGGATGAACATTGGTCAGATATTTGAAACGGTACTCGGTTGGGCAGGAGAGAAACTTGGAATGAAGTTCGCCACGCCTATTTTCGATGGAGCCAGTATTCATGAAATTGCAGATTATGTTGATAAGGCGGGATTGCCTGAATTGGGGCAGACCTATCTTTACGATGGGGAGACGGGTGACCGATTCCACCAGAAAGCAACAGTGGGTATCATTTACATGCTGAAGTTGTCACATATGATAGACGACAAGATGCACGCCAGGTCTATTGGCCCATACTCTCTCATCACCCAGCAGCCGCTTGGTGGTAAAGCGCAGTTTGGTGGTCAGCGATTTGGAGAGATGGAAGTTTGGGCATTGGAAGCCTTTGGTGCTGCCAATATTTTGCAGGAGCTTCTCACTATCAAGTCGGATGATATTCAGGGACGAGCCAAGGCCTACGAAGCTATTGTCAAGGGCAATAATTTGCCGGAAGCCAATATACCCGAATCATTCAACGTCCTAATTCACGAATTGAGGGGACTGGCTCTCGACGTGAAATTTGAGTAATTGTCGCTGGTCTTGTTGAGCTTTTTATCTATTTCAAGAATTAACAATTTATCATGGCTATTTCAAAAAATCTGAATCTTACCACCAATACTTCCTTCGATTCTATCTCTATTAGTTTGTGCTCTCCGGATGATATTCTAGAGAGATCATACGGAGAAGTTTTGAAGCCTGAAACCATCAATTACCGCTCCTACAAGCCGGAGAGAGATGGACTTTTTTGCGAGAGAATTTTTGGACCTGTAAAGGATTACGAATGTTATTGCGGAAAGTATAAAAGAATTCGCTACAAGGGTATTGTATGCGACAGATGCGGTGTGGAAGTCACTGAGAAAAAAGTCAGAAGGGAAAGAATGGGCCATATCAAGTTGGTAGTGCCTGTAGTTCACATCTGGTTTTTCAAATCACTTCCCAACAAGATTGGATATCTGTTGGGACTTTCATCTAAAAAGTTGGAGTCTGTTATTTATTTTGAGCGCTTTGTAGTAATCCAATCCGGTGTTAAAGAGGCAGACGGCATCATGAAAATGGACCTGCTTACCGAAGAGGAGTACTTAGATGTACTGGACTCTTTGCCAAAAGAAAATCAAGGACTTGACGATGGACATCCGGATAAGTTTATTGCGAAAATGGGTGCTGAAGCGGTTCACGATCTCTTGGAAAGACTTGACCTGGAGTCACTTTCTTATGAACTGAGGCATCAGGCCGCAACTGAGACCTCCCAGCAAAGGAAATCAGAAGCACTTAAAAGACTTCGGGTAGTGGAGGCTTTTAGAGATGGACAGGAAAGGGTTGAAAACAAACCTGAATGGGCTGTCATTAAGTACCTTCCTGTTACCCCCCCTGAATTGAGACCTTTGGTTCCTCTGGATGGTGGTAGGTTTGCAAGTTCTGACCTCAATGACCTCTACAGAAGGGTGATTATTAGAAATAATCGTCTGAAAAGGTTGATGGAGATCAAAGCACCTGAGGTCATTCTCAGAAACGAAAAACGGATGCTTCAAGAGGCAGTAGATTCGCTTTTTGATAACTCAAGAAAATCGAATGCGGTAAAGGCAGAAGGTGGTCGAGCCTTGAAATCCCTCAGCGATGTACTCAAAGGTAAGCAGGGTAGATTCCGCCAAAACCTACTCGGGAAAAGGGTGGATTATTCCGGCCGATCTGTGATTGTCGTTGGCCCTACGCTTAAATTGCACGAATGTGGTCTTCCCAAAGGTATGGCTAGCGAGCTTTTCAAGCCTTTTATTATTCGCAAGCTGATCGAGAGAGGAATCGTTAAGACAGTAAAATCTGCAAAGAAACTGGTCGATAGAAAAGACCCGGTAATTTGGGAAATACTGGAAAATATACTCAAGGGACATCCCGTGATTCTTAACCGGGCCCCAACTCTTCACCGTCTATCGGTTCAGGCTTTTCAACCTAGGCTGATCGAAGGTAAGGCCATTCAACTCCACCCTCTTGTTTGTGGAGCTTTCAACGCGGATTTTGACGGTGACCAGATGGCTGTTCACGTGCCACTCAGCCATGCTTCTATTTTGGAAGCCCAGGTGTTGTTGCTATCTGCACACAATATGCTGAACCCACAAGACGGTTCACCGGTCACCCTTCCGTCTCAAGATATGGTTCTCGGCCTTTACTACTTGACTAAGGACAAGAGACCGGAAAATGGGGTTGAAGTACTCGGTCATGGCATGAAATTTTACTCAGAAGAGGAAGCAAGAATTGCCTACAATGAGGGGAAGGTGGAACTGCACGCCATCGTTAATGTGAGGGTTTCTGTTGAGGATGAAACAGGGCAATTGGTGAAGAGGAGAATTGAAACTACCGTTGGACGAGTAATTTTCAATGAGGCTGTACCCGTTCACCTGCCTTTTGTGAATGAACTACTCACAAAGAAAAACCTTAAAAGAGTTATTGCCGGTATAATTGAAAGAACTGACTTCCAGACCACTGCAGCTTTCCTTGATAAGATTAAGGACATGGGCTTCTACTGGTCTTTCAAAGGTGGTCTTTCCTTTAACCTCGGAGATATGATTGTACCTACTATCAAGGAAAAAATGCTTGAAGAGGCGCAATCTGAGGTCGATGAGGTGTGGGATAATTACAATATGGGTCTGATTACCAATAATGAGAGGTACAATCAGATTATCGATAAGTGGACTTTCGCGGATAACACTATTACGGATAACCTGATGAAGGAATTGTCTGTTCACAAGGGCGGGTTCAACTCAGTTTACATGATGCTTCACTCCGGTGCAAGGGGTAGTAAGCAGCAAATCAAGCAGCTTTGCGGATTGAGGGGACTGATGGCCAAACCGCGTAAATCAGGTGATACCGGGGGCGCGATCATTGAGAACCCCATACTTTCGAACTTTGTCGATGGACTATCGGTTCTCGAGTACTTCATCTCCACCCACGGTGCCCGTAAAGGTCTGGCGGATACCGCCCTAAAGACCGCGGATGCCGGTTATCTCACAAGACGTCTCGTGGATGTTTCTCAGGATGTTGTAATTCTAGAAGAAGATTGCCATACCTTGAGGGGCATTGAGATGATAGCCCTTCGGGATAAAGATAAAATTATTGAACCTCTTGCCAAGCGTATAGCCGGAAGATTTTCTCTTCACGATATCTTTCACCCGGACACTGATGAAGTGCTGATCGGATCAGGAGAGTACATCTCTACCAACCTTGCTCAGCAATTGGAAGATCTTGGCATAGAGACGGTAACCATTCGCTCAGTACTAACCTGTGAGACCAAGCGAGGAGTCTGCACCAAGTGCTATGGCAAAAACCTGGCCACTGGTAGAGTAGCGGAGAAGGGTGATGCTGTTGGAATTATTGCTGCTCAAAGTATTGGTGAACCAGGTACTCAGTTGACTCTACGTACCTTCCACGTGGGTGGTGTTGCGTCGGTCTCTCAGCAGGAGAGTGAACTGGTAGCCAAACAACAAGGTGTGGTTGCCTTTGATAACCTTAGGACGACTGACCTTTCTGATTCTGACAACTCTGTTATTTTGTCCAGATCCGGTGAAATAAGGTTGATTGAAAAAGAGACCGGAAAAGTCCTGTCCAGTAACTATGCTCCCTATGGTTCCATTTTATATGTGCAGGAGGGCCAGGAGGTGAAAAGAGGCGACCGTCTTTGCTCATGGGATCCATTTAACAGTGTGATCATTTCTGAATTTGGTGGTATCGTAAGCTACGATTCTATTGAAGAAAATGTCACCTACCGAACTGAGAAGGACGACCAAACAGGGTATGTTGAAAAGATTATCATAGAGTCGAAGAATAAGAGAAAGATACCGGAAATAAAGATTCTTTCTCCCGATGGTGAAATTCTAAAGAGTTATAACATGCCTGTTGGGGCATACATCTCTGTAGACGAGGGTGATGAACTCAAGGCCGGTCAGAGACTTGCTAAGATTCCGAGAAAACTTGGAGCTATTCAGGATATTACCGGTGGTCTTCCACGGGTTACCGAATTGTTCGAGGCCAGAAATCCGTCTAATCCTGCAGTTGTTTCCGAGATTGACGGTATTGTCAGTTTTGGTAAGATCAAGAGAGGAAACAGAGAGGTGTTTGTTGAGGATGAGAGAACCAATCAAAAACGAAAGTACCTCATAGGTCTTTCAAAGCACATTTTAGTCCAGGAAGGTGATTTTGTGCGCGCAGGAATGCAGTTGTCCGAGGGTTCAATCTCTGCTGTTGACATTCTAGCGATTAAAGGACCTTACGCTGTACAGTCCTATTTGGTGAATGAAGTTCAGGAAGTATACCGATCTCAGGGTATCAACATCAATGACAAGCACATAGAAGTGATTGTTAGGCAAATGATGAGGAGAGTCCAAATTGAGGATTCCGGAGATACTACTTTCCTGGAGGGTGAAGCAGTTGAGAAGTACGACTTCCTTGAGCAAAATGACTGGATTTTTGACAAAAAGGTAATTACAGACTCTGGAGACAGTACCAATCTCAAGCCGGGGCAAATTGTCTCTCTAAGGCAATTGAGAGAAGAGAATTCCGCTCTGAAGAGAAAGGACCTCAAAACTGTCGAGTACAGAGATGCAATTCCTGCTACCTCAAGTGCTATCCTTCAAGGTATAACCAAGTCTTCTCTCGGTACAGAATCATGGATATCTGCTGCATCATTCCAGGAGACTACCAAAGTGTTGAGTACTGCCGCGATGTCTGCCAAGAAAGATATTCTCAATGGCCTTAAAGAGAATGTAATTGTAGGTAAGAAAATTCCTGCCGGTACCGGATTGCGTGAGTTTGATAATCTTTTGGTTTTACCTAAGGGTGTAGCTGAAAAATCAGGCAACGGCAAATAAATTTTCGTTGTCCTAAAATAAAGACTTTAAGCCTCGGGGTTAATTCTCCGGGGCTTTTTTGGTACTACCTATTGAGATGTTTGCCACACAGGGTATCCATGGGAAACTGACAGGAGATCTAATTTTTCTTGTTATTGGCTGGTATTTTAGTTTTGACACCTATTTGCAAGCGCATGGATTGAGGGACCACTGAGGGAAATATTATTTAAAATTCGGAATCCGTAAATTCTGTAATCAATCAAAACTTTGGAACCAAACTGACAAATATTGGAAAATACTAACAGTAGAAGAATTCCAGCCAGGTCATGGATTCAGATTGATACGATGATGTGCCAATGCCCATTTTTGAACTTTTGACTATATCCATTGACTTTAGTAAGTGTAGGTGGGTCCTTTAATTTCCGTTTGGCAATGAATTGCATTAGAGAGTACATGAGTTCGGCAATTTCTCTCTTTTTTCGCCAATTGAATCAGATAGTGCTGAGGTATTTATTGGCTGAATTGCCGATTAGCTCTTCAATCACAATTCAGGGCGTACTCAAATTTTACCTTTAGGCTTAAAATTTTTATCGGGAAAGTTCCAAAATTTCCTGCTGCAAGCTTCTATCCACCACTTCAAATGCTGGTTTTACGTCGGGTCTAATAATAGGGATGGCATCCAGAATGGGCAGTATGGAGTCTCTATGGGCAAAGAACAGGGGTAGGTCTTCCTCTGACATAGGTTCTGGAGGGGGGAGGTTTTCCTTCAGGTGGTCCACCTGAACACCATTTTTCCAAAATCTGAAACAAACATGAGGTCCTGTGGCCAATCCGGTTGAACCCACATAACCAATTACCTGACCTTGTTTAACCCTAACCCCAGGCCTGATTCCACTCGCAAAGCGAGACATGTGTAGGTATTGGGTTTCATAGACATGATCGTGTCGAATCCTGACATAGTTTCCATTGCCGGAGGTGTAGGAGGCAGCTGTTACGACCCCATCTGCTACGGAGAATATCTCAGTACCGTGTGGCGCAGCATAATCAGTACCTAAATGCGGTCTTATTCTTTGAAGTACCGGATGTAGTCTTCTTGGGTTGAATCGGGAGGAGATTCTTGTGTATCGAACCGGTGCCCTCAGGAAAGCTCTTTTCATTGGCCTGCCCTCTAGGTCGTAAAATCCGGAGTAATTCTCATTTTCAAAATAGATGGCATAATTGTCACCATTCCTGTCGATGTAATTGGCGGCCAGCAATCTTCCAACTCCAACCGCTTCTCCATCGATCAATCGCTCCTCGTATATCAACTTAAATTGATCCCCCTTTTGGATATGGTAAAAATCAACCGTCCATGCCAGTGCGTCTTCCATTTTCCCAATGAGAGCGTCGCTCATACCGCCATTTCTCATGGCTACCCAAAGGGAGTGATCAATGTATCCGGCTCCGGTTCTTACGACTGTGTCCACCGGATGGTAAAACACCTCAGCGTATAGACTGTCTTTAAGTGAGTAAACTACATAGTTGAAGGCTCCCGGCTTGTAAATAAAATAGTCAGCAGCCGTAGTGGTATCGCGGTTCAAAATTGCGTATGGCCTCCCGGCTCTCAACCTCCTGACTGAATAAGTATCTCTGGTAGCCGTTTCAAGTTCTGCTATGGTTGCGTAACTGACTTTGTGCGCAAGTAGAATGTTAGACAAAAATTCATTTCTTTGAATTTCAGACTCATACACATAAAAAGAATCCTTAATGAATCCAAAGTACAAATTGGGTTCCTCATCCTTAGTGTGTTCCTCCTCCTGGGAAGACCATTCATCCTTTTCAGAATCTGCCACCGGCCAAAGTAGAAATGACATGGGAATCAAGAGCAATGCTATGGCTCCGAATAAAAAAGAGTAAGGGGTTTTGCGGCTTTCTTTATTGAGTTCCTCCATTGAATAAACTATGCGTAAATGATCTAACCAGCTGCAATATTAGCGTCTTTTTTTTAGAAATCAAATATTTGGCACCGTATATATGATAAGTTTAAATATTTATAGAGTATTTTAGGGCGGTGCTCAATGTGCAACGGGCCTAAAAACAGTGAATTAAATAGTAATAAAACCTTTAATTTGACAATGTTTTTAATTGTGCATCAGGGAATTAAACCGATATTCCACTTCGGTTATAACTATCAGTTGAAAAGTGTACCATCTTGGAAAGGCCAATAGTGAATTGCGAGATTTGGGGAGGAGATGTGACCGCAGAGTAAAGTCTTTAGCTAGTTCGCCGGCCTATTCTTCTTCTATAATGGCATCGTCGATAATCTCATCCCCGTCACCGTCAGCATCCTCAAATCCATAGACCTTTCGGTCGTCCTTTTTCTTATTCGACTTTAGTCGATCGCTATCAATGATTTCAGCTTTATCCGAAGGTAGGGGGCGGCCATCAGCAAATGCCCTGGCTTTCTCAAAAAAGTCGTCCTTGTCATCGAGAAGGGAGCTTCCTCTATAATCTAATGGGCCTGAATAGCGCTCTTTTTCAGCGCGTTCTATATCGTCTAATTCTGCGGATTTCTTTTCGACCTCATCTAAAAAGCTGTCGAACCCGGAGCGTATTTTTTCCCCGGTTTCTTTTACGGAATCCTTGGCTCGCTGTATATTCTCCCTTAGTTCCGGGGAGTCCAATGGATTGCGGCTTTTGGAGGAATCCGATGACGAATGGGAAGGACCGCCTGTCCTTTCTTCGTTTAGTTCACGGTCCAGTTGGCTGCTTCTTTTGACCTGTTCGGGATCAATTTTGTCGCCCTCAGAGATGAAGAGAGAGGCGATGTCCGACTTCTTGTCTTTCTTTGGATTCGACTTCAAGGGGTTGTGGTGGCTGTCGGAATCTTTAGGAGATGATTTATGTTCAGCAGAACTTTGCTCCATTTCCCTTAAAAATTTTTCCGGGTCGAAGCTTGAGTCGCTGAAGAATTCATCGGTGGAGGGTAGTGGAGATTGATCCTCCTTTGAAAACCATTTCTTGATTTTGTTAAACAGTCCCATAATGCCTGCAAGTTAGTGACATATTTTCTATTAAACAAAAAACCCGGGCACAAATTGCGCCCGGGTCTAACTGATTAACTTTTAACTTAAATCTTTAAAAAATCTTTGTTGCAGGTGCTGTCACAGTAGCAATTCCATGCATTCTTTTAAATCTTCGCTTAAACATAACTACCTCCGTTTTTTTTGGTGTTGCAAAATTACAATATCTAAACGCACATAGACAAATAATTGTTTGAAAAACTTTAAAAAAAAGAGTAAATTTTTGAAATAGGTGATTTTAAAAGTTATAAACAGAATAAAATACTGTTTTTATGAATTTATTGAGAATAGAAAGGCTGCCTTTAGCCAACCGCTGTTGTCCGGTTGCTCGTTTCAAAAAATCTCTGGTATTTTAAACCGTAAACCAAATTGAATAGTAGAAAAATATAATCTATAAAGTAAAGAAAATTAGATAAATGGATATTTTTTCCTCAAATTAAGTGACATCCTATGGACCATATAAATTTCTAAAATTTTTGTTGGCTACTACTGAAAACCTGGATTCCCTTTTTGTGCAAGTAAGAAATAGGAGGAACTATCAACTTTTATACCCAAGTTTCTCATTTCAAAATGAATCAGATAAAGTATGCCTTACGAGACAGGTTATTGAATCCTATAATCAAGGCAAAGGATACAATTCCTTAAATTTTTGGTGTTAAAGTATATTCAATCAGCGCATCGGTTTGCATTCTTCTATCTTTTTTCCCGGCATTCAAGGATTTGGCGTTTAAAATTGGGTTTAAATGCTTTAATGGGTAAAATTTGTTAGGTACACGGTATTGAAGGGAACTATCTGGCAGGATTTTACATAAAGGGTTTATTTTATATGTTGTATATTTGCGCTTAATTACTTATGATGTTTTATATGATGCGAGTATTGCTTGTAGTTCTCATGTTTTCTATCGGCTTGAGTTCCTGTTTTGGTCAAACTGATTCGGATACTGACAGTGATGGAGATTTATTTAAGGTTCCAATAGCTGAAGATGTTGTCGCTGGCGCTGAGAGGTTGGATCTATTGCTGCCCTTACTCAGGAGTAAAGAGGTGGGCCTGGTAGTCAATCACAGTTCGTTGGTTGGGGATGTTCATCTTTTGGATACTCTTCTTGCACTTGGCATATCAGTTGATCGGATTTTTGCTCTGGAACATGGGTTTAGGGGTGATGCTGATGCCGGAGCACATATCCAGGACAGCCGAGATTTGACTACGGGCATCCCTATAATATCTCTATACGGATCGGAAAAGAAACCTGGGCCACGGCAATTGGATGGGCTTGAGGTCATTTTATTCGATATTCAGGATGTAGGCGCTCGTTTTTATACCTACATCAGTTCGATGCATTACATTATGGAGGCTGCCGCTGAAAATGGTATCAAAGTGATTGTTACAGACCGACCCAATCCCAATGGGTTCTATGTGGATGGCCCGGTTTTGGATACTGAATTTCGCTCTTTTGTCGGCATGCACCCGGTGCCTGTGGTGCATGGAATGACCGTCGGTGAGTTTGCTTTGATGATAAGGGGTGAAAATTGGATTAATCAGGCAGCAGCTCTGGAGTTGAAAGTAATCCCCTGTTTGAATTACGACCACAGCATGACCTATGTGCTGCCCGTCAGGCCATCTCCCAATCTCCCCAACTTGCGATCGATTTTGCTGTATCCATCCCTCTGTTTTTTTGAGGGTACCAATGTGAGTGTTGGCAGGGGTACTGAACTTCAGTTTCAGTTGATTGGCAGTCCATTCTACGGTCGAGGCGACACCGTCTTTACTCCGGTGAGTATGCCTGGAGCGACTCATCCCCCCTTTATCAATGAAGAGTGCAATGGTTACTCTTTTTCGAGTCAATCCATCCATGAAATTGCTGCAAGCAGGAGGTTGGATTTATCTCATTTGATCAAAATGTTTGAAGGATTTGAGCCGGGCAATGAATTTTTTCTGAGAAATCGCTTCTTTGACCGTCTCGCCGGCTCTGATCTACTCAGAAAGCAAATTTTATCCGGATACAATGAAGAACAAATAAGGGAGAGCTGGCAGAATGACCTAAAAGAATTTATGAACATCCGGAGTCAGTATCTATTATATGATGATTTTCAATAAGATTGACCTGGCGTGGAATTAACCTTTTCGGAACTATCCAAAACTTCTTTAAGGATGCCCGCATCCGACAAAGACCCCTTGATCATTGCCATCCCGTGTTATGCAGAAGAAGACCCGGGTTTGATATTGTCGAGTCTTGATGAATGTGAAAATCCCGGGATGGCCGTGGTGGTCATTTTATTGATCAACTCCCCGGAAAATCCGACCTCTGAGGTCTTTAGTCTCAATCAAAAAGCCAGGGAGTATGCCCTCCAGCATTCATTTTCTAACTTAGTGGTGGTTCCGCTACATATAACCCATATCCCGACTAGGATAGCAGGAGTGGGATTGGCGCGTAAGTTGGCTATGGACCTCGCCGCCCGCTGGTATTCCGAGTCAGGCTTGGGTGATAGGCCCATTTTGTGTTGCGACATGGATTGCCGGGTAGAGAAAAACTACCTTGTGGCTTTGGATGCATTTTTTAAGCACCGTCCAACTGTCGATGCAGTTTCTATTTATTTTGAACATCCGGTACATGAGCAGCAGGACGAATTGCTGCGCAATGCCATTATTGAGTATGAAATTCACTTGAGGTATCTGATTTCAGGACAGCGTTGGGCAGGCCATCCTCATGCTTTTCACACCGTGGGTAGTTCTATGGCCGTGCGGGCAGCCGGTTATCTGGAGCAAGGTGGGATGAACAGACGAAAGGCCGGTGAGGATTTTTACTTCCTTCACAAATTTTCCAGGGTGGGAAAATTGGCGGATTGCCAGGATACTACTGTTTTTCCCGCTCCGAGGATTTCTGACCGTGTGCCATTTGGTACAGGTCGCGCACTGCTTGAGATATCCGAAGGCAGGAGGTGGGAAACTATCGCGCCCAATGCATTTTTGGACTTAAAATCTGTGATTGATCGCCTGAAAAATTCCTTCGGTCTGGAGCCGGGACAGTTGATCAACCAATGCCCGGAAAGTTTTCAAACATATAGTGAGGATTCCGGCTTCGTAAATAACTTCATAAGAATCCGATCGAATTCTGCCAGTCCGGCCACCTTTTTGAAAAACTTATTTCAGTGGTTCGACGCCTTTCGAGTGATGAAATACACCCACCATTGTCGCGATCACTATTATCCCAACCAATCAGTCGAATCGGCTGTTAATGATTTTTTCCAATGGGCCTATGGTAAGAAGCCTGCATTGTCAGGGGAGAAGCTGCTGGAGTTTATGAGAAGGGAGGAGAAAAGTGCTCTAAATCCGTAAGCTTCGACTCAGCGTCATCTTGAGTTGCCATGCTTTTACCCCTTCAACAAATTGACGCTAATGGTTGCCAGCTCGGAATCCGGGAATCTCGCTTTTAATCGTTCATCCCGCTGGAGTCCGGCCTCTTCTGCAATTCTTATAAAAACCTCTGCCTCCAGTATGTATTGGTCGGAGAATCCGTGGGTGGCATCATAGGCTGTAGCAGGTGTTCTGCCGGGATTTGCAGCCGTGAGTTCTGAAGGGAGGGTGTGCAATTCGATGACTAAAAGACCAAAGCGATGAATAAATGGGGCCCAGTTTTTAAAGTGCTCCAGCAAACTGTCTTCTACCAGGTTGTTGTTCAGTCGCTTTCCTCTGTAGGCAAAAGCTCCAGATGAGCTGCTGATTCGGTCAGTGGTGTGTAAGGGGTTTTTCCAGATTCGATTGTGGTCGAGAAAGGTTCTGACATTGAGCAGTTCTTCCATTTCTATGCCATAGTCCTGTCTCAGATTGCTTGCCAATTGATCCGGGTCCCCGATATCGCCCCAGACCACTTTTGCCCAAATATCGGACTTTATCAGATTGGCTCTGGTCACTTTTAGTGCTGATTGGTTGTAGTCTGCACCTACCAGCAGCAGGGGGTGTTGGTCAAGAATTTTTCCTCTGTAGGTGCGCTGCTCGATGACATCAAAAATATGAATGAGAAATGCCCCATTGCCGCAACCCATGTCCAGTACTCCTTTAGGTTGTTCATTGATGGGGCGGTTGAAAAGGTCGATTATGATTTCATCTACCTTTTTAAAGTACGCAGAGTGGGCGCCCCCACTTCCCCAGACGTTCATCTCCCGGTCTACGTGCTTTTCTTCTTCTCCGGCCTGGCTCACAAGAATTTCAGGATTGCCAAAGATTAATTCATCTACCTTTCTGAAGGTGGGAAGGTAAGAGACGGTGACCCCGTAAGCTGAGGCTCTTTTTGCGAAAAACAAGCCTTCATCTGTAAATTGAAAAGTAGCATTGCCCTTATTAAACCAGCCCAGTCGGGTAAAAAAGTCCAGTATTTGCTCAAAACTATGGGCGTCCTCGTGATATTCATCCGGACTGAATGAGGCTTCCATAAAATACTTGTGGAACATACCGCCCATTGCGAGCATTACCGTGAGTGGCCCGGCTAAATTTCCTTCAATATGCGTTCTTATTTGCTCGCGAACTTCTCTTTCATGCTCGTTTTTTGGCGGAGGAAGGTGAAAGTCCTTTTCAATCGAGGTCAAAAGTTTGAAAAATTGTTGCTTGGATTCGGTACTCAACTTATCAGGGGAAAGTGAATGGTGTTCTTTTAGGAATTTGATTGCCTCACCATAGAATTCAATCAATTCAAAAGCAATGGGACTTTTTTTATTGATGGTCAATTCAATGCGATTGGTCTGGTTGTCCACCTCTCTTTTTAGCCATCCCTGAGAAGCCAGAGAGCGCAGACCAACATTGAGGTAGCCCTCATTGGCCTGAAACTTTTCGGTCAATTCTGAAATTTCGCATTTTCCCCTTTCCAGTAGATAGTCTAAAACGCCTTTTTGCTTTAGTGCATGCGCAGAAAAGGCAACGGCTATACCATCCAGATGTCTGAATATCCTGGATCGGAGGATTCTTTGCTGAGATTTAGATAACATTCGAGTTTGCTTTGACGGATACAAATGTAGGAAATTTAGTGGAGAGGGAAAATAATGAATGGGTAATTAAAAATAGGCATTCAATTTCTACTGCCCTTCAGATATCTGACTCCTTCCTTTTTTCCGACTTCGATCTGGTGATATCCGATCGACCAATTTGTCCGATACAGCCATCTAACAAGGAGTCGAGTGCATACCTTTTAAAGGATTGAATTTCTCCAATTATCGCCACTCTTTTATTGATGTAATTTAGCTTGCCTTAAGCGGCAGTTTATCGAATCCTATAGGCAATGAACAGGATACATTATCTTACATTCTTCTTTAGCAGAAAACAACCAACTTCAAGGCGGTAATTGAATGGAAAGCTATAATGAATATTAAAAAATCATTATATTTGCCTTGAATCAATTAAATACGATGCTATGAAGCAGATTCTACTTACTATTTGTGCGTTTTCACTCCTTCTGATGTGTACTTATACCCTGAAAGCTCAGGAGTTGGTAATCAATGAAGTAATGGCCTCCAATGGCAATACCCTGGCGGATGAAGACGGCGATTATGAGGACTGGATAGAACTTTACAATGCCGGTGACGAAGTGGTCAATTTAGAGGGTTGGGGTCTCTCGGACGATTATGGTCAACCCTTTCGCTGGCTGCTTCCGGCTGTGGAATTGAGACCGGGCGAACATTTGGTTATTTGGGCTTCCAACAAGGACCGAAACGATCCCGATGGAGAGTTGCACACCAATTTCGCCATCAGTTCCTCCGGTGAAGAGGTGATTCTCACCCGCCCCGATGGTGAGCGCATAGATGAAGTAGAGCCCCGAGCCATACCGCGCGACCTCTCCTGGGGTCGATTTCCCGATGGCACAGACAACTGGTTTTACTTCGAAAGCGCCACCCCCGGCCATCCTAATGCCAACCCCTCCTTTAGCGGGATAGTGGAGCCTCCCACTTTTAGCCACCAGCCCGGCTTTTATACCGAGCCCTTCCTGCTGGAAATCAGCCACCCGGATACCAAGGTCACCATCTATTACACCACAGATGGCAGCAATCCAACCACTGAATCACAACAATACACCGGCCCCATTGAAATTTATGACAGATCCGGTGAAGAGAATGTTTATTCGATGAT
>REEI01000120.1 GCA_007695145.1 Saprospirales bacterium | reverse complement strand
TAAAGAAATGAGAAACTCGAGCAGGGGAATTTATTCATTCATGCTTATTCTTTTAATCACTTCTGCTTACCGTGAGTTTAATTATTAAACCTCAAACTCAAATTAAAGCAACTTGCTCTTGAGCTTATTGGCGGGCAACAAAAGCAGAAACCCAAGACTGAGCAAACCGGCTATTCTGCTGAGGATATCTCCATTTCTGGCGTAAAAGGTTTGTCTGCTGTTGAGTCTGAGTTCATCAATCACCACGGCAGTTTCTTCGTAGAGGGTTGGGTATCGGACCCTTCCTTTTTCGTCTATGAATCCACTTATCCCGGTATTGGCAGACCTGGCAATTTCTTTTCTGTACTCGATAGCTCTCAGGGCGCCTATATAAAGATGCTGGATGTGTCCCGGACTATTGTCCCACCAGCCATCGTTTGTCATAATTAGTATACCCCTGGCTCCGGCTTCAAAGTACCCACGGTGAAATTCCCCAAATACACTTTCGTAGCAAATAACGGGAGCCAGCCCGATATTTTCAGTGAGGAAGGCCGATCGCTCTTCCTGGGTTCGAAGTCCGCTCGTACTTCCACCCAATTGATCAACCAGCGGCTCCATAAAGAAAAGTAGATTTCGAAAAGGAAAAATCTCAGCTCCGGGCACCAATTTAGACTTGAAATAGATTTCTTGAAGGCCATGGCGGTTGATCACCCCTGCGCTGTTGTGAGATTCCCAGAAAATTGTGTCCCCAGGGGCTCTAATGTGGATTCTTAAAAAGGCCTCGTCTGCTTGTTCTCGATTTTCGAATATATAAAGAGAATTCAATCCCGCAATCAAATGAGCATCGGGATATTTCTCCATCAGACGGGTCAAGCTTCGGAGCGTACCATCTGATTTTCCTTCGTGCAGATTTACTCTAACACTGGTTTCCGGAAGTACCACTATTTCTGCCCCAGCCTCCAGTGCATACTCTATCTGCTCACTGATTCGCTGGAGTTGCATCGAATATGGGATTCTGAATTTTTCATAGTGGGGTTCAAAGTTGGGCTGAACCACCGCTACTTTTATGATTTTTTCCGCCTCTGTGTCAGGTTTGCTGTAGATGTATATGGACAAAAGGGATGGTATGATCAACCAGGGAAGGAACCGGAAGTAAATATAGTTCTTTGCTGCCCGAGGGTAACCCATCATGCTCCTTTTTGCTGCAAGATACAGCCACCAGTTGCCACCAATGATCCAAAGACTACCACCCGGACTTCCGGTGAATTCATACCATTGTGCCAGAATGGGTAAACCTGAAAGTGCGTTCCCCAGGGTTAGCCAGGGCCAGGTAAGCTCCCAGTTGTGGTGTAAAAACTCAAAAGTAAGCCAATAGGAGGCGAATATCACCCCCGCTTTGAAAAATCCTATTCTATGGCGTGTCCACAAAAACAAAGTCCAGGGAATCAACATCAGCAAACTGTTCACCACTATTGCAAATATGCCGGCTGCAAGGGCAGTATTAGCTACCCAAAAGGTAGCAACTATATTCCAGGTCATAAAGGTGTGGAAGGCCATGAGCAACCTCATTTTCCGACTGTATCCAAAATTGAGTTGACGGTCAGACAACAACAAAATAGGAATAAATCCAGCCATTGCAAGCAGGGGAAAAGGTGAAGGAGGAAAACTGAATGCCAGAGCCAGACCTCCCAAAAGGGGGCCAATGAAGGCAAAAGCAGATTTTTTATTTTTCAATGGATTGGGAAACAGGATCAATGAAATGGCAATCCAGTAGCCTATAAAAATGCCAAGTGGAAGGTATCCCCAAAGTTCTTGACGCTCCAGCCGGTTGATCTTTTCAACTACTGCCAGAGATCCCAGTACAAACAGAAAAAAAATTATGAGCCATTTGATCAAATTGGCGTGCTTCATTTTGCTGAGATTTAACCGCTTATTTGGCCCATGACTATTTCTTCTTTACTAGTTTGTTCACTACCGCACCGTAAATCCGTCCTCAAAATCCTGGGGAGGAGAAACAAACTCCAGGCGCCCATTATTGTCTTCGGCCATCAATATCATTCCATTGGACAAAATCCCGCGCAGATTTTTTGGTGCCAAATTGGCCACAATCGTTACCTTCTTTCCAATTACTTCCTCTGGTAAATGATGTTCGGCAATTCCCGAGACGATGGTCCTCCGCTCAAATCCGAGATCTACTTCAAGCTTGAGAAGTTTTTTCGTTTTGGGCACCTTCTCTGCATGGACAATGGTAGCTGTTCTTAGATCAAGGGTGCTAAAATTTTCAAACTCGACATTTTCTTTGATGCGGGGTCTGTCCATGGCTTTTGATTTTTCTCCATCTTGAGATTCATGCAGGAGTTTCAATTCTTCCTCAATCAGTTCGTCTTTTATTCTCGTGAAAAGGTGAGTGGGCTCTCCAATTTTATGGTGAGTTGGCAGAAGTACCTCACCTTCTGAAAGGGAGTCGAGAAGCACAAGTAATTCATCCGTGCCCTTTATGGGTTCAAGGGCAAGCATGGTTCTTATCTTCTCGGAGGTAAAGGGGAGAAATGGGTAGATTGCTACAGAAATAGCTGCAACTATTTGCAAGGAAACATTCATTACCACTGCTACAGAATCAGGATCGGATTTTTGAAGTTTCCAGGGTTCGTGATTTTGAAGAAATTGATTGCCGTAGGAGGATAGCTCCATTAATTGTTTCAACCCATTTCGAAGTTCAAAGGATCGGATGGATTCGCAGAGTTGGTCCAGGCGGTCAAAGAGATCCATCAGTTCCGTCTCGTGGTAAGAAGGCATACCATAATCATCGTTGCCCTCCAATGGAAGGTTTTCATCAAACTCAGGTACTGACCCATTGTAGTATTTATTGGTCAAAACAATAACCCTATTGATGAAATTTGCCAGATTATTCACCAATTCATTGTTGTGGGCTTCCTGGAATCCCTTCCAGGTAAACTCACTGTCTTTCTGCTCGGGCATGTTTTTTATGCAGTAGTAGCGGAGAGAGTCTTCCATTCCCTGCCACCTGTCGAGAAAATCCTCCATCCAGACCGCCCAGTTTCGGGAGGTTGAAATTTTCTTGCCCTCCAAATTCATAAATTGATTGGCCGGCACATTTTTGGGCAGTACATAATCCCCATGTGCTTTTAAAATTGCGGGGAAGATGAGACAGTGAAAAACAATATTGTCCTTGCCTATAAAGTGAATTAGACAACTGCTCTTATCCATCCAGTATTTCTTCCAATCGTCCTCCCGGCCTCCTTCCCCTTTGGCTGCATTTTCTAAGGCCCATTGCCGGGTAGCTGAAATGTATCCAATGGGCGCATCCAGCCAAACATAAAGCTTTTTCCCCTCCGATCCCGGAATGTCTTGAGGTACATCTACCCCCCAATCTAAATCACGGGTCATGGCTCTGGGCTCCAGTCCTCCGTCAATCCATGATTTACATTGGCCGATCACATGGTTTTTCCACTTATTGGGATCGTGGTGTTCTTCTCCGTCCAACTTGCCCTCCAATATATAATCACGCAGCCAGTCTTCGTACCTATCCAATGGCAAATACCAATGCCGGGTCGACTTTAACACCGGCTGCTGTCCACTTAGGGTAGAAATGGGGTTAATCAAATCAATGGGGTTGAGAGAACTACCACAGCTCTCGCACTGGTCTCCATAGGCTTCCGAATATCCGCACTTTGGGCACTCCCCCTTTATGTAGCGGTCCGCCAGAAACTGCTGAGCCTCCTGGTCGAAGTATTGGCTGCTTTCTTTTTCAACAAATTCCCCCTTTTCATACAATTTCTTGAAAAAACCTGCTGAAGTTTCGTGATGTAGATCGCTGGACGTTCGGTGATATATATCGAAGGAAAGTCCAATTTTTTCAAAGGACTGCTTGAATTCCCCGTGATATTTGTCAATGATTTCTCTGGGGTGAACACCTTCCTTCCTTGCTTTTAATGTAATTGCAGCTCCGTGCTCATCCGAACCACAGACAAAAAGTACATCTTTTCCCATGATGCGGAGAAAGCGAACGTACACATCTGCAGGAAGGTAGGCACCGGACAGATGGCCAACGTGTAATGGGCCATTGGCGTAAGGTAGGGCAGAGGTGACAATGTATCTTTCCGGATTCGTCATGGAGTGGTAAAGTTTTGCTGAAAATTGGTGCGAAGATAAAATTTGTAGGGGAATTCAAACAGAGCCTTTGCCTTTTTTCTAGTACTTAAAAGGGATGTGAGTGGAGATTTTGAAAAAAGTGTTGTAGCCTCTAATAAAAAAAGAGGTCGGAATTACTCCCAACCTCTTGTGGTACCACCTGGAATCGAACCAGGGACACCAGGATTTTCAGTCCTGTGCTCTACCAACTGAGCTATGGTACCCTGTTTTGCCATAAGGCGACGCAAATATATGAGATATTCTGCAATTCAACCCCCCAGACGGATATTTTTTCTTCAAACTAAATGAAAGGATTTTTCACCCTTGTTCGTTTGATAAACCAAATGCTACATTGAACCAATTGATCAACAAATATTTGTAAAATCAATTTTCCTCTATATGGATTGGTGCAAGCAGTTTTTTTTGTCGAAATTTTTTACATCATGAATGAAAACCTTTTTGTAACTCAGCTAAAAATGTTTTGAAACAATATCAGCCTTTCCCTGGGCGCCTTTTCAAAAAATACTTATTTATGCAGTTGAAAATTATTTAGTATGCTTTCCAGGTACATTTTGCTTCCCATTCTTTTAGCCGCCGGAGTGGTTCTCTATTTGATGATTTTTGAGTTTAGACCCAAATATCCCCCCATTTTTATTGGTCTCGTAATGGCTGCTGCGGGAGTGCTTATGATTGAAAAGGCCATCAATAATTGGTGGTTGGAAAAAAAACCTCCGACCTCTGATCCTGCTCTTGTCAATTTTTTATACAACTACATTCCCTACTACCGGGGTCTACCGCCCAACCTCAGGAAGGATTACGAAAGAGAACTTGAGCGGATTGTTTTAAAAACTGAGTTTTACAGTAGGGCTGGTTCAGATTTGAGCGATGACCTCAAAGCCCTATGTTGCATTTATCCTGCAGTTTTTACTTTTCAGACCAAAACACCACTGGTCAAGAAGTTCAACACCGTTGTGTTTTACAGCCATCCCTTTTTGACGCCCAACTTCCCTGATCAGGTGCACGTCTCTGAAGTGGACTTTGAGGATGGGGTTTATATATATACCATCGATCATTTGCAGTTGGGTTATCGCGGTTCCGCATACTTCAATACTGCGCTTTATGAGGCTGCAAAGGCCTGGTTGAGTAAATATGAAGGCGCTGGAGCAATTAGGAAAATAAGCCCAACAATACCTGAGGTTCTTGAAGCCTCCGCTTACGGAGAAAAGGAACTGTCCGCCTACTGCGGAATGTTGCCCGAAGATGCAACAGCATTGCTGATTCATCATTTTTTCACTTTTCCGGAACAGATAGAAAGGCTCTATCCGGAAGCTTATGAGGTACTGGTGGAAATTCTTGGGGATTTTCACGTTTTGTCAAAACGGCCGGTCATAATTTAATACATTTTTGAGGTGTTGCAGTGGTTTACTCCAGGTGCCAGAGTCCTGTTTCGATTGCCCTATGAGTTATTAAAGCCTAATTTTTTTCGCTTGATTTATCTCCCAGAAATCAGGAGCACTTTTTTGAGGCCGTCAAGGACTACAATCCATCCTTTTGTTGTTTTAGTTATTTCGGATAAATGATAAACCATTCATCAATCACTGTGAATCCACTCCGTTTATTTATTTTCTTTCACTTTCGATTGGATGTCATGGAATGGTTGCAATTGAAATTCTATTGAAAAATAGTCAAGGTCTGAATTATTGGAGCTCAACTTAAACACCTTAAGCTCCTTTTTGGTTTCTTTGGGTGTTGTGGGAGTCCATTCTGGGGTTTATTCCACAAAAAGTCTAAAAAAAATCTTGAAATCACAATGAGCGATCAGCAGTTTTATCATTTGAAAATCAATAGTATAATTGAAAATACCCCCGAGGCAAAAACCATCATTCTCGAGATTCCTGAAAACCTTAGAGAGAGGTTTCAGTACAAGGCCGGGCAATACATTACCCTGGAGGTGGAGATCTCCGGGAAATTGTTGAGAAGGTCTTATTCTCTCTCCTCTGCACCCCATGAAGAGGAATTTGCTTTTACCGTAAAGAAGGTAGATGGAGGCGAGGTTTCTCCATTTCTGGTGGATGGAGTAGCATTGGGTGACAACTTGAAAGTCAGTAGTCCTGAAGGCAGGTTTACAATGGAGTTTATGCCGGAGGCCAAGCGGACTCATTACTTTTTTGCTGCAGGTAGTGGGATCACCCCGGTCATTTCACTCATTAAGTCCTGTATGGAGAAAGAGCCAATGAGTGAGGTTTTTCTGCTTTATTGCAATCGAAACCCACAATCGGTGATTTTTTCTGACGAACTGGAGAGATTGGAGGCGGATCATCAGGGTCAGTTTTTTGTCAATAAGACATTCACAAGAACAGGTAAGGGAGTTTTTTCCCGTCTCTTTGGTAAAAATGATAAGAAGCCAGATGGTTGGAAGGGTAGGATTGATGGGCAAATGCTGGATCGCTTTTTTGAGGCTCATCCTGGAAGGCGCAGGGAAAAGCATTTTTTTGTATGTGGTCCCGGTCCTATGATTCAGGCAGTAGTCAAGCATCTCGAACGTCTTGGACATTCTTCTGATCGCATTCACAAAGAGTATTTCACAGTGGATAGTACCCTAAAAAAATCAGTGGAGGCCCTGGATGGTGCAAGGGTGAAGGTAGAATTGCACGGTGAGTGGATAGAAATGGTTGTGCCAAAGGGAAAATCTATATTGGCTCAACTTCAGGATGAGGGCCACGATCCACCCTATTCCTGTACAAGTGGCGTCTGCTCCAGTTGTATGGCCAAATTGATATCTGGGAAGGTGGAGATGGAAACCTGCCTTGCTCTCGATGACTCTGAGGTGGAAGAGGGATTCATTCTCACTTGTCAGGCCCTGCCAATAAGCGAAAAAGTCGAACTCACTTATGAGGTCTGAGGGGTCTGCCCAGCTTATGTGAAAAGTTTTTCATGAACGGTGAAAGGCTGATGGTAGGCCGGAGCAAGGTGAAAAAGCCTCGTTTGAAATATATTGTTTGACATTTTGCCCGGCAGGATCAGTGAGGCCTCCTTGGGCACAGCATAAAAAAACAACCCTAAAGATTTCCAATGACGCTTATATTTCCCAGAACCTTGTCACCCGGTTTTACCAAAATTTTAGCATCAGTTGGAAAGAAAATGTCCACTCTGGAACCGAATTTGATGAAACCAATTTCCTCTCCCTGTGTCACTTGTTGTTCTTGTTTTGGATAAAAAATAATCCTTCTTGCAGCCATACCGGCAATTTGACGAAGAAGTAGTGTTCCTTTATTACCTTTCAAAACTATGGTAGTCCGCTCATTGAGTTCGCTGGACTTAGGGTGCCAGGCTAGGAGGTATTTCCCGGGATGGTATTTAAAGTATTCAATTCTCCCATTCATTGGAGCCCTGTTGACATGAACATTTATTGGAGACATGAAGATGGAGACCTGTATCCTCTCATCTTCAAAGTATTCATTTTCTCGAGTTGTTTCTACCACCACTACTTTTCCGTCAGCCGGTGCATATACCAGATGGTCTCCTGTCATGGGGATTGGTCGCTTGGGATTTCTGAAAAACTGGAGAAAAAAGACAATCAAAACTGCTGATGACATGCTCACTACGGGGATGAAGGTAGTCGCATCTAGCCATAAGGTAATGATATGAGCTAGAACTATAAATGCTGCAGTTAAAATTAATGTGGGATATCCCTCCCTGTGAATAAAGCCCATTGGGTAATAATTTTGTGGAAATAAAGCAAGCTGTCAGGCCTTTTGGACCAATGTTACTGGCCGTAAAGTTAACTTAAATTCCGATAAAGAGATGAGGCCAGAAAATCAGCGCAATGAATAGCCAGGGTAGTATAAAAAGCAAGCCGTCAAAACGATCGTACATGCCTCCGTGTCCGGGCAGTAATATTCCTGAATCCTTTACACCCGCTAACCTTTTGTAACGAGATTCAACCAGGTCGCCAACACTTACTCCTGCTGCTATTAGAAATCCGAGACCAATAGCATTTTGTATACTCAAGTCTAACCAGTGAGCGAGAAGTGCCATCATCAGCATACCACCGAGCAATCCTCCAACAAGACCCTCATAAGTTTTTTTTGGTGACAAAGAGGCAAAGAGTTTCCTTTTTCCAAATTTTCTTCCCAAAAAATAAGCCCCGGAATCCGATGCCCATATGGTAAACAACACAGCAAAAAAGTGATAGTGAACCTCCAGTGTAAAGAAGATCAAGGGCAAAAGTGCGAAATGGCAACCCAGATAAAAAATAGCACTGACCCAGGCTGGAAGATGAAAAAGGCGCGAATAGGAGTATCCATACATATCCGCAATGGAAATAATGCTGCTCATCAATGCAAATAGCAGGATGGTGCCGGGAAAGGCACCTGGCATGGCTTCGATGACGTAAAAGAGCGATCCCAGCAGGTAGGGAACAATGCTCAAAAACGCTAAGCAATAATGCATCCTTTTGGATTTTCTCTCCCTGAGAAAAAAGTGATCGCGCAGCGAAAAAAATTCGAGCGCAAGGGTGAAAAATATCATTCCAAATACTACCAGAAAGATAAGGGGATGGAGATAGAGCGAACCCAGTACAACCAGTCCTATGAAAAAGGCTGTCTTGAGCCTTCTTGGCAAATCGGATTGAGCAGGTCGCCCCATAAAATTGTCAATATATACCTGATTGAAAAAATAATCCTGGGGAAAACCTACGATCATATGATCAATCAATCCTGTTTTGGACTAATGCCAACTTGGACCAAAATTTTCTGTACTTCCTTTTCCCCGTCAGGCAAAGATATACAAATCAGCAGGAATTACTATAGTTTGACCATCCCTCGGGAACGAGAGTGATACTTTTGCAAAAGACCGGAACACTGAAAGGGCGACATTTTGACTATTACCGGGTAAAAAGGTTTCACCGCAGAGTGGCAAAGAACATTCTTCTGATGGTTCTATTTAAAGAAGTGAGAATTGCTCCAGATTTTTATTTTCTCAGAAGGGGCATCAATGGATTAAACCGTTTTTTTAATGGAAGCCTCAACTGCCCGACCAAAAACAAGCCTACACCAGGCCATCGGCCGCTGTTTGAATACTCGCCCCAGGCCATAACACCAGGAAGAATCAACTCTCAGCAAACAACATAAAACTAGTTAAGCCCTTTAGCCCGATGGAAATTAATGGGTTGATATTCTCACTGCTGGCATTCAAATTAAGTGGCTGCTGCCTTCTTTTATCAAAATGAAGACTATGGAGGCTTTAGGGGTCGACATGGTTTTTGGAGCCAATAACTGGAATCTTCATTGCCTAAACTATGGTCGACTGAGAGAGAGTAGGCTTAAACTATTTCATAAATAGAGGAACTTCAATGTTTTTTGACAAATGAAGTCCTGAGCGGCAATCTGGTTTCTGAGGAAACTGTCAGTTGATATAACCCGTTGGGAAGATGACCAATATGAAAGGTTTGGCCATGGAGACTTTCATGAATTACAACCCGTCCATTAGCATCTGTTACAAATACCTTTGGATTTTGAAGGTTGTCCACGGGAAACTTCAGGTGGAGAATATCGGAAGTGGGATTTGGATACACTTCAATTGATTGGTCAGTATTCAGCTTATCTACTGAGCTGATCACTTCCCTCAGGTCAAATCTATGGACCTCGGAGTATAAAAACCCACCTACTCGATTTGCGCCCCCGAAAAAGTACAAAAAGTCGTTGAGCACCATGCTTCCTGGAGCCCATCGTCCCACACGCCCATCTGGAGGACTTCCCGGATGATCGGGCAGTCTTACCCATTCATCCTCCTCGTGCAAATACTTCCAAAATTCTCCTTCCGGGAGATTAAGGTGCTGGTCGCCGTCTCCACTAATGATAAACCCATGATTTTTATAGGAAAATTCCTGACCGGCCACTCGAGGCCCCTGAGGGTGGTCATTCATTCTCTCCCAGCTGTTGTTGTCGGTATCGTAGCGGTACCAGTCTGCATAAAAATTAATTCCGGCATGCCCCATTCCTGCATAAACGTAGTTACCCGCTTGAAAATGAAAGGGGTGGTGCCTTGGATCACCAGGCAGGTTTGGCCTTTGCATCCAACTGTCTGATTCAATATCGTACTCCCACCAGTCATTGAGGTTGGCGATGTCATTCCCCATGCCCATGTATATTTTGCCATTGTGAGCAACAAATGCAGGATGTGCTCTACCTCGACAGGGGCAGGAGGTCAATTCCGTCCAACTTTCAGCCTGTGGATCATATTTCCAGAGGTCGTTGAAATAAGTAGTTCCATTGGCTCCAAAGCCAAAATATGCTTTGCCTTCATAGGTTGCAGCATAGGCAAAACTTCTGGCTCCACCCGGGAAGTTGTCCAACTCGATCCAATTGTCATTTTCCTCATCATAGCGGTAAAAATTATTGGTACCAAAAGGGTTACTTTGAGGAGTGGTACCGCTAAGGAGATAAGCAGTATTGTCCAGTGTAAATGTTACCGGATGATGCCGTGTAGTAACTGAAGAATTGTTCAATTGTTCCCATTGAGCTTGAAGCCCGGATGCAATGAAAAGTATTGAGAAAAGTAAAAAAGCACACTTCATTTGGTCAAAATTTTAATTGGCTAAAGGTAAGGTATTTAAATGGGTTCAAGATCAAATCCATTCGGCCTTAACATATTTTAAGAATGTCAGAGACTGACCTTAAACAAAGGTTTATTATCATTCGTTTAAAAATCATGTTAAAAATTGCCTGGTCAAAAATTTATAGATACGATCTGCCGGAGGGACATCGCTTTCCCATGGAAAAATACGAATTGCTTCCTGAGCAACTAATTTACGAGGGGACCGTGACAGAGGATAATTTTTTTCAGCCTTTGCCTTTAGATATTGAAGACCTTTTATTGACTCATAAACAAGAGTATATCGATAAGCTATTGACCAATGGGCTCAGCCGCAAAGAAGAGCGCAAGATTGGATTTCCGGTGACCCAAAATCTAGTGGAAAGAGGCTTTGTCATATCAGGTGGGACTCTTGCGTGTGTGGATCATGCACTTAAGTATGGCATTTCCATGAATATAGCAGGTGGCACACATCATGCTTTTCCGGACCGGGGAGAGGGATTCTGCGTTTTTAATGACTTTGCACTTGCCTCCAATGTGGTATTAAAAAGGGCAACTGTTAAAAAAATACTGATTGTCGATCTTGATGTTCATCAGGGAAATGGCAATGCATTTATTTTTCGAGACGATCCCAGAGTATTTACTTTCAGTATGCACGGAGCGGGAAACTATCCTATGAAAAAAGAAAAGTCGGATCTCGATATCTCTCTTCCGGACGGAATTGAAGACAGAGCTTATCTTCGTATACTCAGAGATACCCTCCCTGCACTGATCGACAGAGTTGAGCCCAATCTGATCTTTTATCAGGCTGGGGTTGATATTTTAGAGTCAGATAAACTCGGCAGGTTAAAAATCAGTAAACAGGGTGTAAAGGAAAGAGACCGAATTGTTCTCAGCCTTTGTAGAAAAAACCGCATTCCATTGGTGGTTAGTATGGGAGGTGGATACCCCCATAAACTCAATGATTTGATCGATGCCCATGCCAATACCTATCGACTTGCCCAAGAGCTGTATTTTTGAGATTCTGGTAGATGAGCATTTTTACTGACCAGAATTGTCCCTTTGTACATTGTCAATTTGTCCGTCCCTAGAATAGGTTGACCGAAAAAAGTCAACGAACAATGCGAAAAAAC
>REEI01000078.1 GCA_007695145.1 Saprospirales bacterium | reverse complement strand
CCATGGCTTGTTTTTGACCACAAGATACAGCTTTTTGTGTAATTAAAAAATATACCTTATATAACATCCAAATTAAAGAGCGAACGGTATTTCTTCCAAATGTATTCAGGCCATCCAGTGGAATCAGTCCCAATGCGGCTTTTGGCCCCTTTGGCGTCGAAGCAGTAGAGAGCGTCACTAGTTTTCAGATATTCGACCGCTGGGGCAATAGGGTTCACGAGGTGAGTAATATCAGCCCGGACAGTCCACAGCTCTTCTGGGACGGAAAAATAAAAGAACAGATAGCCAGTGAGGGCGTGTATGTATATCAGTTGGTTTACACCGATCTGGCCGGAAGAGAAGTGGTGAGAGTGGGGGATGTTGCTTTGATCAGGTGAGATGGGAATATACCCAACAATCCATTTCAGCCCCAAATACACTCCGACTTTATAAACCCAGTCGGGATTATGCCAAATATACTACAAAGTTTGAGACTCAATCATTTACCTTGACAAATTTTCCGGTAACAGCTGATCGATCGTAATCAGAAATATACCGGAGTACATAGGTGCCTGCGCTCAGGTTGTTTACATCTATAATTGTTTTAAAGCTATTGACATGCTGTCGGTGGACCAAACTGCCGCTGATATTGTAAATCTCTATGGTCCCCGTCTGAAAATCGTCCTCCTTCAATTCCATAAATAGCTGAGATATTACCGGATTGGGGTACAACAATAGAGGAATTCTCGCCTGTGGTGGCCTTTCCTCTGTATTGCTTATCAAATATCCCTCCAGGTCGATTAAGGTTAAATATGCACCGGAGCTTTCCCCATGACTTATACCACCAGCAATAACAATTCCTTTGGATATTTTTTCTATTCCTAGCGGAAAGTTCAATGGAAAATAGAAAGGATCATAAAGAAAAGCATAGTCCGTAGTGCCGTCTTCAAAAAACCGATGAAGTGCGGTAACATTACTGTTGAAGAGCTCTCCATATCCCAACGCGAGATAGCTACCATCGTCTGCACGGACAAAATCTATAAAACTGTAACAGTTGGTGCACAGGGGTGGATTAAAATCCTCTTTCCTGAAATGCGGATATTGAAACCCCTCCTCCGTAAATGTCATAAAATCGGGGGAGTATACGTTCACTCTTCCGGCTTCACTATACAAATACGACCCACTGTATGGAAACTCATAGGTAGTTATTACCCCACCCAAATGATTTCTTTTGGTAATGGTGGTTTCAAAAAATCTCCTGACCGTGTACAGCTCACCATTTAATAAAAAGGATCCAGTATTTTGAAGATTTGGAAAACCAAATTGATAGGTCATTTGTATGTTATTGCCCTCTATTTTATAAATTCTTTGATCAGACGCTGAAATGGTTACATATAAATTTAAAATCCCGTTTTCATGAATCCAAAGTCGCGTTCTTGAAGAAACACTGATGCTTTCTACATCTGGAATTTGGACGAAATGGGTGGCTTCTTCTTCAAAAGTTTGGGCATTTAAGATGTAAACAAAGGCAGTGGGAATCTCTGCTTCTCTCATAAAGCCGTTCACGTAAATCTTATTGTTGTGATATTGAATATCAAGAGAATGGTGGGGGCCTTTACGTCTTAAGTGGTCATTATTAAAATTGTCCAGGTCAATGCTGTCCTTATTCGCCGCCAGATTACCTTTGGAATTAAATTTACACAAACTAAAATATCCAAAGGAGATAAAACTGTCTTGTGTTATATATTCCTGATAGTAGTCATGACCTAAACTGTAAATATTATCACCCTGATCAACAGTTAAACCTATTATTCCAGCACAACTTCTGGGCATTTTGACTACCGGCCAGGAATCCAGTTGTCCACAAAGGTTGTTCGCTTCTACAAGTAGACCTACGATCAAAAGAAGAGTAATTATTCTCATGATGATTTGTTTTAAGGGCCCCCGAAAATTTTTCGGGGGCTTGTGAATTAGAATTATCTTTAATGAATTATTTGTTTGATTTCCTGAATTAAATTACCTGTTTCAGGTGAAATTATCCTAATCAAATAAATACCGGGAAGGGTTTTTTGCCAGATTGTCTCCCCTGCAGGAGGCAGCATTTGCCTTCCGAGGTGTTTGCCTTCACTACTGTAGAATTCTAGATGGTACGCTGATTCCTGGTCTTTATTCAATAGGTGAACCCTCGAAGATGATGGGTTTGGGTATGCTACCACCACCTCAGATATCTTCTCTTTTTGCTGATTGCCCGGTGAAGCTATTCGTTGCTCAAAACCCGGGTACCCAATTGAACTGTCGTTGTACTTCACCAGAGCATAAGCTATGTTGCTTATATGCCTAAAGTAATTTGGCAGTGTGGTATCCAGCCTGAACGCAGAAACAGTCTCAAGTAGTTGCTGCCCGGTGAGATAATTAGAGTCGAGCAACTCCTCGTATCCCTGATGGAAACTATCAAATAGCTGCTGTGTGGTCTGATTGTACCATTTTTCATTTTGTACATTGGGAAGTGGCCCTGAGTATAATTCAGGCTGAATTTCATCCGGGTATTCCAATTGTGTGCATATTATTGCAGTTGTGGCAAATGGTTGCACCGTGTAGGGATTTTGAATCTGACAGTTGGAGTAGGTGAACTGTATGGAACCCGATGGTGGGCCACTACTGCTATTCCAGTTGTTGCCCCGCATTAATATATTATACGCAATGTAAGCGGGGTCGGTATAGCAAATTTTGAAATTGGCCTGGCCATTGTTGAAAAAATCGTTGGAGTAGTTGTTGAAAAGCGGATGGTAGGTGCCGTGGTGGGTAGGGACATCGATGTTGAGGATAATGTTGTTGCCCTCTACCCCATAAGTAGAATTTCCTACAATGCTTGCTTTTCCAAAATCACCGACTGTCAAGGCAAAATCAGCTTCTGTATTGCCATAATAATTTACCCCGGTATTATTCTGTAATATTCGAGTACAATTTCTCAAAAAAACATTGCTCTGGGTCGCCCTGATACCGTAATAACATTGCTTTATTTCTGATGCGTCCACAATCGCAAAAGGGACTCTACTTACTGACAAACCAACATTTCCCCCATTAGAAACAGTAGATGATCTAAAAGTAAATTCATCGAGACTAGAAGCGCCTACGGCTTCTATAGTGTTGTTCTTAAAGGTGGAATTGTAAATATACAATCTGGGTGAGGCCTCTGCATGAATGCCGGTTCTGTTGTTTTCAAATCCGGTATTGTAAATCAGGATTTGCGCAAGAGAGCTGTTGACCCTAATGCCATGAGAAAAGTTCGTAAACAGCGAATTGTTGATAAAAAAGTTATTAAAAGCATTTCCGGTTATGCCCAGATTGGTATTCTGATCATCGGAAGTAAAGTGTACATTGTTGATGTTTACCTCACCACCAGAGGAAAAATTTATTTCTGAATTTTCTATAAAGATAACTTTTCCATTGCTCAAATTGAGTTCATGAGCACCAAAATTAAGGGTGGTTCCATGAAGCAGGGTGATCATATTGTTCTCCTCATAGGCTGGATCCCGGTTGATTTTAAAACCACTATTTTGGCCAAGTACTAAATTGTGAGAGGGATAAAAAATCACCTGGCCCGGTCCGTCAAAGGAAAAATCAGTGTTGTCTTCGATAATTAAATCACCTCTGATTCTTATTTCAGAACCTTCCCCCAACCAGATGGATCCTCCTTCAATAACCAGTTTTGCGGTTTCGTGAACATCGACCACCCCCCCATTGCCCTCCAAATACAGGGAGCTGTTTTCACTAAGAATTAAAGAGGAATACTCTTTAACGTCAAGGGTTGCGGCATTCTTCATTCTCAATTCAGCATCTTCATCTACCCTGAACGCCGTCGGATTGACAAAACCTCCTGATTCGGGGTGCAGGGTTTGGCGCTCGTTGGTCCCACTCAAATCCAGAGTGAGGGTCTTCCCGGCACCAATTATCAAATCGGCCTCAGAGTCCCCCGTAATATCCGGCAGTACAATATTGCCGGTTAATCGAGTATTTTTGTCCAACGCAGTTTGTTTAAAACTAATTTTTACCGTAGCCTTCCTGTAATCGTTATGCCCCGGTGCATGGGTGTCATCTATGCTGATTATTTCAATGCTGAGGCCATTTAGGTAGTAAGAAGTGTAGCTGTTATTCGAGTACTTAGGATAATTCAGCACAAAGGGGTTTTCTCCCAATTGGAGCAGGTCTCCCTCCTGAAAAAAGGGATTTCTCAGGTGAGCTTCCAAACCGGGATCATATACCCCAAATCCCCGGTAGGTTATCTCATCGTTTCCATTGACAATTTCTCTCAATATGGGGTGGCCTTCATTATCTGGATAAGAGGCATTAGGGTTATTGTGATTTGCATCAAACTTAATGGTGCCGGTTTGCTCGATATCCTCTCTTAATCTCATCCAGGGATGATTTCCGGATACGGGGTTTTCTTTCCCGCGCTCCATTAAGTACAATCTGTTGCCCCAGTAGTTTACAATGTAGGGTTCATCCCTGTCCCATTCAAAATCATAATTGCCGGAAGCATTGAGGAATTTGAATCCGTTGGCACCCGGCCCAAAAAGATTTACAAAATTTCTCCCTGGAGCGATATCCTCCACCATCATAAAAAGCCCATAACCATTATTTGGCAAAATATGTGAGCCCGGGCCAGGATTCCTTCCCTCCCATCGGTGTACATCAAAGGCATTGTCTCCGGTGTGATTGGATATCCATAAGTGTTGAACCTGACCATCCCTGTCAGAAAAGGGAATTTTTACCCTTGCTGCATCACCTGAATTGATGTAATCTCTAAGGGTGACAATTACTTCGCTTTGTGAATCATCTACCTCTTCCGGCTCAATAAATCCCACGTACCATCTTTCCCAGGCATTCAACATGGGCTGGGTCATTGGTATTGAATTGCCGGTACTGCTGATTCCGCAAGTAGGCACACAGAATCTAGGTCCTGACACACTATTGGCTCCGGCTGTGTGTGGTGCATTGAACCATGCGTGACCCAGTTCATGAAGAAAAAGGCCGCGTTTATCTCCGCCTCCAGAGCAGATAGTGAATGAGCTAAATGGGAAATCAATTGATCCAATACTTTCGTTCCCAACACCAGAACCACCCCAGTAGCCTCCACGAGATCCGGACCATTTATACATATTTTGTATTACATCTAAATTTAAACTTCTCCATGGACTCGAAAGTGAAGTATCTGCCGAATATCTGTAATAAAAAATGACATTGTCCACCACTCCATCTGGCTGAGTTTGGGAGTTGTCAAAATTGTACCGGGGTGAGTTTTCGCGTTGGTCAAATGGACTGAGGTCAAAACCCGGGTTGATTTCCTTCATTTTTTCCACGACCAGTTTGTTAATTCCTCTCCACTGCAATCCCTTGTAATCATCAGGATCAATGATTACCAGAACAGGTATCCCCATTGAATTGGTAAAAGTCTCCGCTGTGAATAAAAAGGGATCGCAGGAATCCGAAATCTGATATAGCATTTTTGAAATTCCGGCATAGTTGTGGTCCTGCATATAAGCAGAATTGTTGAAATCCGACACATTTCGAAACAAAAAGCCATCTCCATCAAAGTGGAAATTGTAATCGCTGCTGTATCCGTCGTCAATAATGGTAGGCAAACCATTGTTGTCTTCATTCGGATTAGGATTTTCAGGATCAAAAGCTTTCCAGGGTTCAAAACCAAATTCAGTATAACCTTTAAAAGCCACAAATACTATTAATGACCTCAGTTCACCCTTAGGAGTAAAATGACTGCCGTAGGGGGCGTATCCGTTTGATCGCATATTGGGCAGAAGGGAATCTACTTCATAATGACAAATGTGCTCTTGTTCACCTGCTGGGGTCTGACTCCACAAACTGTGGAAGGAGGTTGTGAGCAGAAATGCCACAACCAGTATCAGGAAGGATAAGGTAGAGGCATGAAAATTCCTCCATATGGGATTTAGTGTGCGTTTAAGCTTTGCTGGGTGTGATTGGTTCATAATAGAGTGCAGCAATGGTGTGTGTGTGTGTAGCATTTTTGAAGGGCCCTTAATAAACAAATTACTAAGGGGGCAATTTAACAGGAAACTGATTAATCTTTTCATAACATTAGAGTTTATAATGTGAAATAATAGAGCCAAATATCACTTTTTTTATCTAATTCACAAAATTTTTCCTGTTTTTTTAAAAGAATATTTAGCATTTAAAATGATTTTATTGGCAAAAGGTGAGAAAACTGCAGCTTTAGGTGATTCAATTGCTATTAGTAGGGGTATAAAATTACAGAATACAAATTCAAAAAAATGAATTTTCAAAACCAGTGAAATAGGAGTTAGCTCTGATAAACCCAGAAAAATTGCAGGCGGCATGTCGAAAGGGTTTACCTGCTCTGAGGAAATATCTTTACTGAAAGAGATTGATTTCCTTACCTTCCTAATGGAAAGAGGTTTGCGGAGTGGGTACCAATATCAATGCGCCTGCAGCCAATTCTCCCCCCTGCCTATTTCAACTTTTATGGGCACCTTGAGTCCGGGCAGGGCATTTTTCATTTTCTCCTCTATAACCGGCAGCAATTTCTGTTCCTCCGACTTGAGGGCATCGAGTACCAGTTCATCGTGTACCTGCATGATGATTTTGGATTCTAACCCCTCTTTTTGTAAGAATTCGTGCAGGTCGATCATGGCCTTTTTTATCATGTCGGCTGCAGTTCCCTGTATGGGGGTGTTGATGGCCATCCGCTCGGCCTGACTTCTCATCATTCCATTGCGGGAATTGATGTCTCTGAGGAATCTCCTCCGCTTCATAAGAGTGGATACATAGCCGTTTTTCCGCGCGAATTCCACAGTTTCATCCATGTATTTTTTCAGGCCGCTGTACTGATTGAAATACTGGTTGATGAGTTCTCCGGCTTCTTTTCGGCTGATGTTGAGTTGCCGGGAAAGGTTGGTGGATCCCGCTCCGTAAATAATGGAGAAATTGACTGTTTTGGCATTTCTGCGCTGGTCGTCGGTGACCTCTTCGTAGGGAGTCCCATAGACCTTTGCTGCGGTTGCTCTGTGTATATCCTGGTCTTTCAAAAAGGCATCCAGCATGGCTTCATCTCCACTTATTTCTGCAATCAACCTCAGTTCTATCTGTGAGTAATCAGCTGCCAGTAGTATGTGATCGGGGCCGGTGGGGACAAAAGCTTCTCTGACCCGTCTGCCCTCAGCGGTCCGGATTGGAATATTTTGGAGATTGGGATTGTTGGAACTCAATCGGCCCGTAGCTGTGAGGGCCTGATTGAAGGAAGAGTGGATTCTGCCGGTTCGGGGATTGATCAGTCCCGGCAGTGCATCCACATAGGTCGATTTGAGTTTGGTCAGTCCCCGATAGGTTAGTATTTTCGCAGCAATGTCGTGGTCCTTGCTGAGCTCGCTCAGTTTTTCCTCATTGGTCGAATACTGGCCCGACTTTGTTTTCCTCCATGTATAGGGGATCTTCAATTGGTCAAAAAGAACTTCTCCTACCTGTTTTGGAGAATCGATGTTGAAGTTCACACCCACCTCCGCGTGTATATCAGAGGCCATGGCATCAATTTTTTCCTCCAGCTCAGCAGAGTACTTTTTCAGCTGATCTTTGTCCAGTTTTACTCCGGTGGCCTCCATTTCGATGATGGCATCAACCAGCGGCTCTTCTATCAGATTGTAGAGCTCGCGCAAGCCCTCCTCCTCCAGTTTCTTTTCAAAATAGAGTTTCAACTGAAGGGTGATATCGGCATCTTCACAAGCATAAATCATCGCCTTTTCAGGATCGACATCTCTCATACTGCGCTGTGATTTTCCCTTTTTGCCGATGAGCGTCTCTATTGAAATGGGCTTGTATTTGAGGTAGGTCTCCGCAAGGAAATCCATATTGTGGCGCATGCCGGGTTCGAGCAAATAGTGCATGATCATGGTGTCGTAAAAAAATCCCCCCAGCCGTATGCCGTACTTTCTCAGAACCAGGGCATCGTACTTGATGTTTTGGCCGATTTTGGCTGTTTTTTCACTCTCGAGCAATTCGCGGAATTTTTCCAGCAGTTTGGAGGCTTCCACCTGATCAGCGGGGAAGGGTACATAATATCCCTGCTGTGGTTCAATGGAAAAGGACAAACCAACCAGTTGGGCAAGGTGGGGATTGAGTCCGGTGGTCTCCGAATCAAAGGCAAAGCCCTTCACCCCGCTCAACAATCTGATGAGTGCCGAAATTTCCTGCTCTGAGCGGGCGAGTTGATAATTGACCTCCACTTGTTCTATGGTTCGCTCTGCCACGGAGTGGTCTTCGAGATCCGGGCTGATGTCTGCCTGAGCTTTTTCTGATGCAGATGGAAACAAACTGCCCTGAACCGCTTCCTCCTGCTTTTGAGGTCCGTCTCCCAGTATTGACCGCGCCAGAGATCTGAACTCCAATTCCTTAAAAATAGCGGATAATTTTTCCCTGTCAAAAGGTTCGATCTCGACCGATTTGGCGTCAAAATCCAGCGGCACATCAATATCTATGGTGGCCAGTTTTTTTGACAGCAGGGCTTGCCGGGCAAATTTAATTACATTTTCCCGCTGTTTTCCCTTGAGTTGATCGGCATTTTCGATCAGGCCCTCAACGCTATTAAATTGCTTCAGCAGTTTTTTGGCCGTCTTGGGTCCAATGCCCGGTATGCCCGGTATGTTGTCACTGCTGTCACCCTGCAGCCCGAGAACGTCAATGACCTGCTCCACACGCTCTATTTCCCACTGCTCCAGAATTTCCTTTTCGCCCAGTATCTCCACTCCGTTTCCCTGTCGGGAGGGTTTGTACATAAAAACATTGTCGGAAACCAATTGGGCGTAATCCTTGTCGGGGGTGACCATGTAAACCTTAAATCCCTCCTTTTCTGCCTTCTTGGCAATTGTTCCGATAACGTCGTCTGCCTCAAAATTCTCCATGGTCAGAATGGGGATATTAAAGGCTTTTACTATATCGTAAACATAGGGTATAGCTTTGGTGATGTCCTCGGGTTGCTCGTCCCGGTTGGCTTTGTATTCACTGTAGAGTTCGTTCCGGAAGGTGGGCCCCTTCAGGTCAAAAGACACCGCAATGTGAGTTGGATTGGAGTTTTGCATCAGATCCCAGAGGGTTCGCACAAAACCGGTGATGGCCGATGTATTCATGCCTTTAGAGTTGATGAGCGGACGCCCGATAAATGCGAAATGTGCTCTGTATATCAATGCATTGCCATCCAGTAGAAACAGTCTCTTTTCAGCCATAATTTCCTTTAATTGTACACTTACAAAGGTAGGGAAAAGTTGCGGATTGACAGCCGGGGAGCGCTGAAATCAACCCTGACTCTTTTGAAGTCCATAAACTTCGGCTTTTTACGGTCTGAAAAAATTTATTTCCCAATAATAATCTAAATCTTACATTTGTCGTGCAATGAACAATTTTAAATTCAAGAGGATACCGTACCAGGACCGAATAGCCCATAAAACCCTGACGGAGAGACTGATTTTGTACGGTGGGTTTCTGGTGCTGATTTTCCTGGCGGCATGGTTTTATGTTGAGCGAGCTTCCTTTATGGATCTGAGTTTCCATTTGTTTTTGCTGATAATGGACGGACTGGCCATTCAAAACAACCGCTTTGTGGCCGTATTGACACAGCTTTTCCCAATTGCCGGCATCCATTTGGGCCTGTCTCTAAATTCTCTGATGCTGCTGTATTCCCTGGCATTTCCAATAGTTTATCTGATAGTGTTTTTTCTGTTGTACGAGCTGTTGAAGATGCGATTGCTGGCCATCGCCTTTTTTCTCTCACAGGTATTTATGGTTTCTGATACCTTCTTTTGGGTACAGAGCGAATTGCCGCAGGGACTGGCTGTGATGTTTCTGTTTTTCGGTTTGTTGCTTAAAAAAGGCAGCAACCCGATTCATCAGAAGTTCAGAAATGCAATGGCTATGATGTTGTTAATTGTATTGGTATTTGCCCACCCGCTCATAGTGTTTCCTGTGGTGTTTTTGGGGATCTATTTCAGCTTTCACAAAGGTACCGGTTCTAAACTGGGTCTGTATTCAGCTGCTTTTTTCGGAATGTATGTGCTGAAGTCTCTGTTTGTAAAAACCGGATACGACAGTCAGGCAATGGGAGGATTGAGAAATTTCAAGCACCATTTTCCCGATTATTTCAGCCTGGACACTCAGATTGATTTTGTGGGTTGGCTGGTTTCGGACTACTACCTGTTGGCCATTGGATTTGCGGTTCTTATTTTCCATTTTATAAAGAGTAAAAATCTAATGCTGCTGCTTTTCTACCTCGCATTTTTTTTGGGATACCTCTTTCTGATCAATGTCTCTTACGCCGGGAGTGGAGCGGAAAAATTTTACCTTGAAAACATGTATTTGCCTCTTGGAGTGATGACATTGGTTCCGCTGGTTTATTTTGCAGCAGATAACCAATTGTTTGCAAAGCACTTCCTGATTGGTGTTGCCGTCCTTTTTGCCATCAGGCTGGGAGCCATTCTGAGTCGATCTGAACTTTACTGCGACCGGGTCAATTACCTGCGGGAACTGATTGACCGGCAGCACACTTCAGGCCTGGACAAAACCGTACTTTCAGAAGGAGACGTCAACATGGACCTCATCATGCTTTCGTGGGCTAGCAATTACGAAATCTGGCTGCTTTCAACCATGCATGGAGGCCCCACTCATTCATTGCTAATTGTCAACAATCCCGAAGAGTTTATTCGCGCAAGGGGAGATGACAATAAGGAGGTTTTTATGAGCGCCTGGGCAAAATTTAACTACGATCAACTCCATCCCGCCTATTTCAGATTTGAGAACCGGACCGAAGCCTATCGGGTTTTGGAGTGAACAATTCAGTCGAAAGTGAAAAGTCTGAAAGTGGGAAGTTGGAAGAAGGAAGTGGGAAGGTTGGTTTCAAAAACAATCTGAAAGTCGAAAGTGGGAAACTACAGTCGAAAGCCGAAAGTCAGAAAGTCTGAAAGTCGGGGATCAAATTCAGCGAATGTGTAACTCAGTGACTCAGTAATTCAGCGACAAGCCGACTCAGTCGAAAGTGAAAAGTCTGAAAGTGGGAAGTTGGAAGAAGGAAGTGGGAAGGTGAAAAGTCAGGGATTGAGCTATGCAGTAATGGTTTCAACTAAAAACCAATCATTATGGAGCAATCTCTTGTTCAGAACTATAGTAAAAGACCCCAATGGGGTCATACATCAAAAACGATGGGTATCACCCATCGTTGAGGAACCCTCAAAGAATAGCACCCTGAAAGGGTGCAACAACTCAGTCGAAAGTAAAAAGTCTGAAAGTCGAAAGTGGGGAATCCAAGTCGAAAGTCGAAAGTCAGAAAGTCTGAAAGTGAGAATTGTCGGATAAGTATTTGTGATTCAGCGACTCAGTAATTCACCCACTCACCAACTCACCGACTCACCAACTCAGTCGAAAGTCGAAAGTGTGAAAGTCGAAAGTGGGCAAGTTCCAAACAGTCTGAAAGTCGAAAGTCCAATTCACCGACTCAGCAACTCACCAATTCAGCAATTCAGTAATTCAGCGACTCAGTAATTCAGCGACTCAGCGATTCAGTCGAAAGTAAAAAATCAGAAAGTGGGAAGTTGGAAGAAGGAAGTGGGAAGGTTGGTTTAAAAACAATCTGAAAGTCGAAAGTGGGAAACTACAGTCGAAAGCCGAAAGTCAGAAAGTCTGAAAGTCGGGGATCAAATTCAGCGAATGTGTAACTCAGTGACTCAGTAATTCAGCGACAAGCCGACTCAGTCGAAAGTAAAAAGTCTGAAAGTGGGAAGTTGGAAGAAGGAAGTGGGAAGGTGGTTTTGAAAACAATCTGAAAGTCGAAAGTGGGAAACTACAGTCGAAAGCCGAAAGTCAGAAAGTCTGAAAGTCGGGGATCAAATTCAGCGAATGTGTAACTCAGTGACTCAGTAATTCAGCGACAAGCCGACTCAGTCGAAAGTAAAAAGTCTGAAAGTGGGAAGTTGGAAGAAGGAAGTGGGAAGGTCTTGTTCCCTTATCATCACTTCACTGTATCCCGCAGTATATTCACCT
>REEI01000053.1 GCA_007695145.1 Saprospirales bacterium | reverse complement strand
GCAATTGTCATAAATGGAACTATCAGGACTGGTAAAGTATTCAATGGCTCCCCCTCCCTGGGTACCAGTGACTTCATTTTCCTTATAAAGGTTATTGATACTAATATTGACAAATGAACCCGATGATCCGGTATGAAAGATAGCGCCGCCTCTACCCGCTGTATTACCAATGAATTCAGAGTCCATGATTTGCCTTACCTGCACACCAGTCCCCTCGAAACGAATTGCACCACCCTGACTTGAAGCGCTATTTCCTGTAAAAACCGTATTTTGAATGATTATGGAATCGCCGGAAGCAGTGTGAATAATGGCGGCACCTAAATGAGCAGAACACCCTGAAAATGAAGAACCTATAATAGTCAATTTACCGGATGATCTCTGTACCAGCGCACCTCCATTGCCACTCGTAGAATCACCCAAAAAAGTGGTGTTAATTATTGTCAATGGTGATTGATTGTTTATGGCACCTCCATTCCCACTGTTTCCAGTTGCAACATTATATTCAAATGTGCAATCCTCGATCTTAAGGCTTCCACCACTCCCCAGTCTGGCGATAGCTCCGCCACCAGGCGAAAGATTGGAATTATTTTCTATAAAACTACTACCATTCGCAATGTTTACCATTGGCACACTTGAATGTATATAAATAGCTCCGCCACCAGAGTTTGTTGAAAAATTTTGAATAAAGGCAGTACTCTCTATTTCGAGATTGGTGTTTGCTCCAATTGCATAAAGTGCACCACCACCTCCCCGGGTACCATTGTCGAAAAACTCCGAATTGTATATTTCTGAGACGGCATCGCTAATGTAAATAGCACCACCTTGCTCCCCGCTGGTTGAGGTGAGGTTGGTTCTGCTTCCCGAAAAAGTGGAACCCGATATTGATAAAGAATCGCCAACAATATAAAGTGCTCCACCGCGAGTGTTAGTCTTGTTATCTACAAAATCACAATTTACCACATGAAGGATTGATGATCTGATATGAAGGGCACCTCCCCTTGCTGCACTTCTGTTGTTCTGAAAAGTCGAATTATTCAAAAACACCTCACTTCCGGAAACCACTCGCATTGCTCCACCTCCATCATTAGTTCCGCCACTTACACTTACATTGTTAAGAAACTGAACACTGTCTGAATCCAGACGGCTACTGTGAACATATAAAGCACCTCCTCTATTGCTTAAATTCCCAACCATCTGGATATTTGAGGTTGAAATTAGGTTACTGCTGTTATTAAAGACAAAAACCGCTGCCCCGAATACATCATTTCCACTGCCGTTTGCCTGTCCCCCACTTATAAAAAATCCATCAATTTGTACGTCTTCCAGGACATCCTCTATCTGGATGATGTGAAAAGAATTGGCACCAACAATCGAATCACCATCAGTTGTAATTCCATTGGCATCAACCGGATCATTATTGTCTATATCTCCACTGAGAACAGTAATATTCACTTCCCAATCCCTGTCTGAAAATCCCGGATTTCCAACTGAGGGAAAACCGCCAAAAAGACTGATTCCCCCTGAAATATTGAAACTGGCATCTCGATCTGTTGTTGACGAAGTAGGCTTATACACTCCAGCTGCTACCCATATTTCATCACCACTTTGAGCTGTGGTCAGAGCATCCTGAAGATCAGTAAATGCATTCGCCCAATTGAGTCCGGAATTACTTCCACTGGCAGATGCATTGACATACCAGGTATTTTGGGCAGTGAGAGAGTATCCAATCAAGGAAAAAACAAGGATAACAAATGCTATTTTTTTTAAGAGAAAGGTGTAAATGGAACACATGAACATTAGTTTTAATAGTTAATTAAATGAGTGTCAATTACTATAAACAGATAAAGCTTACAGAATTGGTCACCTTGCAAAATTCAATTATAATTTTTTAGCATTTTTGTCCAAAAGGGTAATTCTGGACTACCCAAAAGGATAGTTTTGGATGGACACCTTTAAAATCCTCTTTGAATTGTGATAGGTCAGCCCAGTAGAAATGGAAAAAGAGCTAACTTATGTATCTTTAGTCCTGAAAACTAAAGTACTGAATACTGATATTTACTGAAAGTAATAAATCTGAGCCCAATCTGGGGGAGAGAGAGTCATCACAAGGAATATAAGAACTTTGATTATAGAACCGTATTAAGCTGACCAATTGAGCAAAAAGTCATGAATCACCAGGCCGAAAAAAAGGTATTCCACCGAAAGACCTCTACTGTCCATTTGGGTAGTTTTTCACTACCCAAAATAATGGTTATTGGGTTACTATTGGCTCTAAACTCCCTTGTCTCTGCACCACAATTATTTGCACAAAATATTGAAGATAAGATAATTGCAAGCAAAAAAAACCATAGAAATCTGTATTTTAAGCATTTCAGTACAGCCGATGGATTATCTGATAATTCAGTAAACTGCGTGCTCGAAGACGAAAATGGATTCATTTGGGTTGGAACTTCACAGGGACTCAACCGATTCGATAGATACGACTGGATTCACTTTTTCAAAGATGGGCCAATGAATGCTGTTTGTGGTAATGATATCAGAGTACTCAATCCTTCTCTGGAGGGAGGATTTTGGGTAGGTACCGCTGATGGAGGTCTATGCAGGTATTGTGATAAGGAAAACAGGTTTGTTGATTACAAATTTGACCACATAGCTGAACCGGGAGTGATTGAAATCATGGCAATAACCGCTCACCCTCACTGGGGCACCTATGTCAGTATCTATCAGGAGGGCATTTATAAGCTTAATGAATCGACCGAGACTTTTGAACCTAACGATTTCATTGACAACCACCTTCAAAGAAGATATTATTCCCTGCTTTCCACAGATTCAGGAATGTATTCCGGGCCACTTGGGTTTGCATTGTTGGCAAATTTTGAAAGCCGATTGGAGTGTTATAATACTGGCCAAATTGGAACTTCACCCTACCCGGGGCATACCCTCAGTTTTCTCTATCACAATGGGGAAAGCAAGGTATGGGCAGGTGCCTGGGACAATGGTCTATACAACTTTTGTGAGGAGGAAAAAAAGTTTTCATTGGTCACTACACTCAATCATCAGGCATTGAGTCACAACCAGGATGAAATAACCAGTATAGCATCAACTGGTGACATTCTATGGTTGGGAACCAAGCGGAGCGGTCTTTTTCAATATCATACCAAGCAGGATTTTTTCGTCAATCACCGCCATGAATTTTTAGATAAAAACAGCATTTCTTCTAATACCATAAATCATTTGTATCGGGATAAAAGTGACAACATTTGGGTTAGCACCGATCAGGGCCTCAACTTATACCATCCCGACTTAAATAGATTCAATCTTTTCTACCTCTCGGGAGATATCCAACAAACAGATTTCAGCGAACCGGTTCAAAGCATAAGCGCGAATTCTGAAATGGCTTTTTTTGTAAGCCGAAATAATATATTCCAATGTAAAATTGAAGGTTGGAATTGCGAAAAAATCCCTCATACACTCGGCACAGATGAATTTATTTATACTGTGCTTCTTACTGACTCCAATGAGCTGCTTATAGGAACCAATAAAACAGCATACTCAAGTTCTCCACCCTATACTGAGCTTCAAACCTTTAAAGCTGTTTATAACAAGATACACCCGCACACAAAAGCCAGGGTTAATTTTGATTTTTTTGATTTATTTTCCAGCCGCATCACTTCAATTCAAAATTTCAAACTCCAGGAGAAGGAGGTTTATGTGTTCTATTCTTATGGCCATGGAATTACTATTATAAGCACTGAATCCAGGTCAGGATTTTCCAGTTATCCATATACGGACGCTCATACTTTGGGACTTTTGAATGATGTATTTATTGATGCCAGGGGACAAATGTGGCTTTTAAACGAAAAAACAGGAATATGGGGTGATTTCCAACTATTAGAGGCCAATGGAGAATTTGTGAAAGAGTCCCTTTCCAACAGTGATAATTGTCAGGGAGTCTGCTTCAAAGAAACAGGAGAACCACCACTGCTCAATTTCGCCAAAATCTACAAGCACTCTCAAGGTACGACAAATCCCATCAAAATGACCGAGTTTGCTCAAGATAGCTTTTTTGTTATTATGGGTGGGAAAGGCCTGGCCTTGTTTACGCCCGATGGGGAGGAATTTTTCAAAGGCTTTCCCTCGCCTAATCAAAACTTTCAGGATTTAATAATTGACCGAAAAGAGAGGGTTTGGCTCTCTAGTGCCAATGGACTCAGTGTGTACGATCCTTCTAACAACTCCTGGCACCACATTGCCAATTCCAATGGGCTGCCCGAGAAGGGATTATCTGGCAACTTGCAATTACTCGATGATGGAGGTGTGCTGGCCGGAAGCTTTGGCTCCATGGTACATTTTAAGCCTGAGAATTTTACTTTTGAGGAAGACCCACCTAGGGTAGCCATCACTCATTTTTTAATTTTTGGCGAGCGAGCTGATCACCTTTTGGCTGGCAATCCCTCTATTCAACTGTCCTATTCAGAAAACTTCTTCACTTTTGAATTCACCTCCTTTAATTTCCACTCATCCCCTAATGTGACCTATTTCTACAAGTTGGAAGGGCTCCACAATGAATGGGTCAACGCAGGACGCAACAGATCAGCAACTTTCACCAATTTAAGTGGTGGAGAATACACTTTTAAGGTAAAATCAATCAATGCCTCTGGCCAGGAATCAGCAATAAAATCGGTGCAGCTCTCCATTATTCCCCCCTTTTACTTGAGAAACTGGTTTTTTGTTGTAATGGGACTTTCGATCATTTCGGGATCCTATATTCTCTACCGCCAAAGGATAAGAAATCTCAACAGGCTTCAGCGCATGCGTTTGTCGACTGAAATTGAAGCAAAGGAACAAGAAAGACAAAGATTGGCGAGGGATCTTCACGATGAGCTCGGAACCAGGCTTTCGGCCATAAAATTATATTTGGGTAGCATTGAAAAATTTCTCAGCCCAAACCCAGAGGCAGATGAAATAAAAAAGCAGGCCAGTGAATTATTAGATGAGTCCGTTAGGGATTTGCGCAATATGCTTTTAAATCTAAGCCCCCAGACAGTTCAGCGATACGGATACTACAGCGCTCTCGAAGACCTGACAGCCAAAATTGACGCCACAAAACAGATTAGGGTATCACTCAATCGGACTGGGAGTAATGTGCGGCTGCAAACATCTATCGAACTCGGAGTTTATAGAATCGTTCAGGAACTGATAAACAACAGTTTAAAGCACTCAGCTTGCAGTTTTATTGATATCAATATTATCCAAAAACCCAATCGACTCACGATATTTTTTGAGGACGATGGTAAAGGCATGGATTTAATTGGAGTTAAATCCGGCTATGGATTAAAAAACATTGAAAACAGGTTGTCACTAATCGATGGATCTGTTGAGTGGGATAGCACACCCGGGGAAGGTCTACGGGCTATTGTTACTATAAATCTCGAGGAAAAGTCATGATCAAAGTACTCATTTGCGATGACCACAAAATTGTAGCTTCAGGCATCAAGTCATTGATGCGATTTAGGAAGGACATCAGCATAGTGGGAGAAGCTATAGACAGGGAGGAACTTTTTGAGCTGTTGAGGGAGGTAGAGGTAGATATAATTCTAATGGATTTGGTCCTAAGGGAGGAAAGTGGAATTGAAATCACTAAAATTGTCCGGAAACTTTTTCCTAAAATAAAAATCATTGCCCTAACTATGCAAAATGATTACACCTCAATCAGGGAAATGAGCGAGGCAGGAGCCATGGGATACCTGCTGAAAAACAGTTCTATTGAAAAACTCTGTGAAGCCATTACCTCAGTTTTCAATGGAACACCTTACCACAGCCGTGAAGTCACTCAAATATTGTTGAACCAAATGCATGTCAAGACCAATAAGGCCAATGAAATAGACCTTACCGATCGGGAAAAAGTCATCCTTAAAATGCTCAGTGATGGATTGACAACCCGGGAGATTGCACAGACCATATTTCTCAGTGAAGCAACGGTAAAATGGTATCGCAAAAAGCTTCTCACCCGATTTGACCAGCCCAATGTGGCCGCACTGGTCAAATTTGCCTATGTCAATCAATTGATTTCTTAGGGAATTTACATCGAGTTTCGCACTTCTTTTGCAATGAAATTAATCCAGCGCATGGTCTTCACCGTGAATCAAAACCCCGAAGGGGTGACAGTATTCAAAATGACGAAATTGATCCTTTAGCCGGGAATAATCCCAAAGGGATGAAATGATTATAGCACATGATTTACATCATCGACCAAAACCCCGAAGGGGTGACAGTATTCAAAATGACGAAATTGATACCGCTCATTGTGTTGACCTCATATTTTTGGGAAGGAACATATTCCCATCCCTTGAGGATTTATACCCTTCTTCCTTGGGTTTTTCTTAAAGGGTTAGATAAGACTTTTTCCACTTGTGCTGAGCAATACTTAAATACACCGGAATTTTTGTCCACTCAACAGACAAAACCTAAGGCAAATTTAGCCCTACTATAAATAAACTAAAATGGGTCAAGAGGAAGTTTTTAACACGTATTGTACTGACTATATGGTATATACTCATTTTTATTAGGTTTACATGAGGTTAGTCCATGTCTGTTTTTAAGAAAAACCTGAGCAAATCCTTTACCCACAGATTATAAAATCACTAATTTTGTGATTCACGAAAAAAATGCTCAATGTCAGATAAAAAGATAACGATCGATAATGGTGGGAAACTGAATGTGCCTAACCAGCCTGTTGTACCATTTATTGAAGGTGATGGAATTGGACCGGATATCTGGGCGGCCGCTGTGAGGGTTTTTGACGCAGCCGTAGAAAAGGCCTATGGAGGCGAGAGAAAGATCGAATGGAAAGAAGTACTGGCGGGTGAAAAAGCCTTTAATGAAACCGGCAACTGGCTTCCAGAAGAAACACTGAATACCATTTTGGAATATGGAGTGGCCATTAAGGGGCCTCTTACCACACCGGTCGGCGGTGGCATAAGATCTCTGAATGTAGCTCTCAGACAAAAACTGGACCTCTATGCTTGTGTGCGTCCGGTGAGGTGGTTCAAAGGTGTGCCCTCTCCTGTAAAAGAACCCGGAAAAGTAGATATGGTTATCTTCAGAGAGAATACTGAGGATATTTATGCAGGAATAGAATATGAACAAGGAACACCGCAGGCAGATAAAGTCAAAAAGTTTCTTATAGAGGAAATGGGAGCCACTCAAATCAGATTCCCCGAAACATCCTCTATTGGAATTAAGCCGGTATCTATTGAGGGAACTGAGCGATTAGTGAGATCTGCAATCAAATATGCCCTTGACAATGGTCGCAAAAATGTAACCCTGGTCCACAAGGGGAACATCATGAAATTCACCGAGGGCAAATTCAAGGAATGGGGCTATCAACTGGCTGAAAAAGAATTTGGAGACAGGGTCTTTACCTGGGCTCAATACGACAGAATAGCAAAAGAAGATGGTAAAAATGCTGCCAATGATGCACAGGCAAAAGCAGAAGCAGCAGGCAAGCTCATAGTTAAGGACGCTATAGCAGATGCCTTTTTACAGCAAATTCTACTGCGTCCTTCGGATTACGATGTAATTGCTACTCTCAACCTCAATGGCGACTATATTTCAGATGCTTTGGCGGCAATGGTGGGTGGCATTGGAATTGCACCGGGTGCCAACATCAATTATCAAACCGGCAAAGCCATTTTTGAGGCTACACATGGTACAGCACCAAAATATGCAGGGCAGGACAAGGTGAATCCATCATCGGTTATTCTATCCGGTGTGATGATGTTTGAATACATGGGCTGGAAAGAAGCAGGAAAACTGATTGAAAACGGCATTGAAGGCGCTATAGCAAAAAAGCGGGTCACTTATGACTTTGAACGATTGATGGATGGTGCTACCTTGCTGAAGTGCTCCGAGTTTGGTTCAGAGATAATTGCAAATATGCGATAACCCATTTGGGGCCCAACACTGAGGTTACAGTGCTTAAAACATTTTCTTTCTGCTATTTCATTGCTGAGTTACATACTTGTAAACGCATTGATTGATTTACTTCAGCTCAATTGCGAATCAGAATTTATGGTAAAACACTTGTTTTACCATACAATCCCTCAATGCTAACGTTTTTGGCCTAGAAAACAAACGCCCAAAAGAAACTCAGCCCTGGATTGCACCTTCTACTTTTACTCAGCTTGTAACCTCATGGGTATCAGCTATGAATCCGCGGTTTAATCCAATTGCGATGAAACACCATACATCCTCACCAACTATCCAAGGAAAATCACGTACAGCAGCACCCAAAACTACATGAGACTAAAGGACAATGCCAGCTGAAAACTAGCTCTACGCCCTTTCTCCATTCAGAGCTGTGAATAAATTTTCTGGGCAATCAAACTGAGTTCTTTGCAAGGTCAGTCACTCTCACTTTATTCATTTTCAGAACCTTGCAATTTGATCATTGAAATATCATCACCAATTCAACTCCCAATCCTCAATTCTTAAGTGTTTCGTCCAACCAACGGATAAATTCTCTATGCCAGAGAACACTGTTTTGTGGTTGAAGCACCCAGTGGCCCTCCGTTGGAAAATAGAGAAATCGACTTTTTATTCCCTGTAGCTGAGCGGTGTGAAAAGCCTGAATTCCCTCGCCAATAGGCACCCGAAAGTCCTGCTCTCCATGAATCACCAAAATGGGTGTATCCCAATTTCCGGCGTAAAGATGGGGCGAGTGCATCAAATAGCTTTCTGGCACAGGTTCATCCCAAAATGCACCTCCTATATCCCAGTTGGCAAAAAATTGTTCCTCTGTACTTGCATACCAACTATCCAGGTTGAATAGTCCACAGTGAGAGATGAAGCTTCGGAAGCGTCCCTCGTGGTTGCCCGCCAGCCAAAAAACAGAGTAGCCACCAAAACTGGCTCCAACTGCCCCCAATCTGGTTTCATCGACATAAGATTTTTCAGCAGCGTGATCAATAGCACTAAGGTAATCAAGCATGGCCTGACCTCCCCAATCCTCACTAATTGCATCATTCCACTCCCTTCCGAATGAGGGTAAGCCTCTCCTGTTTGGAGCAACTACTATATAGCCATCAGAGGCCATCATCTGAAAATTCCATCTATAGGAAAAAAACTGACTCACAGGAGATTGAGGTCCACCCTGACAATAGAGAATTGTGGGATACTTTTTATTGGGGTCAAATCCTGGGGGATATATCATCCAGACAAGCATCTGCTTGCCATCCGTAGTCTCAACCCACTCGCTTTTGACTTCCCCAAAATCAATCTCAGAAAGCATTTCGGTATTTACTGAGCTAAGCTGTGAATCTGTACCATTGGCAATCTCCACCCTAAAAATTTCATCGGGAAGAGACATAGTGGACTTGGAAGCTATAATAAAGTCACCTCTCACAAAAAAGCTGTAAAAGTTATGGATTCCATCCGTGAGTTGACGTTTAGCGCCGCCAGCTATATCGTACTCAAATATTTGGAATGTGGCGTGAACTCCACTGGTAAAATATACTTTTGTCCCATCCTCATTGAACTGGGGATTGTCCGCATTTCTATCCCAACCTTCACTGATTTCACGGCGCTCACCCGTCTGGAAGTCATGGATGAAAATCCGATTCCTGTCAGATTCAAACCCGTCCCTTTCCATGCTATTCCACATAATATATCTACCATCGGGTGAAAAAGTAGGATTGCGATCGTATCCATCGTTATCGGGTGTCAGGTCTTCGGTCTCACCTGAACTAAGATCGTACAAGTAAATATTGGAATTGGTCGTGAGGGTATAATCCCTGCCAAATTTCTTCTTGCAGGTGTAAGCTATTTTGCGGCCATCGGGACTCCAGGCTATTTGATTCATTCCCCCAAAAGGCTTCATGGGACTGTCGAAAGGCTCATCCATAATATTGACGGCATTCCCTACCAGCTCTCCGTCATTGTACTCTATATAAAAAATATTCCGATGCTTACCCTCATACCACTTGTCCCAATGACGATACATCAGATCGTCTATGATGTGAACCTCTGCCATGGGTAAATCTGGATGGTGATCCAGGGTTGTTTTCCCAAATTGAACTTCCTTGAAAAACAAGATGCGGTCTCCCGTGGGAGCATAGCGAAAGCCACCCATTCGAAAATTGGATATCCTTTTTTTGTCGGTTCCGTCCGGATTCATTTCCCACAAGTATCCATTTCTCAGAAAACCAATCCTTTCACCATCCGGCCTGAATTGAGCTCCTGTCTCAAAAGATTCAAAAGCAGTAATTTTTCTGGCTACGCCACCTAGTGTAGAGAGACTGTAAAGGTCCTGCTGTCCTGAATTGGCCTCGACATCATAGCGGGCCACACCATAGACAATAGTACTGCCATCCGGAGACACATCCATCAGACTTACACGACCGAGTTCCCATAAAGATTCCGGACTTATGACATTCTGGGTCTGAACAGTTAAAGTAATCAGACAAAGTAACAAAGGAAAAAGAATCAGTTTTTTCATTATTAAAATTTTTAGCTTAAATACATATTGAATACCTTTCGGTGCTTCCTGTTGACCGGATGTTGATCCCCTAGTACTGAAAACAAACTCACTCCCAATTTTCGAAGCACCTCCTTTTCTTGGGGTTCACCAATTAGCAATTGCTCATTCAGTTTTGCAGCAGCTGTGTCCAACTCACCAGATTTTATAAGGGCTAAGATTGGCGCTAAAAGGGAGTCCGTTGAAATTTCGTCCAAAAGCATATTTGCCAAAAAAACAATTTGTGTGCTCAACCAATGTATTTCCTGATTTCCAGCCATATCTGCAGCCATGTCTTTTGCCACTTTGGGCCGATCAAACAGCAGTGCTCTGCAATATCCAGATCGCAACTCAAGGTCGTCCGGATGCTCCCGAACGAGTTCTTCCAGGCTATTCAGACGGCCACTAGAGGGAATCGGTTCCAACTCTTTGATTTTCTCCCTCCAGTCGTGATCATCTGTATTGCTTTCAAGACCGGGAAGGTGCTTTCTCAACCATTGATCCAACTGCACCTCACTCATTGCACCTTGAGTCACATCCACAATTTTTCCGTTGTGAAGCAAAACAACTGTTGGAATACTTTGAACCCTGAACTGAGCTGCGAGATCTCTTTGCAGATCAACATCAACCTTTTCCAAATGAATCTGATCGCCATAATTGGCTAGCGTCTCTTCCAGAATTGGTCCAAACGTCTTGCAAGGACCGCACCATTCAGCCCAAAAATCAATAAGGACAGGCTTCTTCAATGATAATTCTGCTAATTCTTGTATCGTCATCAAAGTAACACTAATTTAGGAGGTCGAAATTAAGACAAAATATGGTATCTCAAAGCAAAATACCTATAATTCGGTCTAGTATTTTTTACCCAGACGCCAGCAACAATCGTCTCACAAAAAATGCTCTGGCTCTTTGCCCAACTAGCTTTGTTCAAATCAAATGGGATTGAATCCTGTAGGTCAATGGTAAGTTCATGGCCGGCAATAAGCGGTTTATATAATTTATTCACGGTATTCATGGAGCCCTCCCGAAAAAACAAATCAACCACTATAAATTTGAAGTCCTTCAGGGATTGAGATTCCCTGCAATTATTTCAGTCTGATATTGAAAAAAATCCGAATACTAAAAGATTGAATACAGCAAAGCCATTTTTCATTGGCCAGCATTAAATACCTGGAGAGCCATAAATATGGCTAAATCATAAAGAGCCTATGTTTAAATTGTTATTGGACAGCTTAAAAGCCGGATTTAAAAGCAAGTCCGGCTTTTATCATTTGAGGGATGAAAAAATCCTGTAGGCAAAACAAATTTAGGCATGTCATTATACTTAATTGGCGAATCACTATCTTTGCGCAAAATCGCATTGAACTATGCCAGAAACGCAACAGGCACCTGCTATTTTGCTACTCGAAGATGGAACTGTTTTCAGAGGAAAATCAGCCGGAAGTCCGGTAACTGCAGTGGGCGAGCTGTGTTTTAATACAGCAATGACCGGTTACCAGGAAGCTTTTACCGATCCTAGTTATTTTGGTCAAATTCTGATTATGACCAATGTGCATATAGGTAATTACGGAGTAAAGGATTCCGAATCAGAGCACCAAAAACCCACAGTTAACGGAGTTGTTTGTAGAAATTTTCACATAGGTCACTCAAGGCCTCAGGCTGATCATGAACTGAGTGATTTCCTTCACGACGCTAAAGTACCTGCTATTCACGATATTGACACAAGAGCACTGGTTCGCCACATTCGGTCGAGGGGAGCCATGAATGGCATCATTTCATCAGAGCAGACGGACGAGAAGAAACTGATGGAAATCCTGAGAAACGCCCCTTCAATGAAAGGTCTCGAATTGGCATCCCGTGTAAGCACAGGAGAACCATACGAATTAAAACCCAAGGGGACCACAAGGAGGAAAATTGCCGTAATGGACTATGGAGTAAAGCAAAATATCCTTAGATCATTTCTAGAGAGGGGGTGCGAATTAAAAGTTTTTCCCGCCCGTTCAACCTATTCAGAGGTATCCGATTGGGATCCGGATGGTTACTTTCTCTCAAATGGTCCAGGAGATCCGTCATCTATGGATTATGCCCTGCCCCAGATAGAAGCAATGTTAGATTCCGGCAAACCCCTCTTTGGCATTTGTCTTGGACATCAGCTACTGTGCCTGTCAATGGGCATTAAAACATATAAGATGCATCACGGCCACAGAGGCATTAACCATCCGGTACTCAATACCCAAACCGGTAGAGCAGAGATCACCTCCCAAAATCACGGTTTTGGTGTTGATCGAAAAATGGTAGAAGAAAGGAAAGACGATTTTGAGATTACACATATCAACCTTAATGACCAATCAGTTGAAGGTGTAAGCCTTAAAAACATCCCGGCCTTTTCCGTTCAGTATCATCCCGAAGCCGCCCCTGGACCGCATGATCCATCTTATCTTTTTGATGAATTCATACAATTAATCGAATCAAAAAAACAATAAACATGAGCGTAATACTAGACCTTAGAGCAAGAGAAATATTGGATAGCAGAGGAAATCCCACCATAGAGGCGGATGTACTCACCGAAGATGGTTATGTTGGCAGAGCCGCAGTGCCTTCTGGTGCCTCCACCGGCAAACACGAAGCAGTAGAATTGCGCGATGCAAATCCAAATCGCTTTCTTGGAAAAGGTGTATTACAAGCTTGTGCCAATGTTGATGAGGCCATCTCATCCGAGCTGATCGGAATAGAGGTTTCAGATCAGATTTACATCGACTACCTCATGCGTGAGTTAGATGGCACGACGAACAAGGGAAAATTAGGAGCAAATGCCATGTTGGCTGTATCCATGGCTTGTGCTCGAGCTGCTGCAAAAGAAGCACAATTGCCACTATATAGATATTTGGGAGGAGTAAATGCTCACTTACTTCCTGTCCCAATGATGAACATCATCAACGGGGGAAGCCATGCCGACAACTCTATAGATATTCAGGAGTTTATGATAATGCCCGTGGGAGCTGATCAGTTTTCAGAATCTCTCAGAATGGGTGTTGAAATCTTTCACCACCTGAAAAAGGTATTGCAGAGCAAAGGTTACACTACTAATGTTGGGGACGAAGGAGGTTTTGCTCCAGAATTAAAGTCCAATGAGGAGGCTATAGAGACCATTCTCACTGCCATTGAAAAAGCCGGATACCGGCCCGGAGAGGATGTCGTACTCGCGCTCGATGCCGCAGCTTCGGAGTTTTATTCCTCCAAAGAAAATATTTACAACCTGGAGAAAAGTGGGACGGGCAAGCTCAGTGCTGCAGAATTGGTTGATTACTGGGCTAATTTGACCGAAAAATACCCGATTTTCTCCATTGAGGACGGATTGGACGAAGATGATTGGGAAGGATGGAAACTTCTGACAGAAAAATTGGGCTCAAAGGTGCAATTGGTTGGCGACGACTTATTTGTGACAAATACAGAGAGACTGAGTAGAGGAATCAATGAAGGTATTACCAATTCAATTCTCATTAAAGTGAATCAAATTGGCACATTGACAGAAACAATCGAAACCGTCCGAATGGCTACAAGGCACTCAATGACAAGCGTCATCAGTCACCGTTCAGGGGAAACAGAAGACACCTTTATTGCAGATTTAAGTGTCGCTTTAAATACAGGTCAAATTAAAACGGGCTCTGCCTCGCGCTCTGACCGCATTGCTAAATACAATCAACTTCTTCGAATAGAGGAAGAGTTAGGTGGTCTGGCGCAATTTCCAGGCAAAGCGCTTCTGGGTTAAGAAAGGCCCAATACAAATGGACTGTACTTATTAATCGTACTACTTGCTGAGTGGATGGGTTGTTTATCCAACCTAACTAAGCTGCTACTTCTTTGCACCTTATCCAGTGCTCAGAATAAAATTATCCGTGGGTTCACGAAAAGCAGCTTCTATCAAAAGCCCACCTACAAACTCTTAAAATCCATCGAATTAAAAATCTTTCATTATCGACAGATTTAAAGGAAGAGAAGTGCGGGATTATAATTTGACCTCAGGTTGAATTGGTAAAAATTGAGATTGGCCCATTTTCACGGTCATTGTGTGATCAGTTCAATTGATTGGAACTATCGACTGATGGATCACTAAAGCCACCATTCATTTACTCCGACCACCTGTACACTCGGCCCGCATCTACAAAGGCGACAGGTCTACCCGGAGGATTAATCGTCCACCTTCACCCTTTAACAAAAATTCAATACATAAGGCCCTCATTATCTTCTCCATAAACATCTCAATTAAAAAATAAATTAAACACATTAAATTTTTTTATAATATGTTTGATTAATTCCTTTCCGGCTACTTACCTTTGCCTAACATATTAAAAAATTTCATAATATGTTTTTCATGAAAAGACGGAATATAAAAGACAAGATACCTATCCCTTTGCGCAACAAATACATATTGACCATAATTGTTTTTGCTATGTGGATGACTTTCTTTGGTAAGCAAAGCCTTTTGACTCATATAAAGCTTTCGCTTCAATTGAATGAAATGCACAATGAGATGGAACGATACAGAGAAGGAATAGAGAAAATTGAAGCAGAACGTGCTGAAATGGAGGAAGATATCGAGAAATATGTCAGAGAAAAATACTTTATGTCGAAAGAAAATGAAGATGTTTTTGTGATCAGAAGAAAATAATTCAGAACTTCACGCCCTCATTTTAATAAATTATAAAGTAGGACATGTCAGTATTAGTTGATAAAAATTCAAGAGTTATTGTTCAGGGATTTACCGGAAAGGAAGGCACCTTTCATGCTGAGCAAATGATCGAATACGGAACACCGGTTGTTGGAGGGGTTACCCCCGGTAAAGGAGGCCAAAGCCACTTGAATAAGCCGGTATTTAACACAGTGGCTGATGCTGTAGAAAAAGAAGGCGCAAACACTTCGGTTATTTTTGTACCACCGCCATTTGCAGCAGATGCAATTATGGAAGCCGCCGAAGCTGGAATCAAAGTAATCGTATGCATCACTGAGGGTATACCTGTTCAGGATATGCTTCGGGCAACTTCCTTCCTAAAGGGAAGAGATTGTCGTCTAATCGGTCCAAACTGTCCGGGAGTCATTACCCCAGGAGAGGCAAAAGTAGGTATCATGCCCGGTTTCATACACAAAAGGGGAACCATTGGGATAGTTTCACGTTCAGGTACTCTTACCTACGAGGCGGTTGATCAGGTGACCAAGACAGGGCTGGGTCAATCAACTTGTATTGGAATTGGGGGTGACCCCGTAGTTGGGACTACCACAAGAGATGCTGTCGAATTACTGATGAACGACGACGAAACCGAAGGCATCATAATGATAGGTGAAATTGGTGGAAACATGGAAGCAAATGCAGCTAAGTGGATTCAGGCCAACAGCACCAAGCCTGTCGTTGGATTCATAGCAGGTCAAACGGCACCCAAGGGAAGGAAAATGGGTCATGCAGGTGCAATTATTGGTGGAAAGGACGATACTGCCGAAGCTAAAATGGCTATCATGCGAGAGTGTGGTATCCATGTTGTAGAATCTCCGGCTCATATCGGAAAAACCATGGCCGACCTGGTCCGATAACTACACTCCCGGATCTATTCGCGTCATTTCTTTTGAGTGATTCCACATTTGCTTTCTGCTTATTGGTTGAGCAGCATAGAAATTTTTTCCTACATAGGTCTTTAATCAAGAGCATGGAAAATAATGATCTTGTATACAAAATTCCTTTTGCTGATCTGAAGAGCCATCCAAAATCTGGATTACTTAATGACTTTAGGTATGCGGGATGAAACCCCTTAAACAACAGAATAACATCCCTAAAGATATAAAAGCATATCTAAAGGGTCTATTTTGTACGGTCGGTCACGTACATAACGAGGGTTTCCAGTGATTCACGGTATTCATTTTCGGGGAATATTTCCAATATTTGAAGAGCCTCACTTCTATACTTCAGCATAATCTCTTTTGCATAAGCAAGGCCACCGCTTTTTGCAACAATGTCGATCACCTCATTAACTTTCTCCTTATCTGTACCGTAGTGTTTGACAACTTTAATAATTCTCCTTTTTGTCTTACCGTCAACTTTATTGAGGGTATAAATCAGGGGCAGAGTCATTTTCTTTTCTTTGATATCTATACCTGTTGGTTTTCCTATGGTATCTTCACCATAATCAAATAAGTCATCCTTAATCTGAAAAGCTATACCGATTTTTTCACCAAAGAGCCTCATGCGTTCAATATTCTCAGAGGTGGCACCTGCAGCGGCTGCACCGGCTTTACAGGCAGCAGCGATAAGGGATGCTGTTTTCTGTCGAATGATATCAAAATAAACCTCCTCGCTAATATCTAATCGCCTCGCTTTTTCTATCTGTAAAAGTTCTCCTTCGCTCATGTTCTGCACAGCTTCTGATAGGATTTGAAGCTGCTCATATTCGTTGTTTTTAAGAGCAATCAGCAAGCCTCTTGAAAGCAAATAATCTCCAACCAGCACGGCTATTTTATTTTTCCAAAGGGCGTTGATTGAAAACATCCCTCTTCGTTTCATGCTGTCATCTACTACATCATCGTGGACGAGAGAGGCAGTGTGAAGCAACTCTACCATTGCAGCTGCTATGTAGCTTCGATCATTAATTTTTCCGGCGATAGCAGAGCACAAAAACACAAACATGGGTCTGAGCTGTTTGCCCTTCCTCTTTACGATGTAGTAGGTGATGCGATCTAGTAGGGGTACACGTGATCGCATACTGTCTCTGAACCTATACTCAAATTCAGCCAGCTCGGCTTTTATTGGTTTCTTTATCTTATTAAGCACCCAAATGAAAAGTTTTATTCAATTTCCAATAAATGTTCAACACAATTGATTGAAAAAGGTCTGAACACAAGACCCAAAGTTAACTTTTATTCCAAAGCGTGAACTACAAATTTCTGGAAAGTTATTTAATTATAGGATGTTAGAATTTCTTTGATCATCCTCCAAAATATTATCAAAAACCACCGCTTGACCTAAAGAATAGCCTGCATTACCTCAGCCGGTATTGATAAAGTTGTATGGTCGTCTGTAAGCCGTAATAAAGGGCATCAGCAATCAACGCATGCCCGATAGAAACTTCAAGTAAGCCTGGCACAGAGGCTCTGTAGTAATCGAGGTTGTCCAAATTGAGATCGTGACCAGCATTCAGACCAATTCCTATTTCCTCAGCTAATTTTCCACATTCTGTATGGGACTGAACTGCGCTTATGGGGTCTTGACGGTACTTGAATGCATAGTCACCGGTGTACAATTCCACCCTATCAGCTCCTATGACCCTGGCACCCTCAACCTGTTTAGGATCAGGATCAATAAAAATACTTACCCGGATATTTGCAGCCTTGAGAGCAGAAACTACTTCAGTCAAAAATGATCTTTCCGCTATGGTATCATAGCCGGTATCAGAGGTTAAAACATCCGGTGGATCGGGCACCAGCGTACACTGATCCGGTTTATTTTTTAGCACCAGTTCCATAAACTGTTCGGTTGGATTGCCCTCAATATTAAATTCAGTCCTAACTACCTCCTTCAACCTGGGAATATCAGAAAATCTGATGTGACGCTCATCCGGGCGAGGGTGAACTGTAATACCTTCGGCCCCAAAAGCCTCACAATCTCTGGCTACACGAATCAAGTCGGGGAATTCTCCTTTACGGCTATTTCTCAACAGGGCAACCTTATTGATATTGACACTTAGTCTTGTTCCTGACATCTTGAAATATTGAATGATTCAACCGGGAAAAAACTGTGGCTACATCATCCCGGCCATTAAAATTTTACTTCAACACTAAAAACCAATGCGGTCCAGATCATTTTTCAATGATTATCAAACACCGAAAGCTGGTATTTGTTTTGTGAAACGCCACACAGGCCGGCAAACAAAATAAGTGTTGAGAACCTTTTGAAGATCGGGAATAAAACAACATCATTAAGAATGATTCCTCAGTCATCGAAGACATCCCTCTCAAGTCGATTCGATGAATTAGCCAACTCCCAGACCAGATGAAAAATATGCCGGGTAGCAGCTGTCATACTACTGAAATTCATTTTATCAGCCGTATCGGTAGCGAGATGGTAGTCTTCGTTCATACCATTGAAATAAAAAATAGCGGGTATGCCCTTTCTGACAAAATTGTAGTGATCAGATCTGAAGTAATACCTGTTCGGATCTTCAGGATCATTATAAGTGAGGTCGAGATGTATATGCGAGTAATTCTCATTGACCATCAGCATCTTTTCGTGCAGACTCGTAGACATCCTATCAGAACCAATGGGATAAACATAGTTTTCAATCCCCAAATCCCGATGTTTTTCATCCACTCTTCCCAGCATATCAATATTGATATTGGCGATGGTATTTTCCAGTGGAAAAATGGGATTCTCTACATAAAAGGAGGAACCAAGAAGGCCTTTTTCTTCCCCGGTCAGCAATATCAGCAGCACAGAGCGAGCAGGCCCATGACCGGCATTTTTTGCCTCCAAAAGAGGGCGCGCCATCTCCATTACAGCTGAGGTTCCTGATGCGTTATCGTTAGCTCCGTTGAAGATATCATCACCGCGATAACCAATGTGGTCATAATGAGCACTTACCACGATCAATTCATCCTTTAAAACAGGATCAATTCCCTCTATATAACCCAAAATATTGTCATCCTCCAGGGTTTGAAACTTTTTCCTGAGATTAATTTCCAGGTCGACTTCAACAGACTGGCCGCTCAAACTGGACATTTTCGCTTCATCCACCCTAAAAACCTCCTTTACTTCCTCAGCAAAATCTCCGATCAAAGAATATGCCACCTCTAAATCCATATAGATCAGGCCGGCTAAACTTTCCTCCGGTTGAGTTGGGCTGGTATAGGACAACGGTCTTGTCATTCTCCTCCAATTGGCCCTGTTTATAGGTCCCATAGAGGTTTCAGCAACAATAATTTGTTTAAAGCCCAGGTCAGAGAGGTAGTTTCTTTTCATTTCTATACCAATACCCCAATCGGAAAGGTCGGATGAATCGGTCAGCACAGAATTCCCATGCTCATCTATCGGCTCCCCAGATATCACAAGAGCAACTTTCCCTTCAAAATCACCTTCTGGCCGATCGCTGTACCTTTCGTCATCGATGCCAAATCCCATAAAGACGATTTCATCAATTTCGTAGTTTTCCCATTCAAAATTATCTGCCGGGACTGCAAGATACTGCCATCGGTTCCTGAGAGTATCACCATTGACAATAACCTCATTTTCACCCCATCTCAACCAGGTAAATCGCATGGTTTGTCGATAGGTTGTATCTCCAATTGGAGGCAGACCGAGTTCTATGAAAAAATCTTCGATATAATTGCCTGCTAATATTGAACCGGGCTCACCTGTTTCCCTTCCCAGCATACTATCGGCCGAAAGCGCCCAAACATGGGCCTCCAGATTTTCCTCCAATAGCATATTCCCATATAACTCGTGAAAGCCACCTGTCTTTTCCTGAGCAGTGAGGAGAAAGTTTGAAAAAATCAATGGGAAGAGGAATAACAATCGCGCGGAAAAAGAAAAGCCGTAACTGTTCATAAGCCTGATTTGATTAAATACATTGGCTGATCTTATCAACTCTCCGGCTGTGTCTACCACCTTCAAACGGCTCGGCGAGGAATGCAGCTACCATCTGAACAGCTGTTTCACTATCTACAAATCTGGCAGGAATGGCGAGGATATTGGCGTTATTGTGATGCCTTGCAAGTTTTGCTAACTCGACATTCCAGCAAAGTGCTGCCCTTATACCACGGTATTTATTTACTGTCATGGCCACTCCGTTCCCACTTCCGCAGATCACAATTCCAAATGCAGCCCTTTCATCCAGTACATCCTTGGCAACCGGATGTACAAAATCTGGATAATCAACAGATTCGCCTGAATCGGTTCCATGATTGATTACTTCAACACCCTGATCCTTTATGGCTGAAACGATCAACTTTTTGTAGTCGGTTCCAGCATGATCATTTCCGATTGATACTGTCATAGTTTCATATTTGGAGCAGTCCGGAAAAAAAAACGGGCCGCCTAATTTCTTCAACAAGAATATTTCGAAAGCTCATGAATTATCTAGCCTACCTAAAAATACTCGCAGGAAATTTTGTTGCCCCCGCCAGATTCAAATTAGAGCTAAATTTATTCGTCCCCAATTTTCCATTATCTAAACTCCTCTATCAAAGCTGTAATTTCCTGCTCAAATGACTCGTCTTCCAAATTGGGTAAAAACTGCATCATTTGATTTATCCCCTGGCGATAATAATTAAAATCGCGTCTCCAGCCGGCATTGAGGTCACGCTCTGACAGAGAATTGAAGAAGATCATATACTCTCTGGTGACTTCTGCAAGAGTCCTGGTATGCTTTTTGGCTTCTTCCATGTCCCCTCCTGCGATCAGCATTTGGATAAAGGGAATAACTGCCGGATCGAAGGTAAAATTAAAATTGGGGAAGCCATTGAGGAAAGTGCGCCCAATATCGGCAGCCATCTCATTTCGACCTTCATCCATCAGCTCCATACCTGTTCTCATCATCGTCATGCGGTGAGCTTGAACAGAAGGAAGATACGATCTATCTACGAAAACATCCTCATTGTCGAAATTGCCCCAACGGAAGCGCTCTGTAAATGCTCTGTGACTGGCATCCGTATTGACCCTACCTGAGCCGTATATTGCCAAAGTGGGATCTGAGGGTGTTCGTATAGGCACAAATCGCAGCCCCAGCCCTTCCATTTGCATATAATCCTCCAGGCCCAGCAATTTGTCTTGCCGCGCTGTAACTGAAAAATAAATCGGTCGATCGTAAAAGTTGCTCACCAATAAATCCAGGACAGCCAGTTCATCTTTTACGAGAAAATCTCTATCGGTGAGGTCGATCTCTATTCGATCTACTATTTGATTAGCCATTGAGCGGTCAACCAATCCGCTTTCGATGGCTCTTTCTGAATCAACCGGGATAAAAAGCCGTCTCGATGGGAGGTAACTGGGAAGTCTTCTAGTCGTGGCTTGAATTGGGTTGTCTCCACCAATAAAGCGAAGGGCTTCCATTGCAGGCATCTCGCGATCTCTTCCATCAGGCGAGTAATAAAGCACCTGATTCCTGGCATCTCCCCTGTATGCATCTTCCGAAATGGTAAAATTGATGGGCGGAGATTCATTAATTTTCCGCCGCTGCTGATTTATGTACCAATCCACTGCAATCAATGAAAGATTGACCACTCTCACATCCCTCCTTATATTTTCCACCTCCTGAGCGTACCACAATGGATAAGTATCGTTATCACCAAAGGTGAAGATAATCGCGTTGGGCTCAAGGCTTTCAAGGAAATTACTTGCGTAATCTCTTGCAGCGTAAATCGGACTCCGGTCGTGTTCTTTATAGGTTTGGGTCAGCATGAGCATGGGTGCTATCAGCACAACGGCACCCGCCAAAACTGCCGGGACATTTGGGTCCACCTTTAATCTCTGTTTTAATAATTGATACAAGGCCAATACTCCCATTCCCATCCATATGCAATAGGTAAAAAAGGAACCGACCAATACGTAATCTCTCTCCCTGGGTTCCATAGGGGGCTGGTTGGAGTACAGAATGATCCCTATACCGGTAGTGAGGAAGAGAATCATTATGGCAGAAAAGTCCTTTATGTTTCGCTTTGCATGAAACAGCAATCCCAGAAGCCCGAACAGAAAGGGAAGCATATAGTATTTATTCCGTGCGGGATGCTCCCTCATATCCGTTGGCATGGCACTTTCATTATGCAGGCGGAATTCATCCAGTGGAGTAATACCCGAGTACCAGTGACCACTTCTAGGGTTCCATGAGTGCATGCCTTGTTCACCATTTTGGCGGCCACTGAAATTCCACATGAAATAACGCCAATACATCCATTTTATCTGGTAATCCCAGAAAAACTTGATGTTGTCTCCCATGGTGGGTGTCCCGGATTCCCGATCTATCCACCGCCTGTATTCTCTAATTCGATTGGCATCCATATGCCCCATTCTGGGGAACAGCACCTGATCTGAAGCCGCATAAACCGGACTTATCCGATTTTCCACCACTTCATATCGGTCTCCTACTCTACCATATCGCTCTGTAAAATCATAAGAAATAGGGCGCGCTTCGAAATGCGGGCCTCTAAACAGGGGTCTTTCGCCGTATTGTTCGCGGTTTAGATATGAAAGTAACCTAATGGGATCGCTTGGTTCATTCATATTTACCGGTGGGTTGGCCAGCGACCGAATAACTACTACACCAAAAAGACTGAAAGAGATAACCATTAGGGTAGCACCCATGGTTGCATAGTGAACCAGCTTGCTGTTGTTCTTTTGAGCCCATCGAAAACCATAGTACAACAAGCCTCCAATAACCAATATGGTCGGTACTACTCCACTATTGAATGGCATTCCAAGTGTATTGACAAAAAACAAGTCAAAATACATCCAAAGAGTAGGAATACCGGTAATAATAAGCCTCTGGACCAGGATGATCATGGCAGATCCGATTGCGAGTGCCACAACTGCTCCTTTGAGATTGTGCTCTTTGTATTTTTTGAAATAAAACAAAAGTGCGAGGGCAGGAAAAGCAAGCAAGCTCAAAAGGTGAACGCCAATGGAAAGACCGGCAGCGAAGATGGATACAAATATCCAGCGATCAGCATCCGGAGTATCGGGCAATTCATACCATTTTACCATCGACCAGATAGTCAGACCGGTAAAAAAGGTTGACATGGCGTAAACCTCACCTTCAACTGCGGAAAACCAGACTGAGGTTGAAAAGGCTGTAGCCAGTCCGGCTACCACCCCAGCGAGGCCAAGTGCAATTAAATCACTACCCAAAGGCTCGTTAGATCTTCCTGTCATTGCCATTCTGCCAAAGATCATAGTCACCCAGCAGATAAACATTGCAGCAAATGCTGTACAAAGACCCGACATAAGGTTAATTGCAAATGCAATATCAGCAGGATTTGAAGAAAAAATATCGGCAAGCAGTGTAAAAAAACGACCGGTAATAATGAACAATGGAGCGCCGGGCGGATGCACTACCTGCAATTTGTAGGCTGCGAGGATAAATTCACCACAATCCCAAAGACTAGTAGTCCTTTCGGCAGTCATAAAGAACACTACAAAAGTGAACAGCAGCACAAAAAGGCCTGCAATCTTCTTGGTATTAGAATAATTCAGCATGAATATCTGATTGATGGATAATAATTGACATTGATTTATAGCCCAAAATTATAATTATTGAGCAAATTACCTGCTATTCAATCAAAGATTCCCGTATTTTTTAATATAAATTGGTCTGTAGACCTCATGGCCAGACCAACAATTGAAATACTGGCTTGTCAAATATAATAAGATGAGGCACCTTGAATGCCCGGGCAAAAACCCCCTATTTTACAATCAAACTAAATTGATAAAATTAAACTGGGGCAAACAGTCAACTGTAGCCGGTAAAGTCTGATGAGCAATTATTTCTGATCTTCAACTCTAAGCAAGGTGCGGAAGGCCACAAAGCGGTTCCTGTATCTCTCTGAGTGCTGAGACTGCAGGTCCGGAGCATAATTGGCCAGGTACTCATTTAAACTGTCCATGCTTGGACAAAAATACTGGATTGCATAAGTGACCCCCTGAGGTTCGTCCTGCAATAACCGGCAAAATTTATAGCCGGCAAAAAATCCCGTTTTCATTACATCGGGAATATGGATTGTTAGCATCCAGTCCTTCCATTCGGCTTCGACCTGTTCTTCAATGTTCACTGTAACGTTGTAAATGATCATATCAATAATTGACTAAGGCAAATTACTATCGCGCAAGGCACGATAGCGGCTGCGTGCATCAGCTGCGAATCTACTGTCCTGATAATCCAAAAATATCATCTCGTAATACTCTGAGGCTTTTACTACCTCATTCAATTCTTCCTCATAGATAACCCCCAGGCGATAAAGTGCGTGATCAGCCCTTATGCCTTCGGGATGGTGCTTTACTACCTTTTCGTAAAACCTAATTGCATTATGAATTTCACTGAGTTTTTGGTAAGCCTGTCCTTTGGTGTAAAACACATGCCCCTCCAGACTGTGGCCCGGGAATTCTTTTGTTAGCTGATCCAGTATCGCAAAAGCTTCATCGTATCGATTCTGAAAAATAAGAAGTTCACTTTGAGCAAATCGCTCCATAGCTGCAGTAGTAGTATCCAGCCCCAGATGATCCATAATAAAGACAGACAAATCTATGGCATCGTTGGCAATGAGTCTGCTTGTAGCTGCTTTCAGTATATCAAATTGAGATTGCGCCCAGGTGAAATCACCCATAAAATAGCTGAGCCTGGCATTGCGAAAACGCGCCTCTTCACCCAGCATTTCTTCAGGAAAATCTTTATCCACCTGTGCATACAGCAGTGCAGCCTCCCAACGTTCACCCTTAATCAGAAAATAGTCGCCCAAATCCAACTTTGCCTGTGCTTCAATATACCTGTTCAAACCGGGAAGTGAGATCAACTCATTAAGCGTCTTTATGGCTTTATCGATATCGTTGAGATGCAATGCATAGAACCTGCCCAATTCAGACATTAAAGGGGCGGTTCTGGTATTTCTGCCAAATTCCTCCAAAAAAGCGAGGTACTCTTTCTCCAGTTCAAGCAACATGTCGCGGTTGGCATCAGGATTGAGGTTGATTCGGCGGCGCATTGCATTGAGGGCATTTTGCTTGGAACTGATATAGTAAGGCGAATCTAAACCCTTGTTATCAGTGATATAATTGTAGGCTTCGATAGCCGTATTTAAATCCCCTTCATTCTCCGCAGTTTGAGCTAGCCTGAAAACCCGCTCACCATTTTCGCCAAGCCGCCTGTCCAGGGCCCTGTACTGAACCAAAGCTGAGGCAAAATCACTGCGATTTATAAAAACCCAGGCAAGTAATTCAGGAAAAGACTCATTTTCAGGATAGTCCTGTATTTTGCCATAAAGCTGAGCCTCTAATTCCAAGAAGTCCTCCTCGGAAAAAAATCGATCAAAAATGGTCTGCAGATTGTTGAGACGGTTCGGGGCTTCTCTTAGGCTGATGAGATAGTAATAGACCATCCTCTCACTATTACCTGTTCTTCGGTAAAGGTCGGCAAGATTGTAGGCAAAAATATTCTCGTCATCCAATAGTTGAACCCCCCTCTCATAAGTCTTAAGAGCCATTTCGAAGTTGCCCATATTAGTGAATCCTACAGCCTGACGCGTAATGGTACTCCGATCGGCCGGCAAGTTGCGAATAGCTTGACTGTACTCGCGTTCAGCCCTTTGTAAATTGCCCTGTTCTTCAAAAATTCGTCCAAGAGTGAGGTGCAAATGAGTCTCACGGGGAAAATTCCTCATACGCTCTCTTACTGCCTTCTCAGCATCCTCAAGCCGATCGAGATTGATGTAGCAATCCATAAGCCGATCAAAATAATGGGTGGACCTCTCATTTTGTTGCAGTAAAGCTTCGTACATGCTTGCAGCCTTGTCGAATTCCCGGTTATTGAAGTACTGATTGGCCAACTGTGCAGACTGACCAAAAAGAACAGTACCTGAAAAAAGAAGAAAGAAGCAAAGTAATAAACGCATAGTTGTGTTTTTTTATCTCAAAGTAACGAGATTCTGAGTATTTAGGTATTTAAATCATCCTGCACCTTAGCATTTCAATATGTTCAATGAATAGTCATATCCTATCCTTCGGCCCTTTTCGCGGAGGCCCGAATCCTAAACACCCAAAATCCCTTTACAAAATTCAAGCTGGTTTCTTTCAAAAAAATCACCCCTAAATGGTGGGTTTAATTGAGTTCTATTGCTAAAAAATAAAAACCCAATAAAGGTGAAATCCAAACTAAAAGTCTCTCAGTTGTTTTGGCAAAGTTCACTTAAGTAACCCTCTTTATTAAATTATGTTTTCTATCAACTAAATGTCCACTCGGTTTTTGAATACAGTCATTCATTGTGGACTTCAGGAATCCTTCCCGGCATCATACTCTCTCGACAGATATCACAACCGTGCCGGCTTCAGCAAGATCGACTTCTGTTCCTTTTGCTGAAGCATTGAAATCAATGGAATTTGCCAGTACTTCCGACTTAATGTAATCGCCAAACTGCAATACTGCCTCTTTCAAAATGAGGTTTTCCCCCAATTCTACAACAATTCGGTCAGTCACGTTAAAGTCCCGGTCCTTCCTGATATTTTGAATCCGGTTGACCAACTCCCTTGCAAGGCCCTCATTTCTCAGTTCATCAGAAATAGCAGTATCCAGGGCTACTGTTATATTCCCATCCTGAGCAACCTGCCAGCCCGGAATATCCTCAGAAGTAATTTGGACATCCTCTTTTGTAAGTAAATATTTACTATTTTCTAGAGTCAACTCTACTTCACCCTGCTTTTCAAGTTGAGCAATAGCATCAGCATCCCAGGCGGAAATGACCTTCACGGCCTCCTTCATATCCTTTCCAAGTCTCTTTCCCAGGGTTTTGAAGTTTGGCTTGGCCTTTTTTTGGATCAAACCGGAGGCGTCCGTCACATATTCAATTTCCTTAACATTGACCTCAGCTTTGATCAATTCGGAAACTGCCTCCACATCCTTCCTGAATTGATCTTTGATCACCGGGAGCAAAATTCGGTTGAGTGGTTGCCTCACACGTATTTTTTCCTTCTTTCTAAGAGAAAAGACCAATGAGCTGATTCTCTGGGCGCAGTCCATTTTTCGCTCCAATGCTTCGTCTATACAATAATCTTTCGCCACTGGGAAGTTGCTCAGATGTATGGATTCAAATGGTTCTGATCCGCTTACTTCATTTAGGTTTCGATAGAGGAATTCAGCGTAAAAAGGAGCTACGGGGGCCATTAATTTAGCTACGGTCACCAAACATTCATAAAGGGTTTGGTAGGCCGACAATTTATCAGCTGACATTTCCCCCTTCCAGAATCTTCTGCGACTGAGCCTCACGTACCAGTTGCTCAAATGCTCATCCACAAACTGCTGAATCTTTCTGCAAGCCAGGGTCGGCTCGTAGGCGTCATAATCGGCTTCCACAGATTGAACCAGGGAGTGAAGCATAGATAGTATCCAGCGGTCCAATTCCGGTCTTTGGTCTAAAGGCACCTCTTTTTCGCTCCCTACATATTGGTCTACATTGGCGTACAAGGCAAAAAATGAGTAGGTATTGTATAGGGTGCCGAAGAATTTTCGTCTGACTTCCTCCAGTCCCGACAGGTCAAATCTCAGATTCTCCCACGGCTGGGAGTTGGAGATCATATACCATCGGGTGGGGTCAGCGCCATATTTAGCTATGGTTTCAAAAGGCTCTACTGCATTGCCGAGGCGCTTGGACATTTTCCTTCCGTCTTTGTCCTGTACCAGCCCATTACTTACCACATTTTTGTAGGCGACGCTATCAAAACACATGGCAGCGATGGCATGAAGCGTAAAAAACCAGCCGCGGGTCTGATCCACACCTTCTGCAATAAAGTCAGCAGGGAAATTTTTCTCAAATATCTCCTGATTTTCAAATGGATAGTGCCACTGAGCGTAGGGCATTGCTCCACTGTCAAACCAAACATCTATGAGGTCTGTTTCTCTGACCAATGGCTTATTCTCCTTTGACACTAATATTACATCATCAATAAATGGACGGTGGAGGTCTTGAGGAACCCTTTGATTCAATCCAAGAGCAGCGTTTGCCTTTTCGATTTCTTCCCTCAGTTGATCAATTGAACCTATGATCAATTCTTCAGAGCCATCCTCTGTCCTCCATATGGGAAGTGGTATTCCCCAATATCTCGATCGGCTTAGATTCCAATCCTGGAGATTTTCCAGCCAATTGCCAAATCGCTTGGTTCCTGTGTGTTCCGGTTTCCAGTTGATGGTGTTGTTAAGGGCAACCATTCGTTCTTTTGCTGCAGTAGTTTTAATAAACCAACTGTCCAGAGGGTAATACAAAATAGGTTTATCTGTTCTCCAGCAATGAGGATAATTGTGAAGGTACTTTTGAGATGCAAAGCACTTGTTTTCTGTCTTCAACTTAATAACTATATCCACGTCCACATTGTGGTAATCCGGATCGTCTTTGTAGTTTTTCACATAGCGGCCGGCAAACTCGCCCATTCTTTCATCAAACCTGCCTTGTTTATCAACCAGGGTCAGAGCGCCAAAACCATATTTGGCAGCAATCTGACGGTCATCGGCTCCAAAGGAGGGTGCTATATGCACTATTCCGGTGCCCTCTTCTGTGGTTACAAAATCACCCAGCAGTACCTTAAAGGCATCTCCACCTTCCGGCTCAGCATAAGGCAACAATTGCTGGTAGCTTATGTATTCTAATTCTGACCCTTTTATCTCTTTCACCACCTTTGCAGGAATTAGTTTAGCGCCTTTTTCATAAGCCTCCAATTCCGCCTCAAACTGTTCGGGCTTGAACCAACTGTTGAGTAGTTCCTTTGCCAATAAAACATTTATGGGTTCATGCGTATAACGATTAAATGTTCTAAGCATGAGGTAGTCCAGTTTTGCCCCTGCTGCAAGTGCTGTATTGGAAGGGAGTGTCCACGGAGTGGTGGTCCAGGCGATAAAATAAACCGGCACCTCTTCAGCCTTTTCAAATAAAAACTCAGACCTATCATCGCGAATCACTTTAAATTGAGCTACTGCGGATACATCGCTGACCTCTTTATAGCAGCCGGGCTGATTGAGTTCATGAGAGCTCAGACCAGTACCTGCCGCCGGAGAATAAGGCTGAATGCTAAAGCCCTTGTACAGAAATCCCTTGTCATAAAGTTTTTTCAAAAGGTTCCAAACCGATTCAATGTAATCATTTTCGAAGGTGATGTAAGGATTGTCCAGATCCACCCAGTAACCCATTTTTCGAGTCAGGTCATCCCAAAGATCCTTGTACCTCATGACCGTTTCCCGGCACTTCTGATTGTAGTCAGCTACGGATATACTTTTTCCTATGTCCTCTTTGGTAATTCCGAGTTCTTTCTCCACACTGAGTTCAATTGGTAGGCCGTGGGTATCCCATCCCCCTTTGCGCTCCACTCTCTTTCCCTTCATTGTGTGAAACCTGCAAAAGAGATCCTTTACCGTCCTGGCCATCACATGGTGAATCCCCGGCTGCCCATTGGCACTGGGAGGTCCCTCAAAGAAAACATAGGAGTTGTCTTCATTCCGCTGATCAATACTCTTTTTGAAGATTTCGTTTTCCTCCCAGAACCTCAATATTTGAGCATCAATTTCACTAAATTCCAAGCTTCTATACTCCTTAAATCCGGACTTACTCATAATATATATCTTCCTTTTTTTTAACAAAAGACCGCAAAGCCTACCATTTTGACTAAATGAGCGGCAAATTTACAAATAAGCATGGAATGTGGGTCTTAACTTATTGGTCAAAGCCAAGCAAAAGGTAATTGCCAGTAAATTTTTTGCAAAACTTAATGCGCTACTATCCGTTTTCTACGAATAGAAATAAGTAAAAGGTAGAAAAAATTCCAAATGATCGAACTGCTAATACAGAGACAAGACAAAAAGGCTCAGGTCAACTGGAACTTTTTTTTGCTCAACCCGGGCAGCTACACCTATGCCTGCAACTTCCAACTCAACGGCACCGAAAATGACTATCGCTTAAGAGAATGGTTTCTGGGTCAGGAAGAGTGCAAATTGCTATTCTCGGTTCCCGTTCATTTCATAGAGGACTATCCTTCGGTCGATTATGAGATTAATAGGTACTCAGTAATGGGGTTTGAGGGAAAGTCAGAAGGACGGACAAAAATACGAGCATCGGACTTTGTAAAAAAACTATCCTACTCTGAGCACATTAAAGCAGAATGCATAAAATACCCAATAAATTTCCAAAAAGCATTGAAAAAGCGAGAAAAACCCCTTGCGATTGAGAGAAAGGAGAACCGAAGGCTTGAAAGTCAATTGAGAAAAGTAGAGTTGTACAATACCGAAGAATTTGCGAATTTTGATCGAACCCTGGACCTTCATATAGAGAAATTGGTGGGAGATCCCTCCAAAATCAATCCCACTGCAGCTCTAATGCTTCAGTTAAATGCCCTTAGAGAATACCTGGAAAAAGCGATCTATCTCGGAGTGGAGAGGGTTTTTATTGTCCATGGTCTTGGAAAAGGAAAACTAAAAAAAGCCGTGGATGATTACGCAAAAAACCTGGAGGTAGTCAAAGAGATAAAGAATGAATACCACCCCAAATTCGGCTTTGGTGCTACCGAGATAATTTTTAAGTGATATCTTTTTGTCTGTTGCTTTTTCCCTTTTCAAAGTTTTGAGAGAACTCCATTTTCCGGCCATATCAAAATCGATTGATCATGAGTGGGGGAATCATGAAGAAAACAACTTTCAAAGGAATTTTCTGACGACCAAAATATTTCATTGCCCCCTTCACCTGCTACTCTAAGTCTGACTTCTGGTTCAGCTTCAAATCATCTCGGTGCGGGAGCGCAATTACTACGGCAGTGTCCATCAGGAGTGTAAGCATCTTTCCAGCCTTTCCTCATTGAGCTGTGGACCGAATAAATCAAAACTCCAAAACCCCAAAAAACCTTCCCACAATACATACTGTTACTTAGGTTGTATCTCAAAACTTATGAAAAAAAACTCATGGGCCGGGTGCAGTCTGTACATCTTCCGCTTCAACAAGAACAAATATTGGGCCTTCAAGCAGATGCGACTCGGCATTAAACCCCTGGTGGAAGACAAAGGTATTACCTTCTTCAAGTTGCTCGGATGCGGTGGTGGAAATGGATTTAGCATAATTCCTGACTTTTCGACCTATGCTCTTCTCTGTGTTTGGAAGGGAGAAAATTCGCGAAAAAACTTTGAGGAATCAAATCCACTTTTCAAGTCCTACCAAAAAAATATCGCCGGGGGACTGCGACACGATATGCGGCCTGTGCATGGACACGGCACCTGGGGTGGGAAGCTGCCATTTTCCTATCAAGCTGCCCTCAATACGGATCTTCCCTGGGCCGTCATTACCAGGGCATCGATCAGAAGTAGCAAGTTGTTCGAATTCTGGCGCAAAGTCCCAGGAGTTAGTAAGATCGCCAATGGTTTTCCGGGTTCTGAATTCTCGATTGGGATAGGTGAATTACCCCTGGTGGAACAGGCCACCTTCAGTATCTGGAAAAACCTGGAAAAGATGAATTACTTTGCCTATAAGCATGCCGCACATGCTGAAGTAGTGAGATTGACCAGAGAGAGAAACTGGTATTCAGAAGAATTGTTTGCGAGATTTCAAGTGATTGGGACAGTTCCACTAAACTGATTGGATCACTTTTCTGTTTGCATTTGACAATTTGGGGTCGTGATTTACATTTATCATGTAGTACACTTTTGTGCAAGAGACCCCATGCAGCTACTAATAATCAAATAAAAACATGAACAAGAAAGAACAAATTACCATCATATCGGGAACAAACAGGCCCAATAGCCACACCGCTATTATTGCTTCTCACATTCATCAACACCTTCACTCTATTGGAAGGGCGTCCAATCTCATTGATTTGGAAAACATCGATGGCCAAATGCTCTCAAATGAAATGTATTCCGAAGCGGGACAACACCCAGACATCAAAAAAATACAGGATGATCATTTTGAACATCAGACCAAATTCATCTTCATTGCACCTGAATACAACGGCAGTATTCCAGGTGTATTGAAGGTCTTTATAGATGCACTCTCTGTGAGAAAATACAGCGAGACATTTTTTCACAAAAAAGCCTGCCTGATAGGTGTCGCTAGCGGAAGAGCGGGAAATCTGAGAGGCCTGGATCATCTAGGGGATGTGCTGAGTTACCTCGGAGTGATTCTCTTTCCTGCAAAATTACCCGTGAGTCGGGTGACCGACTATGTAGATAAGGGCGAAATAACTGACCCGGAAGTAAAAGCAACCATCAACAAACTAATCGATGACTTTTTGGGCTTCTAGGCCTGGATACCAGCAAATACAGCACCTACATCTTAACCATCCGCTTTTCCAAAACTGGTTGCCCTTTGTACCATATTTGAAATAGCAACAATCCGGCCGGCCAGTTAGAGGCGTCGAGCTGTAACTGCCCCGAAGTCCATTCTCCTGATTCAATCAAACGACCATCCGAGTAAAAAACCCGATAATGCAGGTTTTCAAAGAGATCCAAGTCTGAAATGTATATTTTCAGGAAATCTTCGAAGGGATTAGGGAAAACGCTAATGGTGTTTTCAAAGCCAAATTCGGAAGTACTTGATACGGTCTCTACCTTCACCAAAAGACTTTTTTCGAAAAAACAGACCTCATCCTTTTCGACCTTTAGGATTATCATCTGCTCTCCTTCTTCAAGCCATGAGACCTCTACTCTATTCTCTCCCTGACCACTGTTAATTTTCCCGCCTGTCAAATGCCAGTAAATGGAGTCAAACTCAAAATCGCTTATGAGTTCATACACTTCAAAGCTGTCTTTAAATACCAAATCCTGCCCTTGAATTTCAATCTCAATTTCCGGTCCTTTTTCCAGAATTACCTCTTTAGTAAAGCCGCACCCAAGAGAGTCTTCCAATAGTAAACTATAGGTTCCAGACGTCAAAAACAGAGTGCCAATTTCTACCTGCAAACTATCCAAAAAAATACGGTAAGGCGCAGTTCCACCCATTGGAGCTAAATTAATAAATCCATTTTCCGCTCCCAGGCAACTTTCACTGACCACTTCTACTGCTACAGAGAGGGAATCCGGAGCTTTCATCTCAACCTTTTTATGATAAAGGCAACCGCGGTCGTCAGCAATAAATAGGCGATAGGGTCCCGGATTTAGATTTTCCAATACCAGAGAAGTATCCTCCGTATTCCAGAAAAAGGTGAATGAATCTATATTGATCATTAAGGTATCTACCCTAAGGATTCCATCCCCGGAATCAAAACAGGTCGGTTGAAGAATTATGACCAGGTCGGACTCAAGAGGTTCGCAAGGCGTTAATCCCATGGCCTGGAATGCGGCCTCCAAATTTGGAAATGGTCCGATATTTTCTGAGTTCGGAAACTGACCATTGGTTTGGGGCATTCCGGTACTGTCAAGGAGCATGAGAATTTCCTCTCCAGTCATCACCTCTCCAAAAAAAGTCTTGGATGCGGATTGGACAAGAGCAATGGCTGCGGTAACTATGGGAGAAGCGCCAGAGGTTCCACCAAAGGATCTGGTGAATAACAAGTCCGGGTCTCCATTATTGAATGCCGTACCATATCCGGTGGTGTAAATCCCCTGGCCCCAGCCCTGGAGGTTTACCCGGGAACCGTAGTTGGAAAAGCCAAGTCTTGATCTAGCTGTGGTAGTTCCATTAAATTCAACCGGTGCTGCTCCTGCTCCAACGATGATTGATCCGGAACTATTCGCAGGCATAAAGGGTGCATGGGTAGACCATTCTTCATAGACGGGGTCGTCTAAATCCTGTGACCCATTTCCTCCTGCAGCCACTACTATCCGACCCATTTCCACTGCGAAAACTATTCCTTCGTACCAGGGCAAAAACCACTCCACCGGCACGAGTCCAAACTGCCCTCCTTCGTCCGGATCGTAATTGGGCCCTATTGTTTGAGCTTCAATCAAAATAACATCCCCTTCATTAATTGCCAATGCAGAATTGACAACAGCACTGCCGTAATCAAGAATATTAAAGTCTGAAAAAGCATAGTGGAAATAGAGGTCTGCATCGGGTGCCATTCCAGTAACTCCCCACCCATTGTCCAGAGCACCCAACTGACCCAAAACCGCTGTTCCGTGATTATCTCCAAAACCATCGTATAGCGTTCCACCCAAAACAGTGATCCCGGGAAGATCCTTGTGATTGGGATTGAAGTTGTACTCTATGTCAACGATCTTAACGCCTCTTCCTCTCACCGTCTGCACCTCCCAGGCATACCTCGTATCTATCCCTGTTGGAGAGGCATTTATATAACCCTGATTGGGCTCAAAATCTGGTGCTAGAGGAAGGGGGATTGGTTTAGGGATTGGAAAAGCATAATCAAGCTCGTCTAATTCCCTTAAGGCTTGTAATATTTCATTCTCATCGTAGCTACTATCGAGCCGAATCAAAAACCTGTTGGCGATATTCGAAGACCTTGAATCACTTCTAAGGGATTGCTTCTGTTGCCATTTTTCGATTAAGATTTCTCGCTCCACATTATAAGGGCTAAACCATTTCAAATTTGGAAACTCCTGCAAAACTCCCATGACAGCTTCCGACCGAAAAGCGGGCAAAATCTCACCATTTTCAAGCTCAAGATGAAGATTATCCTTAAACTTAAGCGTCAAAACCCCCTCTTGATGCAAGTCTGGATTGAATTGATCGAACTGAGCCAAAAGTCCCCGAGAGATAAGTAAAATCAAAATGATGTTAAGACCACATTTCTGAGAAAAGCAAGCTAAACGATTATTTGTTCTCATGCTCCGTTTTTTTTTTAATATGCAATATTCACAAAAAAAGTTGCCTACTGTGAACATTTTTAGGTTCAGTTTGACGAAAAAATTAGGTCAATACTTATAAACCAAAGCATTGATATTCATACCGGCACCTACAGACGCCATTAGTATAATATCTCCTTTTGACAACTGCTGATCATCAATTTTGTCGTTTGCAATAAGATCAAGTAGCGTGGGTACCGTAGCGACAGAGGAGTTGCCCAGCCAGGAAATAGTCATGGGCATGATGAGTTCAGGGCTGCGGTCCTTTCCGTACAGGGCAAAAAATCTTTTGAGGATGGCATCATCCATTTTCCCATTGGCCTGATGAATCAATACCTTTTTTACCTGTTCAATAGACACATTGCACTTATCCAGACAATCTTTCATAGCCTGAGGAACATGAGTAAGTGCATACTGGTACAGTTTTCTTCCATTCATTTTAAGAAAGATAGCATCACCGGACTCGGCATTAATATTGTACGAACCACCCATATAGAGCATATGGGAGTACTGAAGTGCGTCGGAACGGCTTGAGTGGCCTAAAATTCCCGATTCACCATCGGTTGGTGCCCCGCGAAGTACTACAGCTCCTGCTCCATCGCTATAAATCATACTATCTCTGTCATGTGGGTCTGAGACCCTGGACAGAACTTCACTTCCAATAACCAGGGCGGTAGTCGCATCTCCGGATCTAATGTAATAGTCAGCCTGAATGACCGCCTGGATCCAACCCGGGCAACCAAAAGCAATATCATAACAGACCGCTGAAGGATTGCTGATCTTTAGTCGGGCTTTAATTCTGGCTGCAAGACTCGGCACAAAATCTGAGCGATTGCTGCCCTTTTTTACATCACCAAAATTGTGGGCAACTATAACGTAGTCCAATTCCTCCGGATCAATTCCGGAATTCTCCAATGCCTTTTTGGCAGCATAATATCCCAGGTCTGAGGTTACCATTTCGTCCTCTGCATACCTCCTCTCCTCTATGGTGGTGATTTCCTTAAACTTGTCTACTATGTAGCGATTGTCCTTTTCGAGCGAATTACCACTTTCATCGTAAAACTGACTTTTTAAAAAACTATCGTTGGGAACCTTTCTCGATGGAATAAAGGATCCTGTACCAATAACAGTACTGTAGATATTTGATTTCATTGACTATATTCGTTTATTGGCAAAATGAACCGACTAACGGAAGGTTAAAAATAATACTTCGATTCAAATTTCTAAGAGAAGCACATGAAAATAACGCAAAAAACCATAAATAATTCAGATAGCTTGTGAATATTTTTGGTCTAATAGAGGGTAATAGCAATGGTTCTGTCATTCAGAATAGAACGACTATCGCTTTGGATCATTAAGTTCCTCTGTAAATTCTGATTTCACTCGCTGCCGAAAAGTTCCAAAAAAAACATTCAACATTAATCGTAGCTAATTTAGCAGAGGGGAAGATGCAGCGTTCAATGGGGTGAAATAAGCTGCTGTTAAAGAATTCCATATGGCAGCAGGTGGAAAGTCACGCAACAAACCTATAGACCTTGGGCTGTCTTAGCTTTGATCTCAAGGCGTCTAATAGGGCTACAATTTCGTTCCGGATAAACTAAAGTTACCCACAATATTGTTAACTTTGTATATCCAAACTGCTGCAGCCTGGCAGCAAAAATTAGGTTAAAAATGGGTAAACAGCTATTGGTTATTGGGGTTCTCTTAATCCTCTTCTTTGTATTTGCTTGTTCGACTGAAGAGCCGAAAGCCAAAGAAACTGTAAATACCGGGACCATGTTTCCCAATGACGACAGTGAATTGGCACTGCTGATGCGGTTTATGTATGACGACATGGAAAGAGTAAAAAAGGAAATTGAAAATGGGGGAAAGGCATCCATCGAATTTGATCCCGAAGAGATGTTTACTGCTGAACCTACCGATTCTGCGCAAGTTTCTACTGAACACTACAAAGCATTCGGCAAATCCTTTATCGCGGCCTACAATGCCTTTCAAAATGCAAATACCAAAGACCTTGCCAGACAGTACAGCGTATTAGTGCAATCTTGTATGACTTGTCATCAATCGGTTTGCCCGGGCCCTATGCGACGCATTGAAAACCTCTATCTCGCTTCAAATTAAGGCCAAATCGCACCGTCTGCAATCACTCAACGAGAGGGAGTATTCAGAAACTCTGAATGGTCTTTTTAAAAGCAGTGAATGTCAATCAATTAATCCTGGAACTGTTGCTGAGGTTTAAAAGTTGCAAAAAAATATTGGCAGACCAACCCGACCATTAAAATGGAGGTACTTCTCCAACCTTGAAAGTTATCGAAGCAATTATTCAGCGAAAGAAAGAAAGAATCTGAAAGTTCCCCCTATGAAGAGTTTCAAAGTGAGGCAGTCCAGTGTATATCAATTGCGGAGTATATCGGAGAGGTGCGGACTGCAGGCACTATCTCCAATCCGCTTATAATCAGGTTTTTCCCTTTAGCATGGGCACGAAGCGGAACAGTCCGTGAGAAGACCTTGAGAAAGTACCATCTTGATTCCTCTTAAACTTAAACATCTTTTGAGCCTTATCGGGTCCACCGACAGGGATGACCGCAATGCCGCCTCTCTTCAGTTGTAACAACAACTCCTCCGGAATCTCACCTGGACTGGCAGTCACCAAAATTTTATCAAAGGGGGCATGTTTGGGCAATCCTTTCCATCCATCCCCATAAAATAGTTTTACTGAATCGTATCCGTTCTCCGAAAGATTCGCAGCGGCAGTATCCATAAGCTGCTTAAAACGCTCTATGGTGTAAACTTCTGCTCCAAGTTCGGCCAGAATAGCGGCTTGATAGCCACTACCTGTACCTATTTCCAGCACCTTATCACCTGGCTTCAATTCCAATAACTCTGTCTGAAAAGCCACTGTATAGGGTTGAGAAATGGTCTGATTGCAATCAATCTGAAAAGCCTGGTCTCTGTATGCCCACTGTTCGAAGCCCTTCAACATAAATTTATGGCGGGGGACTAAAGAAAAAGCTCTTAGAATTGCCTCGTCCTTTATTCCCTTTTCTCGCAGGTCCTCCACCATGCGTTTCCGCTGTCCCTTTAACAGATAATTTTCACTGTCCATTCATTCAATTTTTCATTCTTGAGCCTGTAAAGATTTTCAGATACAGGCAAATGTACAAAAGGAAAGGGAATTAATCCATGGCCGCAATTTGAAAGAAAAACTGCCATATGGCTTTCAAGAATCCTTGTCCTGTCGTGCAAAAACCCTCTTCAGGAGATCTGAAGTACGCCTTGAAACATCCTCTCTAATGGCAAGTTCTTCAATGGCAATTCGGCCAAAAAGTGCATCCATTGCACGGTTGGTTACATAATCATCCAATCGTGGATTGACACTATCGACAAAGGGAATACTGTTGTAGCGATTGACCGCCGACTCCCAATAATCAAGAGCGTCAAACTTATTGAGAGCATCCAAAATCACCGGCTGAAATTCGAAATACAGAGAATTTCTGGTCCTGGTTATCAGGTACTGAGTGGCGGCATCATCCTCACCTTGAAGAATTCCCCAGGCATCCTGTATACTCATGGATAAAATTGCATCTTTAAAAATGGGTGCTGCTCTGCCTACAGCATCCTCAGCAGCTCTGTTGATGCGTTCAATTACAATTTCCTCCACATTGGAAAAACCGGGTATAATTTGCAGTCGATCAGTAACTACTCTCGCCTCAGAAGGAAGAAATATTTTGTAGTCGGTCTTTAAAAATCCATCCCTTACACTCAAAAAGTTCACCCCACTCTCCACCCCATTATTAAGGGCCTCTTTTAGTCCCAGCGCGACTTCTTGAGTGGTCAATGGTTGTTCTGCCACTCCTTCCAGTATTCTACGAACGTCTCCCGAACTACAAGCGCTAATTAGCAAGGTGAAAACCAGGGTTAAAGTAACTATAATAGACTTTTTCATAAGCGTTTCATTTAGACAGTAAGTTTCTTCTCCACTGCAAAGTTATATCTTTGCACCAACAATCACAATCAAATTAGGCTTCCACTACTTGAGGTTTAGGTCGGACAAGCATCGGAAACCCGATAAGGAGGGACGAATTTCTGATCAAAAAGAATGACAACAAAATGGATATAGGAGTGATCATAACCACCTACAATCAGCCAAAATGGTTGCAAAAAGTATTGTGGGGATATGAAGTTCAAACAGATAACAACTTTGAATTGCTCATTGCTGATGATGGTTCAAGTGCAGATACCCGGAAAATCATCGACGATTTTAGAAAAAATGCTCCCTTTCCAGTCAGGCATATTTTTCACGAAGACAAGGGATTTCGCAAATGCACCATTCTCAATAAAGCAATAGTGCAAAGCAAATCGGACTACCTCATCTTTTCCGACGGTGACTGCATACCAAGAAACGACTTTGTAGCTGTCCATCGAGCAGAGGCCGAACCGAAAAGATTTCTCAGTGGGGGTTATTTTAAAATGTCTCAACAACCGTCCAATGCTATAAATAAAGAGCGTATCCTCGCCCAAAAACCTTTTCAGATAAAATGGTTGGTAAATGCGGGACAAAGGAAACAATTCGGGCTGATCAAGTTGGCAGAAAATAAATGCATCTCATACCTGATGAACAAGCTTACACCCACACGCGCCAGTTGGAATGGACACAACTCCAGCGGATGGAAATCCGACCTACTGAAAGTAAATGGATATAATGAAGACATGCAATATGGCGGTCTGGACAGAGAGCTCGGAGAAAGACTTGAAAATGCGGGAATTAAAGGAAAGCAGATAAGATATAAAGCAATATGTGTTCATCTGAACCATCCCCGCCCCTATCGCACAGGTGAAACTCTTTCCAAAAACCGAAAAATACGGGATGAAGTAGCTGAGAAAGGGATAGTGGTGACGCCCAATGGGATTAAAAAAATGCCCCGGTAATACTACAACATCGACTTTTTTTGTCTTAGCCGAAAAAACATCTTCAAACCAGATATTGTCATACTGATCGAATTGAATGGATCAGACAATTTTATCTAGGAAAAAAGTGGACCTATAGTCGGAGGATTCACAGTGAAGGATTTTCGGTGATATGGGGACTTTCCATGTTTCAAAACACTGAGACGGTGTTCAGGAGTGGGGTACCCTTTGTTGCTCATCCAGCCGTAACATGGGAATTCGAGATGCAATTCCATCATGATTCGATCCCTTTCTGTTTTGGCCAAAATGGAGGCTGCAGAAATACAAGCAATTAGGTCATCCCCTTTTACAATACAACTGAATGGAATATTTTTTCGGGAATAAAATTTATTGCCATCAATCAGGAGGTAATCCGGTTGGATTTGCAAAGACTCTACCGCCCGGTTCATGGCGAGTAAGGAAGCCTGTAAAATATTCAATTGGTCAATTTCAGATGGACTTGCTTCAGCCACGGCCCAACTTATCGCATTTGCTTTGACCCATTCTGCCGCGAGAGTTCGGCTTTTTTCATCAAGCTTTTTCGAATCTCTGATAAATTTTGGGGTTTTTTCTCCACTGAGAGACACCGCTGCTGCAACGACAGGGCCTGCTAAACAACCTCTGCCAGCTTCATCGCATCCGACCTCAAGAGCAAATCCCGAATAAGTGCATTTCACATTAATAAGGATAAGACAGGTTTCTAAAACAGAAGAAACCCGGGGAGGCCTATTTCTGTATGGTATAACCTAAATAAAGTAGCCTGAGAAACTAGACTACTCTAATCTTGTCTTTAATGGATTGGATAAAATCAGGAGTCACATTGGGTCTGTGAACGTTATTTTTGATAAAATTCCTGAAACTTTTCTCCTTTTGCAGTACCCTGTGGTAACCAGGGTCTTTAGAAGCTTCTCTCAAAAAGCTATTAGCAGCTTCTGTAGACATCTCATTGTCGAGATACATGTTTACTTTCTGATGAAAGTTACCGTAATCTGATTGACCGTCCATAATTATTCATTTAGTTTAACAAATGTTAGAATAATGGCGGATATGTTCATGGGACGTCACTTAGCAAGGCAACGCATGTGCAAAGGTAATCTAGTTGAACGTATCCACAAAATTATTCGTCACTTTTTTCATTCCCTTTATTTCCCCTTTTGTCTTCAAATCCCAGAGACTCCGCGTATTCCTTGAGTTTTTCCTTGAGCATATTTCTCGCTCTGAAAAGCCTGGACCTCACTGTACCGGTTGGGATATCCACTATTTTCGATATTTCGTCGTAGGTAAATCCCTCGATGTCACAGAGCAGTATTACCGTTCTGAAATCAACTGGCAGGGAGTTGATGGCTGTAGTTACTTCATCACCCATCATATTTTCAAAAATTTCCTCCCTTAAGTCAAAATAACTGGAGCCCCTATCGTCATCACTATCCTGATAATTGACCACATCCTCGAAGTCCACCTTTGTGGGCCTTCGGCTGTCTCTTCGATAGTGATTGATGTACGCGTTTTTCAAAATCTTGAACAACCACGCTTTTGCATTAGTTCCCTTCTGATACTTATCCATAAAACGATAGGCCTTCATGTAGGTCTCCTGAACGAGATCCTTGGCATAGTCTTCGTCATATGTCAGGTGATAGGCAAAAGTATTGAGTGCATCCAGATGAGGAAACAACTCCTTTTCAAAGATTTCGTGCTTTTCTTTCTGGTCCAAATGATCAGGTTTAAGCGGCGAAATTAGGAATTTTGATGAAGTTGGCTTTAATATTGGACGGAATTTCCTAAAAATTATCACCAATCACGACTTCTTCACCTCTATTACCTCGGTTCCGGTAGTGACAAAAATACGCCGTCCCCTGCTCTTCTCTATCACTGACAATCCGGTAAACTTCCCAAAGGCAGGAAGCAGGCCGGTTTTTTCATCAAAGGAAAAGCAGGGCAAGCGCAAAAACTGTCTACCCTTTCCTTTTACGACAAATCCCGGGTGCAAATGGCCACACAAATTATACTTCAACCCATCTGGTTCATTCATTGGTTCATGCGTCAAAATAAAATTTTGCACCTCCAGGTTTTCCACTACACCCATCCCTGAGCCCAGGTAAAAGGAATCAGGGAAAAGATCGTGATTGCCCCGGATGAGTATAAATTCAGTAAATCTTCTCTCAAAAATTAAATCTTGCAACTGCTGCCACTCTTCATTGATCGCACTGTGAAAAAGATCACCCAAAAAGACTACAAAATGGGGTTGAAATTGAAGGATCAGCTTCCTTAAAGCTTCCAGAGTCGCCTCCGCTGAACCCGTTGGGACCGCCAGACCATACTTCCTGAAGTGTCGACTTTTTCCCAAATGGAGATCTGCAACCACCAATATCCTGGAACGAGGAATAAAAATGGCCTTGCCGGGAAGCAGTATCAAAACTTCACCCTTTATAGAAATCTTTTGAGTCCCAGATAAACCAGGATTTAGTCTCTCCATTTGAATGAGAGGATTGTATTTATGGACTGTAGTAAAAATAACTGAACAAATATTTGGTTCACAGTATTCATTGATTGTGAAAAAAGCAGTAGTTCATCCTGAGGATTTGGCGGAGAAATGGTTTAAAATGCGAGGCTGGAAGCCATTTCCCTACCAGCAGGAGGTCTGGAAAAGCTTCCTAAACGGAAAAAACGGTCTTGTCAATGCTCCAACAGGTAGTGGCAAGACCTATTCCCTGCTTATACCCGCCCTGTTAGAAACAGCAGCAGGGAAAAGTAAAACCGCAGTATCGATCATCTGGCTCAGTCCTGTAAGGGCATTGGCGCGACAAATTCTTCAGGTAGCGGAAGGTTTGATTGAGGATTTTGAACTTCCTCTTAAAGCTGCCCTCAGAACCGGAGATACCCCTGCTAAAGACCGCAAAATACAGATGCAATCCCCTCCTGACCTTTTGATTACCACACCGGAAAGCCTACACCAGTGGATGGCCAACCCCAAAACAAATTTATACTTGCTCAGTCTACGGACCATAATCGTCGATGAATGGCATGAACTTGCTTCCAGCAAGCGGGGAGTGCAAACCGAACTCGCAATCTCCTGGCTTAGTGACCTCAATCCCCAACTGAAAATATGGGCTATCTCGGCCACCATCGGAAGGGTAGATCAATCTTTAGAAATACTTTTGGGCTCCTCTCAAAAAGCCTCAAAAGCAATTGTTATCAAGTCAACCCTGACCAAAGAAATACTGATTGAAACCCTTTTGCCGGAGGATATCTTTGAGCTCCCCTGGGCTGGACATATCGGTTTGAAAATGCTCCAAAAGGTAGCTGAAAAAATACTGTCATCCAGGAGCACCCTGGTTTTTACCAATACCCGCGCACAGTGTGAAATTTGGTATCAAAGGCTTTTGGAGTTCATGCCCGGACTGGCCGGAAATATGGCCATGCATCATTCGTCCATAGATGAACACATCAGACATTGGGTAGAAGAGGCCCTCCACAATGGCACTCTGAGGGTGGTGGTTTGTACATCCAGTTTAGATTTGGGTGTGGACTTCAGGCCGGTTGATCTCATTATTCAAATTGGAGGAGCAAAAGGAGTAGGGCGATTTATGCAGCGGGCAGGAAGGAGTGGCCACCGACCTGGAATGCCCTCTAGAATTTGTTTTGTTCCAACCCATGCAATAGAACTGGTGGAAGCGGCTGCTCTCCGTCAGGCTGTCAATACCGGCTTGCAGGAAAATCACCTGCCCCATATCAGAAGTTTTGATGTTCTCGTTCAATTCATGATGACGCTGGCGGTAGGAGGTGGTTTTTTTCCAGATAAGCTATTCCAAATCGTCAGATCCACCCATTCTTACCGATCGGTAACACCTGAGGAATGGAAACAATTGGTCAATATTTTGATTCAGGGTGGAAATGCACTGGAATCCTATGAAGAATATCACCGGGCTTCCAAAGACAAGGAGGGAAAAATAAGAGTACTCAACAAGTGGATTGCCCGGCGGCATTTGATGGCCATAGGAACCATAACCGGCGATCAGTCCTTTGTAATAAAGTACCGCAATGGGAAGAAAATAGGCACGGTAGAAGAGTGGTTTATCACTCACCTGAAACCAGGAGATGTTTTTTGGTTTGCTGGAAGAGCACTCGAACTGGGAAGTGTCAGTGGCAACAAGGTGCTGGTGACCAAAAGTAATGCAAAGCAGGCGAAAGTGCCAGCCTGGATGGGAGGAAGAATGCCCCTTTCATCTATGATGAGTAAGGGCATTCGAAATAAGTTGCAACAAATGAGAGAAGGCGACCACTCTGATGCCGAAAGCAGAGCACTGATGCCCTTACTAAAAATCCAATCAGAGCGAAGCGCAATACCCGCCCTGGATGAGTTCCTGATAGAATACTATGAGAGCAGAGAGGGCTTCCATCTGTTGGCTTACCCCTTTGAAGGTCGATTGGTACACGAGGGTCTTGCAGCCCTTTTGGCCTCACGAATTGCCTCAAAAATTGCAGTAACTTTCTCCATCGCGATGAATGACTATGGATTTGAGCTACTGAGCGACCGTGACTGGGAACCTGAAAAAAACTTTGTTCAGGAAATATTTTCGAGCTCAGGGCTGGAGAATGATATTCAAGCAACTTTGGACAAAACCAGTCTGGCCAAGCGCAAATTCAGAGATATTGCCATGATTTCCGGCCTGCTTTTCAGGGGCTTTCCTGGTCGCGAAAAAAAAGAGCGCCACCTCCAATCTTCAGCAAGCCTGCTATACGATGTGTTTTACGACTACGATCCGGATCATCTCCTATTCCGACAGGCTCATGAAGAGGTCAATACCTTTCAATTGGAAGAAGCGAGATTGCGACAGGCTCTTCAGCGCATCCAAAACCAGCACTGGATACTTAAAAGACCCGGGAAATTCACCCCTCTCGCCCTTCCCATCATAGCCGACAGACTGAGAGAGCGCCTCTCTTCAGAAAAAATTGAAGATCGGCTGAGAAGGATGTTGAACCACCAGAAATGATTCTACTGCTAAAAATAAAGCACTCCCTCAAAAATCTTCAAAACACCACCACCCCCTGGCTAAACACCTCTCTCCCTGCTCGTATCCTCACCACATACTGCCCCGGCTGCAAAT
>REEI01000137.1 GCA_007695145.1 Saprospirales bacterium | reverse complement strand
AGCTTTGTGTCAAATTTATTTCATCAAATTTTATAATCATGTTCAAATTTAGAAATTTAATTTTTTTTGTCCTTTGTATAAGCCTTCTGACTGCATGTAGTAAAGACGATGACAACGGAGGTAATTCTGTAACTATTATAGGTACATGGACAGCTGAATCTATTAAAATTACTATTGACGAGGAAACTTTTGATTTTTTAGATGAACTCCTAATGAATTGTCCAGTAAGAGCTGAAGCAACTTCCAGCTTCAATGAAGATGGTACTGGTTTGGGTGAAAATAAATGTCAGGGAGAAGTAGTTGAAAGCTACGAATTTACATATGAGTTTTCAGCTGATGGAAAAATGTTAATCTTAACCCAATCTGGTGAAAGCAATCAGTACAATGTTGACCAGTTTACTTCTTCAAGACTTGTATTGTCTCAGGAAGAAACTATTTTTGGATTTACCGCTCAAATTGTTGAAACCTGGATTAGAAACTAAATTGTGTCTTTCAAATTCCTGCTCTTGATTTAAAGGATTTCACCTAATTAATGTCCATAAAAGAACGCAGACAATTTGAATAAGGCCCTACAACTGTTGTTGCTATTGTGTTCTAGTACCAAGTTAAGTGTACTTTAGGTAGCCTAAGTACTGGTAATTCCTACTTTTTCTTCGTTGGAAAATCGTCAAGTAGCTATACTCCTACCAAAACACTCATAACTCCGGAAGAACTTTACTTAGGTGAGTTTGAGTGTCTAAACTCCATTGGGCAAAACGCCCGGGCCATTGGAATTGGTGAGGGAGCCCATTTTGTATTGGAATTTTCTTTGGCCAGGGCCAGTTTAATTCACTATTTTGTGGAAGTGCACAGTTTCAATTCTATTGGTCTTGAGTGCAATGCAATTCAGGGGCAGCAGATCTCCGAATGGCTCAATTCCTCAACGAATGAAAAGAAACTTGAGGATGTCTCGAATCCATTGACCTTTGCGGTCTATGGGTCGCTGCTTATTTGGCTTAAATCTTATTTGAGAGAAACGGGAAGAAAACTCGATGTAATCACTTTTTTACAAAAGCAGTCATTGTCCCAACTGTCCAGGTTGTGAGAAGTTAAAGTATCAGGGCTTTGGATTTTTAGATCTTTTGAATAATCCTGCGAGTATTATATCGTTTAAGAAGCTTACTTTAATCGGAATGAATGGAACCTTTTAGAAATAGGCGAGGAGTTGCTTTAAATGCATCAGACGGAGCAAACTATTTGATTCAGCTTTACAGGAAGTAATCAGGGAAACAACTGAATTTTTTGAAAAAGTAAAGTGCATATCGGCATTCCCCTGCTCTGTATCCCAGCAAAAGCAATCTAAAATAGCTTGTGTCGAAAGTAACGGATGATGAGGAGTTTGAAATATTACGATTAATAAACAGCAGTTGATGAGAGAGTATTTTAGAGAGTGGTTCTTCCGAAAATGGTATTGGTATATTAGTAAGGTGGACCGCAAATCTGAAATCCTGCTGATGAACTATGGATACCACGATCCCGAGAATCCAATTGAGTTGGCTGACCGATATGAGAAGCACCGATTTTCTGTGCAGCTGTATCATATTTTAATATCTCGGGTAGCTGTATCGAATAAAAATATTTGCGAAATAGGGTCCGGAAGAGGAGGAGGTCTTTCCTATATTCACCAAAGATTCAAACCTGCCAGTTCGGTGGGTGTGGAATTGAACCAAAAGGCTGTAAATTTTTGCAATAAATTTTATTCCTCTCCGGGAATTTCATTCCTTCAGGGCGATGCACAGAAAATTCCTTTGAAGAGTGAGACCATGGATGTTGTTTTAAATGTGGAGTCTTCTCACAGGTATAATCAATTCAGCATTTTTCTGGACGAGACTAAGCGCGTACTGAAAGGAGGGGGGTATTTGCTGTTGACAGATTTTCGCTACGACTATAACATGGAAGCACTAGAAAGCGACATTGAGGCCTCTGAATTTGAGGTCGTACATAGAGAAGAAATAAATAACCAGGTGATAAATGCCCTAAAGGAAGATGATGCTCGTAGAAAGGATTTAGTAAAAAGACTGGTTCCCTCTTTTCTTCGGACTTTGGCCAGAAATTTTGCAGGTGCCGTGGGTTCCAAAACATTTCATAAATTTGAGGATAGGAGATTCGTTTATTTTTTATATGTCCTTAGGAAGAAAAAGCTTGCGGCGGGACACTCAAATCTCCATTAAAAATAATGCCTACCTAAACCCCTGGAATTTTATTTTTCGCGGATCACCGTTCAAAGTCTAAGCATTGAATAGTTTCCTTACCACCTTTCCCTGACGTATTAACGATATCCCCTTCTCTTTAACACCTCTACCTGATATGTTCAAGGTAATGCATTTTATTATCTTTTAATTCATCTGCCCAATTGATTATTATAGTTGCTCCAGGCTCCATTTCTTAACCTAAGAAAGGAGTAAAACCAATGCTATCAGCATAGCCCTTCCATCCTGGCAGATACCCCCCAATTCACTCATTATCACAAGTGAGCTCTCCGTTGGATCACTATTTCTCAAGGAGTGGGATTGATGCGCAGAATACTTTCAATTGACTAACTTTTTAGCTGTAATGGTGGTTAATATTAATAGAGTAATAGTTGGCGGAATGATCCTGAAAATCCGCGCATATAGCGAAACGAGTAGGGTGGAAAGACAGCAATCTTTTGTCGGTAAAAAATGAATTATGGAAAAATTTAAGTTCATGGTGATGTGGGTTTTTACATCCGCTTTTTTAGGTGGATTGTCCGCCCAACAACCAGGTTTGGATTGGTCAGGTTTTGATTTTGTCTCCGGAGATGAAATTATCTTTGAAGACAATTTGGAAGGTGAACGCAATGGCGAATTTCCCTCTAAGTGGGACCTGGTCAGGGGAACGGTTGAGAATGCCGTATTTAATGGTGACAATGTGATTGTGTTTATTAACACCAATAGCAACAGTACCGGTGGCATCGTACCGCTAATCACCAATGCTTCCGAAGATTATCTGCCCGATGAATTTACAGTGGAATTTGATGCCTATTTCGACCATCCCAACCGGACCTACCGGTTGTTGTTTTTCGATGGGAAAAATCAAACCAATCTTAATAGAAGCATCAACCCCGGCAGCAATCAAAGAGTTGACAGACTTAGGATCAGTCAAAATTCCGCTTTGTATGAATCCACAACCGGCCATTATCCGGGATTTGGTAAAAGTTCCAGTGATGATGCTGCCCGATCTGAACCGGGATGGAGGCGAGTTTCCATTTCTTTTAATAAAAGGGCCCTTAAGGTGTATCTCGACGATGCAAGGGTATTGAACATTCCGAATATGAGTTATAACCCCCTAGGACTTACCTTCGCATATCACAATCCTACAGGAGGTCATTTAGGGTATATGAAAAACATTAGGGTTGCCAAAGGGTCCGTCCCACTTTATGAGAAGATGCTCTCCGAGGGAAAAATTGTAACTACAGGGATTCGATTTGATGTAAATAAATCTACCCTAAGGCCCGAGAGTTTTGGAATTATCAATGAAATTGTGAAATTGATGAATGAAAAACCAGACCTCAACTTCAGCGTAGAGGGCCATACCGACAGCGATGGAAGTGAGAGCCACAACCAGTCGCTTTCAGAAGCCAGGGCCAAAGAGGTGATGGACGAATTGATAAAAATGGGTATACCTTCTTCCCGGCTCAAATTTGTGGGTCACGGGCAGTCCACCCCCGTCGCGGACAATGATACACCAGAGGGTAAAGCCCAAAATCGAAGAGTTGAATTTGTTAAGTTCTAATCTGCAATAAAAAATGCCGCTTTTTCAATACGACCTATTGGGATGCAACTTAATGATCTTCCAAATCGAAAAGCCCTATTTCATCATAATTGCATAGAAAAAAAATCAAATGGAAAGAGTGGATGTTGATCAACATCCACTCATCCCGGTTAAATTGAGGTTTTCGCTCTTTATCCTGGTAGCGTATATTACATTGACCTCCAGCAGCTTAAAGCCATCTTGATTCAACAGTACGCCCCTTTGTGGCATCTCTTTTATCCGGTTCGCTTAAAAGGTGGTTCAGTATTCGGCTGATGCCAAACCGCCTGGGATTGTAAATCATTAATATAAGATGGATCAACCCAATTAAAGCTCCGGTTAGGGAGGACAAATACACACCAATAATAAGGAGAAAAAGTACGACTCTTAAAACTTCTTTCATAAAAAATGAATTGAATTAATCTCCGCAATCTTTATCATTCCAATGGTACCAGAATGCTATCATGACTGCACCCTTACATGCCACATCAATACCTAAAATATATTTGTCGCATTCCTCGAGCATGGCATCGCGAATCATCACTAGCCTATCACAGGGATCCTCTGCGCGATATTCAGTCTCCGGAAAATTATTAAAGTACTGGAGGGATCGCCGATCCATGGCTTCATACACTCTATTTTTCTTATTTAAATAGTGAAGCCGCGATAAATCCATATCCTGGGATATATTTAGAATGGAAAGTAAGCGCTCGTAATGCCCTTTATTCAAAGATCCCATTTTATAGTTCAGGATAAATTCATCAATAAACTCGGAGTTATTATAAAATTCTGCCTGAACCTCAGTGAGAAAGAACTCAAAGTTTTTCTCAGTCAGAACTTTATTGTTATCATCCTCGATAACGAATGAATCATCTTTGATGCATGAAGTGAATGCTAATAGCAATAGGATTAAAGTAAAATAGATCGAATTATTAAATTTCATAACAAATGGTATTTTAGAGGTTATAAGATTGAATAATATTATTTCTAACCTTATCTGACGTCCTATTCCTTACTTGATATTTATAGCTATGAATGTCAATCTTAATTTTGTCCACCCATTTAAAGCTTATGCCCAATATCAAACTTAGGCTCATCAGGACAAACAAATTAGGCTTGAAATCAACAATTAGACGCTATATGACATGAAAAACATAGAGGAAATCTGTTGGATTTACCTCGTCAACTCTCATAAGAAGCCCCATAGCCAAAAAACAAAAAAAACGGGATAAAAGAGGACAACACCTGAGGTTAATCCTTTAGAAAAGTTGGCTATTGGCAATAGGGCTTTCATGGTTTAAAATTAAATGGATACTGCAAATATAAAGAACGCAGTTAAAGAAAACCAAATATTTTAATTTAAAAATTTAAAAATTTATTTTTTTTATATAAAAAATATTTACAATCAATAAATTATGTGTTGAATGAAAATGGGATAGTTAATCCCAAGCAAATGGCAGGCTATGAATTTGCTAAAACTGTAGGATAGATTTTTGTTTTTGCTTCAAGTTTCGCATTACTTCATGAATGAGTTATAGTCTGCCTTCGGAGACAGTTCTTCAATTCCTTCAAGTACCTCTAAGGATATTTTCCCCATAAATTTTCCTGAAACAGAGTGTATTCAATCAGCGTAGCGGTTCGCGACCCTTTTAGCTATTTTTACCCGACCTTCAAGGATTTGGCGTTAAGAGAAATGGGATACTATTGTTTGCCCGGAGTATTCATGAGCGTTTTGTCATGAGAGGCCAGATTGTCATAGAAATGGGGGTTTGATAAGATTTTCTTTCCGATTTACTCACCCTGAGCCAACCCCTTCTCTATCAACCCCCCGGACCATGGTACGCATTCGACTCGTATCTACCCAACAACCAATTCTCAAATTGGGCCTGGTTGATAAGAAACAGAACTTTTACCCCCTTTCTATTATTTACTTATCATGAACCTCTACTTCATTGCTGTACTTCCTCCCCTGGAAATAAGGGAAGAGATCGAGAGAATGAAATTCGAAATGCAAGCCCTTTATGGCGCCGGGCATGCTTTGAAATCTCCTGCTCACATCACCCTGCAAATGCCCTTTAGGTATGCGGCTGAAAATGAATCTGAGCTGGTAGTGGCTTTACAAACGCTCGCTGATAGGGAGGCGGGATTTATAGTTCAGCTGAAAGATTTTGACTGTTTTTCCCCCAGGGTGATTTTTGTAAATATTACGGATCATGCGCCCATAGTCCGGTTGCGCAATCGACTGCAATCCATTCTCCGGGATGAAGTCGGACTGAAGGGAACTAATTTGGATCACAACTTCCACCCTCATCTCACCATTGCGACGCGGGATTTAAGCCCGGAGGTTTTCCAGAAGGCCTGGGAAGATTACTCAGGCCGTTCTTACTCTGCGGAATTTGAGGTGAGCGCCATTGCTATTTTAAAGCACAATGGAAGGCACTGGGACGTTTATCGAGAGCTGCCATTCGCAGCTCACAATTCGTAAACCACGCCCTTGTCCGGCAGAATTACATTTTGGAATCCCTCTTTGATCAAAATCCTGAAGAACTCTTTGGTGGCCTCCTCCTCCCCGTGTACCAGGAACATTTTTCTGAGGTCTTTTTTCAGATTGGATAGGAAGAAAATCAACTCATTTTGATCAGCGTGAGCTGAAAAGGAATCCATTATTTCTATTTTGGCCCGGACGCGTTTTTCTTCGCCAAATAATGTAATGGTTTTCGCTCCTGAACGCAGGTGGGCTCCGGTAGTTCCCTTTGCGCAGTAACCCACAATCAGTACCGTGTTTTTCGGACTTTCAATGTGATTGTACAGGTGGTGTCGTATTCTTCCGGCTGTGGCCATCCCGGATGCGGAAATAATGATACAGGGATCGGGCAGGTGATTGATTTTTTTTGATTCTTCAGGCTCTGTGACGTACCGAAGCCCATTGAAGCCGAAGGGATCCGGATCGAATTCGATATAGTCTTGCAGGTCACTGTCGTAGCACTCGGGGTGGAGACGGTAGATTCTTGTCGCATTGACACTTAGTGGGCTGTCAACATAGACCGGCACCTGGGGGAGTTTGTTTTCATTGGACATTTTATCCATCATGTACACAATTTCTTGAGTGCGGCCCAGGCTGAAAGCCGGAATGATCAACTTTCCCTTTTTCTCATGGCAAGTTTCCTGTATGATTTTCAGCAGGTGCTTGAATTCATTGGGGGGGGATTCGTGCAGCCGATTGCCATAAGTAGATTCAGAAATTAGGTAATCAACCGGGGGCAATGGCACGGGGTTTTTGAGTATGGGTCGGTTGGGGCGACCAATATCGCCCGTAAACGCCAGTGTTTTTTCGCCACCTTTCTCTTTGGCTTTTATGACAACAGAGGCACTGCCCAGAATATGTCCGGCATCCCTGAGCATAAACGACCATTCATCGCTCACTTGATGCCATCGCTCGTAGTTGATGGTTACAAACTGTGAAAGCGCGGTATAGACATGCTCATTGGAGTAGAGGGGCTTTATGTCCGGCTTTTTCACCCCTCTCTTTTTCGCTTTTTTATTCTCGTAGCGGGCATCGTATTCCTGAATCTTCGCACTGTCTAATAGCATAATGAGGGCCAGGCTGCGCGTGGCGGGCGTACTGTATATGTTTCCGCTGAAACCGTCCTTGACCAGCATGGGCAAACGACCTATATGGTCAATATGGGCATGTGACATGATCACACAGTCGATTTCTGCAGGATCAAATCCCCACTCTCTGTTCTTCCGGTCGGCCATTTCATCTTCTCCCTGAAACATCCCACAGTCCAGGAGTATCTTGAATCCGCTCTCTAATTCCACAAGGTGAGCACTGCCTGTAACTTCCTTAACGGCACCGAAAAAACTGAGTTTCATTTGACATTTTTTTATAGGTAAGGGACTTGAACACGCTTTCTGGTAATTAATTGAAAGTGACTGTGAGTCCAATCCACAAATTTACAATTTATCCATGTGTAAACCGAATAATTGAATAAAAGTGCTAAGCCTTTCCTTACTGCAATCTTTCAGACCGGCTTATGTTATTGTCCAGAATGAAAAGCATAAGTCCTTCGGTTGCTTTCCCTTCACAAGCTGTAGGATAGTCCTATGAGGAAATATTGTTGAATGTCATCCTCTAATAATCTGGTTTCCTGCTTGTTCCATCTGAGCGCATATTCAATGCCCACTCCTATACCCTTAAAGGCGGTGAAATTTATACCCGTAGTCCAGGTAAAATTGGAGAGTTCATCCATGTCTTCATAACTCATAAAACCGGTGAGATTGGACCTCAGTCTTACCCCTTCTATTATATCCTGAGTGTAGTCTACCAAAAGCTTGGCTCCCAGGGAGGATTCAAACTGGCTTTCATCTGAAGCAAAAATAAAGTTGTAGTTGAGGGGATGCACCGTGACCACCAGGTTTTCATTCGGAATCCAGGTGGCTCCAATACCGAGATCGAGAAAAGCGGGATCAAATGCATTGTCAATTACTCTGGTCCTGAATTCAGCCAGTGCAGAGAGAGATATTTTTGGAGTCAATCGATATCCAAACAAGGAAGTGACCTGAAGCACATCTACAGTGGGTTGGTATTTGGATTCATCTTCAACATCGTCTCGCTTTAGATCCAATTTCTGCCAACCCAGATTCAGTTGTGCAGTATTTCTCCAAAAGTATTTTTCCTCCCGAAGGTTAGCCCTGCCGGTAAGTGAAGCCTGAATGCTTGAAGTTACAGAATTGGGGTTTGGAGAATTGGTCCAATTGTCCAGGGAGGATAAACTGAATCCCACTGTACCGGAAAAGTCATATCGCCAACCAAAGGCGGGGGGTATCATTGCAGTGGTACTTTTCAGTTCGGATTCCAGACTGCTGATCTGATTTTTGAGCTCTGACTGCCTTGCCTTCAAGGAATCCACATTTTGTGCACCTATTTCACAGATACCAAAGGTGAATAATAGAGCGAATGCTAGTAGAATTTTGTTCATAAGTTTTGATTGAATGATAAAGGTCGATAATTTTACCAAAATTTAATACCATTGAGAGGTGGTATTTGTTTAAAATACTCCACAAAAGTATTGAATATAAGTTCACCATAACCCCTATGGTGTGATCCATCTCAGGTTTCGGGCTTAATTGCTGACCAACTAAATTTATTAACTTTGCTGGAAATCATTATCAAAATGTCATACCCATTCAATTCTTTTTTGAGGAGAGCCACCGGTCTTATTTTTTTCTTCTTTCTCTCAGTTTGCGTTGGAGTGTCTATTGCTCAGATGCCCCCAAACTTTGATGAATGGGTTGAAGCAGGCATGGAGGAATGGGGTATTCCGGGAATGGCTGTGACGGTAGTAAAGGGGGGAGAAGTTATCCACTTGAAAGGCTATGGAATAAAAGGACTCGGGGAGGAGGCTGCGGTTGATGAGCACACACTTTTTGGGATTGCATCGCTAAGTAAGAATATGACCGCAGCTGCGCTTGCATTGCTCATTGATGAGGGCAAGTTGGAGTGGGATGACAGAGTGATAGACCACATTCCATGGTTTGAGTTGAGTGACCCCTGGATAACATCGGAGGTGACCGTTCGCGATTTGCTCACCCATCGCGTCGGATTGGGCCGTATGCTTGGCAATAGATTGCAATTTATGACTAATTCAGACCGGGATGAAGTGCTCTACAGAATGCGTTATATGGATTTTGAAGCTCCTTTTAGGAGCCGGTATGTGTACAGTAATGTGATGTATTCGGCAGCGGGCCAATTGATAGAGTACATCGAGGGTATTTCCTGGGATGAATTTATGGTGAGTAGATTGTTTCAACCACTGGGAATGGAAAGGACCAACACCAGCATCACTCAACTTGAAGGAATGGAGAACGTGGCCTGGCCGCATCAGGAAATTTATGGAAAAGTGCAGCTGATTCAGAGAAGAAACTGGGACAATGCCGGTCCTGCGGGTGGGGTGAACAGTTCGGCATATGATTTGGCAAAATGGCTTATGTTGCAATTGGAGCAACCGGGGAAATATAATGATACAATACTGATATCCCGTAGACAAATGGAAGAAATTCACCGTCCCCAGGTAGTACTTCCAATATCAGACCCTTACGGCAGTCAGGCTGCTTATGGTTTGGGCTGGAGGATAACGGACTACCTCGGCCACCGTATTTTGACACATGGTGGTGCGACGGATGGCTTCAATACATCAGCCTATTTGCTACCCGAACACGATCTCGGAATCGTTGTAGTAACCAACAACTTTAATTTGTTCAGAGAGGCTGTCTGCTTCACTATTATTGATCAAATTCTAGCTATCGACGGCAGTGACTGGCATGAGCATTATCTGGACCGCTACAATCGGACCTATGATAGAGCTATGAATCTTCGACAGGAAATCCACGACAATAGGGATCAAAACCTTCAGCCCACTTTTGATTCAAAAGCTCATCTGGGCGCCTATTACCACCCTGCTTATGGTAAAGTAGAAGTTTTTTCGATGGACTCTGCCCTCATGCTTAAATTTTGGGAAGACGATGATCTGACTGCCAGGCTCGAACATTGGCAGGGCAACACTTACCGCGCCATTTGGAGCAACCCGGCTCAACGGGAGGAGTTTTGCTGGTTTACCGGCGGAAAGAACTCCGAAGTTGAAAAGCTCCATTTTGAATTCTGCCTCAGACCTATTTTGTTGCAAGTAGGGGCGTATCCATCGAACTACACCAGGGTTGTAGAGTTTAAAAAAGTGGATGAAATCAATGATTAGGGCCAAATATTTCACCCGAATTTTGCATTACTCTTTGAATGAGGTAAGTCTGTCTTACGAGACAGTTTATCGAATCCTGTAGGCAATGCAAAGGATACATTTCCTTTAATTTTTGGTAGCAGAATAAATCCAATCAGCGAAACGGTTCGCGGCCCTTCACCCTTTTTCCATGCCTTCAAGGATTTGACTTTAAGAAAAATGGGTTAAAATTTGGGAGTGTCTGAAGGCGATAACAGTTTGGCTGTTCAACAAATTCTGTAACAGAGTACAGCCAATAGCCAAACATTTGACAGCCATGATATTTTTGTTACTTTTTGCACTTGTGCTGAGTTTGTCTAAGGACTTGTGCTGTGCCTTCCGAAGCACTTGTGCTGAGTTAATCGAAGCATCCAGACAAAAAGTAAAAGGAAACTCGAGATAACTGTCAATCCAATAAGGATTTGATTGAGGAGAAGTGAAAAATGAGTTCCAGTCATTGAGAAACAAGTGAAAAAATAATTAAATTAAGCATTTTATTACTGTATCAACAACCCATCTTGTGGTAATTATCTAATGAGAATCTGTAGGATTTCAGTTACCTTTACAAATTGAATCTGAATTATTTTTCCGGGTACTGCGTTAACACGTATCTAAAATAGTTGAAATGCTATACATTTGGTTCATTTTGATTGGTATTTTGTGCTGTATTCCGGTCAAAGCCCAGGAACTGACCCTTTATATCATCCCCTCTCCGGAGGAAATTGACTGGACCAGTCCTTCTTCTCTTATGCGCACAACCCTTAGCAATCAATTTAAAGATAGTCCGGGGCCGGTAGACTATCCTCTTGGCCATATATATGTAGAGCTCAAACATCCAGAAAGAGGCGAAAAAGTTCTTACAGGCATAACCAGAGACCACCACAATTCTGCGGTTCGGAAAATATTTCGCAAGGGTTATGGAATGGGCATTTTATTTGCCGATATTGAAGGGCGTTTGCAAGGTACAGGGGAGGTTCAAAAATCACTGGATGCATTACTTGGGGAGGGAGCCATGAGTTTTATCACCTTTAAAATTTCAGAGGATGCCTATTCTCGACTCCTGGATTATCTTTTTCAATACAGGAATCTTGAACTCGATGGTATCTACAATGGACTCAATAGACCGCGCGAATGTCTGGGCGCCGGCTGTGCTGCATTTGGCATGAGTTTTCTGGAGGTAGCCGGAATTGATTTCAGCCATTGGGCAGAAGATTGGTCTGTTAATATTGATGTGCCGGATCGCCTGATTGGAGGTCTGGGGGTGAACAACCGACACGTAAGCCTGCTAAGATTGTTGCTGAGTTTCAACTGGGCGCGCGAAGGTGAGGATTATTTTTCCTTTGAGGTTTACGAGCCTTATTTAATGCATCAATGGGTGATGAACAGGCAGTATTCTCCCAACCAACCCGATGAACCCGAATTTAAAACGACCCGAAAAAAAAATGCAGTTGGTATTGAGATCGATTTATCCCATCATGCCGTACCCAATTGCCCTCTGTTTGTGTGTCCGGGACTGAGATCAGAGACTCCTTATTCAAGGCATTAGTGGATGTCCGGTATCGAAAAAATAATTAGTGCTGGGAGAAAACATGATTTACCGAAAAGATTGTATATTTGCGTCTCGAAAAAGGGTCGGGTGGCCGAGCGGTTAGGCAGAGGTCTGCAAAACCTTGTACGGCGGTTCGAATCCGCTCCCGACCTCAAATAACAATTTTAAACGCCTGATTCTTAACGAGTTGGGC
>REEI01000080.1 GCA_007695145.1 Saprospirales bacterium | reverse complement strand
GGACAGTTTTTTTGACGAAAATTTTTTTGATGGTTTTTGGCAATTAATAGTTTGGTTGACTGTAGCTGTTGCAGGTTTTATAACAATTAAGAATTTTAAAAAACTTGTTAGCCAACTGACTGTTGTTCACCATCAATTTTCATTTGGAGTGCTCTTGGTCGGATTGGTGATACTACATGTTTTCTCACGATTGTACGGAAAAACTTCCAATTGGCAAAACCTGCTCGATGATGCCTATGTTCGCACGGTCAAGGATGCCTCAGAAGAAAGCATCGAACTGCTGGGCTATACAATAATTACTATAGCTGTTTTTGAATTAATGATTTTTATGCGCACACGCTTAAAATAAGCGGTTGCAGTGGAGGGGTCAATGCCTTACTACTGTCCCTGTCCCAGGGAGTAACCCCTCACCCCATCAAATTCATAGAGGTTTTCAGTCTTGATGACATCCACTTTGTGTTCAATGGCTTTTTGGAGTATTTCCAAAATATCCTCCTTTTTTAAATCTGCATTATCAGGTGCCTGATAGCGGCATCTCCAGTGATCAGTACAAAAGGTCTCTTCCATTCCATCCGGCCAGACTTTTACTCCGCGATTGGTAATCATGATGAGTTCTGCATTGCCATTGAGATTTTGGAGAATTGCTCCCAGGTCATCCGGGGTTCCACCGCTCCAGTCGACAAATACATCAACCCCCTTTAAAACCTTATTTGCAGGAGTACTCCTTTTGTAAACGGGAAGCGGAAAGTCGGCGCCTGTCTCATAATTTACCGCGTTGAGGTATTGCGGTTTATTTGCCAGGTTGGAGATAACCGCCTCAGCAAATTCAGCAGTACCAACTTTTCTTGTACTAATGCCTTCTTTGAAAATATCGCCTGTGTGAATACCCTGCTCAAGAGTGACCAGCCATGCATTCTCCACCTTTGTGGCCACATCGGACTGACCGAGATGATTGAGCATTAGAATAGCTCCTTTGAGCAATCCCGAAGGATTGGCAATGTTTTTTCCAGCTATATCAGGTGCAGAACCGTGCACAGCTTCAAACATTGAGCAGGATGCACCAATATTGGCAGACCCACCCAGACCCACGGACCCTGAAATCTGGGCTGTGATGTCAGAGAGCACATCACCATAGAGATTTAAGGTGACAATTACGTCAAAAATTTCGGGAGTGTCGGCCAGTCTTGCAGTACCAATATCGATAATCCAGTGGTCAGTTTCAATATCCGGATATTCAGGAGCAATTTCATTGAATATTTTGTGAAACATTCCATCGGTCTGCTTCATAATATTATCCTTGGTGAAACAACTCACCTTTTTCCTCCCGTAGGCACGGGCATACTCAAATGCATAGCGGATAATTTTCTCACATCCGGGCCTGGAGATCAACTTCAAACATTGCACCACTTCGTCAGTCTGTTGATGTTCTATACCCGCGTAAAGGTCTTCCTCGTTTTCGCGAATGATTACGACATCTAATTCGGGGTGTTTGGTTCGTACATAGGGGTCGTAACTGACACAAGGACGAACATTTGCAAAAAGGCCCAGGGACTTTCGCATGGTGACATTGAGACTTTTATATCCACCTCCCTGAGGAGTGGTTATCGGCGCTTTCAAAAAGACCTTATTATTGCGAATAGAGTCCCATGCATCGCCGCTGATACCGCTGGTATTCCCTGACAAATACACCTTTTCACCCACCTCTATTTCCTCTATTTCAAGTTTGGCACCGGCTGCCTTTATTATGGCAAGGGTAGCATCCATTATTTCGGGGCCTATTCCATCTCCTTTAGCAACTGTTATTCTCTTTTCTATCATCGTTTTTTTTGTTTGGGACGCAAATGTATCACAAAAAGTCCAAACTTTAGGTTACCATTATCTTAAATCGAATCAGTGGGGTTCAGATACTTGAGAGCTTTTTTTTATAAAATTTATCAAAGAGTATTACCTTTGAAAATTATAATTCGTGGTCTTTTTTCTCAAAAATCTGCAGATGAAATCTACTGTCTCGGTTTGCTTCACACTTGCTTTGTCACTAATGATCAGTACAAATTATGCTCAAAACAGTGATTTTTTGATTGACTTATTGGAACAAAATGTGGAAAGACTTGGTGAACCGGCAATAGACAGCAGAAAGCACAGAGTCCAGATTATCTACACACAAATTGAAAGGGACAAAGAAAACCAACCACATTTTTCTCATCATCGCTTCAATGCCTGGGAAGGAAGGTATTTCTATCCTGCCAGTGTGGTGAAAATGCCAACTGCACTTATTGCCCTTGAGTTGATCAACAAAGTGGGGATCGAGGGCCTGAATGAGCATACCACTTTTCTGACCGGAGCGGGAAGCGAACCCCAAACAGCCGTAAAATACGACCTCTCAGCACCGGGCAAGCTTCCTACCGTAGAACATTACATCAAAAAAATCTTTCTGGTCAGTGACAATGATGGGTTCAACAGGTTGTATGAAATGCTGGGTCAAAAGTGGTTGAATGAATTGCTTTGGCAAAAGGGTCTGGAGGATACGCGAATTATTCACCGTCTCTCCGCACCTGAATTTGACCATCAGGCTAATAGACGTGTCAATCCTGTCTACTTTATTTCTAATGGCCAATTGCTTTATTATCGATCCGAATCAAACAATTGGATTGAGCCTATATTGCACAACATGAATCTGAGAAACTTGCGGCAGGGAAGTGGCTATATTTGGGGTGGGGAGCTGATAGAAGAGCCCTTTGATTTCAGTACCAGAAACTACAGTTCATTGGAAGACCTTCATCAGTGCCTGAAAACACTATTGTTCCCTGAAAGTCAGGAAGTTTTTAAAAGGTTTTACCTCAAACCCGAACAGTACGAACTCATCTATAAAGCTATGAGTATGTATCCCAGAGAGAGCATTTACCCCGCCTACGATTCAACCATTTACCACGATAGCTTTGTCAAATACCTGAAATACGGTGGGAAGCAGGAAAGAATACCAGAAAACATACGGATATTTAATAAAGTGGGCAGGGCATATGGATACCTCACAGATGTAGCTTACATTGTCGATTTTGAAAATGGCGTGGAGTTCTTGCTCAGCGCAACCGTGTACACCAATGAGAACGATATTTTCAATGACAATCAGTACGAATACGACGAAATCGGCCTGCCATTTCTCGCAGAGCTGGGAAAGCTGATCTATGAATATGAGTTGGAAAGGGACCGATCCATTACACCGGACTTGAATTCATTTAAATTTGATTACAGTAAAGACAATCAATAAACTATGCAATCGGAAAGTTCCAGGGTGGTATGGATTACAGGTGCAAGCGGCGGGATAGGTGAAGCCCTTGCCAAATGGTTTGCCGGGAAAAACTGGAGGGTGGTCATTTCTGCCAGAAGGGTTGGAGAACTTAATAAAGTAGCTGAGCAATTGCCTGAGCAGGCGAATATAATGGTGCTGCCTTTGGATGTAACTCAATACGATCAATTTCCCGAACTCACTCAGAAGGTTTTGGATAAGTTTGGGAGGATAGATTGCTGCATATTGAATGCGGGTATCAGTCATCGGTCATATATCAGGGATACCAATTTTGAGGTATTTAAGAAAATGATAGACGTAAATTATCTGGGTTCAGTGGCACATGCGCTTGCTGTAATACCTGAGTTCAAAAAGGCAGGCCAGGGGCACTTTGTGGTCATCTCCTCACTTATGGGCAAATTTTCTTCACCCGGAAGGGCCGGCTACAGTGGTTCAAAGCACGCACTGCACGGTTTTTTTGATGGTTTGCGAATGGAAGAACACCCCCATACCAGGGTCACCATGGTTTGTCCTGGATTTGTTCAGACCGATGTAACGGCCAATGCTCTTACTGCCGATGGCTCTCCACAGGGAACCATAGACGATACCACAGCTAAAGGTGTTCCTGTCGAAAAGGCTGCGCGAATTATTGGTAAGGCCATTTTAAAGGGCAAAAAGGAAATAGCCTTCGGGGGTTTTGAGAAAACAGGATTGTATATAAAGCGCTTTTTTCCTGGACTACTAGATAGCCTGGTGCTGAAAAACCGTAAAAAATGGGAGCTGGAAGACAAGAAGCAAGATACTTAGCAATTGAGTGAGTCAAATCATGCTGAACGGCCTTCGGTTAAATTACTCAATGATATCAGATGGATTCACCCTCCACTTGCTCCACTTGTGTTTGAGGTATCCATAATTGAGCAAATTGCTTTTAATCACCCGGTAAAAATCTTCAGCTGGAATTGGTTCTGCACCCAGGCTGGCAATATGATCTGTCTCTTGTTGACAATCGATGAGTACAAATCCTTTGCGTTCCAACATTCTGACCAGCGAAATTAATCCAAACTTTGAAGCATTCGGCCTCAAACTAAACATGGATTCGCCAAAAAACACCTTACCGACTGCCACGCCATAAAGGCCTCCCACCAGTTCGCCCATTTCATATACTTCAACAGAATGAGCAAGCCCTCTTGCATGAAGCTCACAAAACGAATCGATCAATTCATCGCTTATCCAGCTCGACCCAAATTGTTCGGGCCGGTATACCTCTTTACAATGCTCCATCACCTCTCTGAATGAGTGGTCAAAAGTCACAGAAAACTTTTGTTGATTAAAATAAGGCCGCATGCTTTTGGCGATTCTTAGATTGCGTGGAAAAATTACCATTCGCGGGTTGGGAAACCACCATATTGGTGTCTCTCCCGGATCGAACCATGGGAAGATGCCAAAAGAATAAGCTGCCTCGAGAAGGTCAGGATGAAGGTCTGCCCCAAATGCAAGCACACCATCTGAAAGTGCTGTAAGCGGGTGTGGAAAAGCAAGTATCATGCCGATTGAACTGGGGCGGTTAAACCGCAGGGGTTTGTAAATTTTCAGTGCAAAATGATAGGAATGCCATAGACTTTGGCCACTTTAGGCCCTCTAGTTGCCTTCATCACTTTCAATTACAGCAGATAAACCCCTGTCTATCAGTGCAGACTTAAGAGGTTTCAAGACCTCCATAGTAGCGCTTTTTACCCGGGCTTTCCCCTTGTAGTGAATAATGAGAGACAGCTGCTCAGCCTGCTCAGAGGAATGACCCAATATATCAACGAAGCACTGAATGACCCAATCAAAGGTATTGAAATCGTCATTGTACACTATAAGGTGTGCCTTATATCCGGAATCCACTTCAGTCTCTACTAAAACTTCTTCCTGTTCCCGGGGAAATGCGTAGTACAAATACTTGTCCATGTTCACAGGTTTTTTCTCGCAATCAAATGTAGGGGTATTCGTTCTAACTGCCAAAAACTAGGGGGAAAAATTTTCAAGAGTCAGGTAAAAAAATCAGCTGGTAAAATCTTGTATATATAAATCCATCCCTCACAATTTCTTCCATCCCCAGTTCTCAGGTGGTCGACTAAATGTAAATATGATCACTTTACCGACAAATTATATCATGCCAGGAATTCTATTCGGAAGCAATCATCATTATTCCATATCATTTCAAAGCATTTCTTGAGCAATAACTATTTTACAATTAATAGACACATAATGTCTCGTCAGATGGCTGGATATTCGGTCCTTTTTCCTATCTTTGCGCAGCTGTAAAGCATTTGTAATTTTTGGTACAGTAATATTTATATGGTTATTTTAGGTTTTTTTGTAGCTCACTGGTATTTGTCACTTTTTACCCAATCCTTTTTTCACCACAGATATGCTGCCCACAAGCAGTTTAATATGTCGAGGTTCTGGGAGAAATTCTTTTTTATAATTTCCTGGATTTTTCAGGGTTCGTCTTACCTGAGTCCTTATGCTTACGGTATTATGCATCGCATGCATCACGCTTATGCAGATACGGAGAAGGACGTTCATTCGCCAAAGTACGACTCAAATTTTTTCTCCATGATGTGGAGAACCAAGACTGTATATGATGCCATATTCACCGGAAAAATTGAAGTGGAGGAGAAGTTTAAAAAGGAAGTACCTGAATGGCACAGCTTTGACCGCATTGCATCTCACAATATTTCAAGAACCATGTGGGTAGTTCTTTATGCCCTTTTCTACCTGGCCTTTGCCACTCAGTGGTGGATGTTTCTATTGATCCCTATTCACGCAGTCATGGGCCCATTCCATGGAGTAATTATCAATTGGTTCGCCCACAAGTACGGTTATACCAACTTCAAGGTAAAAGATACCTCCAAAAATCTTATGCCGGTTGACATCTTGATGTTGGGTGAAGGGTTTCACAATAATCACCACAAGAATGCCTCTAGTCCAAACTTTGGATTCAAATGGTTTGAGTTTGACCCAATTTATCCCATCATCTTATTCTTCAACAAGCTGAGGATCATCAGATTGGCACCCAACAGATAGCGCTCTTTTAAATCAATGAGTTCGTCAACTTATGTTTACCTGGATATAAATGAGTGCAAGATTCCGGCCAGACTCGTATATGAAGCTCGGAAGAATGTATACTTTTCACTCGCATCAAAAAACTTCATCCTGAGATTTCCCACCAGAATGAGTCCTTTCAAAAGGGCTGAATTCCTGGAGCAGGGTAAAGCCTGGGTTGCTAAGGTAATAGATGAAAATCCAGGTCTACTCTCTCGATTTAGCGAAAAAACTTATGTGAACGGTCAATCGCTGCGGTGTTTTGATAGGGACTATACGATTTCGCTTTCAACACCTGACCACAGACATTTTCAAGTAAACCTTGTTTCGGGTCTAATCAAAATACCTGCTGAAAGGGAAGGTCTGGATAAGGTCTCAGGTGAAATAGTCTCAAAAACTCTTCAGAAATTATTCGCAAGGGTATACAGACCAATCATTTTTCTAAAGGGAATGGAGTTGGCTTCAAAGGCCGGGTTGCCGGGTGATTTTGACCTTTCATTGAGGTATATGACGACTAAATGGGGCTCCTGCTCAAAAACCAAGGGAAAGCTTAGCATCAATACCCGCCTTATCCTGGCACCTGAAAAGGTATTAGACGCTGTAATTCTACACGAGCTTTGCCACCTGGTGCATGCCAATCACAGCCACCAGTTTTGGTCGCTGCTGGAAAAAGTGGATCCGGATTATAAAATTCACACCAAATGGCTAAAAACAAATGGGCCATTATTGAAGTTATGATAACACTTTCAGTAAAAATTGTCATATTTGCGCCACTTTTGATTAAACTTATAGTTACTTAATTGGTCGGATGAAAAGCTGTAAGAAGAAAACTACAACCAACATTAGCGTATAAGTATGAACTACAATAATCCACCTGTACTTTACAACAAAGCATATATCAAGGGGAAGGAGTACCCCTGGGTAGTGTTGATACACGGGGCCGGTGGCAGTTCAGCTATTTGGTTTAAACAAATCCGCGACTACAAAAAGAACTTTAATGTGTTGCTGGTAGACCTGAGAGGTCATGGCAAATCAGCCAATATTTTTAAAGATTGGACAGGAAAAAACCAGTATACCTTTAAAGAAGTGAGTCAGGATGTGATTGATGTGCTGGATAAGCGCGGCATTGAAAAAGCACACTTTGTAGGCATTTCACTGGGAACTATTATCATTAGGGTTATCGGAGAGCTCTATCCGGAAAGGGTACATTCTATGATTATGGGAGGTGCGATCATTCGTTTCAACACACGTTCTAAATTCCTCCTTTGGTTTGCGAGAAAAATAAAGAGCTTTGTTCCCTACATGTGGATTTATAAAATTTACGCATGGATTCTACTGCCAAAAAGGAGACATACAGAATCCAGAAACCTCTTTGTAAGAGAGGCGAAAAAACTCTACCAAAAGGAATTCATGCGATGGATAAGGATAACTACCAACATTCATCCCATAATGAAGTACTTCAGGGAAAGGGAATTACCTATACCGGTCCTTTATTTGATGGGCGATGAGGATTATATGTTCCTGCCTTCTGTAAAAACACTGGCCCAAAAACACACGCGGTCAATCCTAAAGGTGATTTCAGATAGTGGTCATGTATGCAATGTCGATCAGCCTGAACTGTTCAATCGCTATTCTATCGAATTCATAAAAAGCCTTACCTATCCCAAAGATTTGGCAATCAATGGATAAGAAGTTTTTCAGTTGCTATCAAATGGCCTGTTTCTATATTTGAAATCCTTACAAAATACAATCCTGGCCGTGTGTTCTCCAGGCTTATCTTTTCAAGAGAATCGAGCTTGCTGCGCTGATAGACCATCTTACCAATCCCGTCAAAAACTTCAACCATTAAATCTCCTGTCCTTATCCCTCCAATTGAAAGTTGAAAGCTGCCGTTAGAGGAAGGATTCGGATATAGGCTAATCCTCACACTTTCATAGTTGATCCTTACAGTGGAAATCGGTTCAATCAATCCACTTCTCGGGCCCTCAAGTACAGCCCTCATTATGGCAATCTGCCCCAGTGTAAAACTATTCATACACCTCTCATCAGAATAGTCCATATAGTTTTCTATCATGTCGGGAAGATCATTGATGGTATCTATACAGGTATTTGCAGTGGTATCACAAGCCCAATTAGATGAGGCCTCCTGATTGGGGGTATCATCTACTCCATCATCTACTGCGCATCCATCACCGAATAAGGCATCTCCCCAAATGTGTCGCAAGCCCAGATAGTGTCCAATCTCATGTACAGCTGTCCTTCCAAAACCACTGATAGAATCACCGATTCCCGGATCTATCTTCAAGGAATTGTTTCGACCAAATATTCTGTAATCTACAACTACCCCATCTACCTCAGGACTGGGAGCTGACGCCCCTTCGGGCCAATTATCAAGATCAGCAGGAGGATAGGCATATCCAAGGACCTGTCCAAGTGGTACGCCAAAAATACTCAAAGGTTGTATTTTGCAAACCCATAAATTCATGTACCTCTCAGTATCCCACGCATCACTTCCACCCTGTTCTGAAATTTTCAATTGATCGGGAAGGCCCAATAAGGTTGGGGTAAACTCAGCATTTGTCTGAACCCTTTCGATTGCAACCAACTCAAACTCGATTCCCGGATCACCTACCCTGTCGGCAAAAATTGCCCGAAGATTGCCCGCGTCAGCATTCAACCTTCGAAAGTCTTCATTCAAAACCTCAATCTGATTGATGATGATCGAATCGTGGAGATTCTCTTCCTCTTCCTTCCATACCACATGCACAACTACGGGTATGGTGTAAACAGGCTGACCCCTGTAGGGGGTAATCGCCCGCGCTCTGGCATCTTCAAAAGTCTTTTCAAGGACATCATTATAGCCGGGATAATTGCGCTCCATCTGAGCCTTTAACAGGCCATCTCCACACATCATCTTCATCTGGGCATTTACCTGTATACTCTGAAAGCAGATTAAGATAAATCCTAAAAGGAAACTGATTGAAATAAATTTCTCCATGAGGCACGTTTAGAATTGAATAAAAAATTGCCATAAAGTTAATGTCAAATTCTCTAATTGACAAAAAAAATCAGTGATCTAATCTTTAAAGCCAAAAGTCAAATTGTTCGATTGGGTATTTGATTGAATCCAAGTAATGTTTTATATATTCGCATTAAGTGTAAATGAGTATTTTCAATGAATAGAGGTTTACTCAGCATATTGTGGGTGGTTGCTGTTGTATTTCCCATATGGGCAAATGAGTATTTTTCTGCTTTTGACACTTTGGAGACTGCTTCGGAATGGAGTCTTAGTTTACGTTATAGCAACGGAATTCTAATGCCTCACAAGGAGGAGTTGTACTACCTCAATAGAAGACCTTATCAATCTTTTGAGTTGAGCTATGAATGGAGGGTGGATGGGAGTCACCGTTGGCATAAAATCTACAATTACCCAAGCATAGGTTTTATTGCAAGGTTTTCCGACTATGGCGACCCTCAAAAACTTGGAAACTCCTATGCATTGGCAACCTACTTTAGGTTGCCTCTGTTCTCAATCAGCTCAAACTCAACAGCCCAAATTCGCCTGGCTGGTGGCGGACTCTATCTGGAGAGGCCCTTTGATGAGCAAACCAACCACCGGAATTTGGCTATTGGATCCCACCTAAATGTCTTTGTGCAGTTGATGTTCGAATACAGCATTCAGATAAACAATGAATGGGACGCAGCTATCGGTTTCAGCATGAGCCACTTTTCGAATGGTTCTTACAGAAAACCCAACAAGGGGATCAATTACGCTCAAGCCAGTGCTGGTTTTTATCGCGTCTTTAATCGGGGCAACAAAACTCCCGAGATTTTGCAGGACTTCATACCCAAAAGGGAATGGAAGGTAATGCTGACGGGGGCCTTGAATTCGCCTCACATAAACACCAATTCTGTTTTTGGAGTGGGAACTCTCAACGGTCATTTCAACCGTAGATTCAGTAGAAAATTCTTTTTCACTACCGGAATTGACCTGGTTTACAATGCCTCCAACAGACGAGACCTTGAAATCAGAAACAATGGTTCTTTCTCCCGCAGCAACAACTATCAAGTGGGACTATTTGGCGGGGTAGGTATGCGAGTAGGTAAGTCCAGCCTGGTGCTAACCAAGGGTTATACAGTAATCAGTTATTCCGGACCAACAGCCGGATTTTATCATCGCTTTGCCTTCAGGAGACAGTTTCACCCTTCATTCTTCTATCATGCCGGTATATTTTCCAACTATTTCAAGGCCAATTTTCTGGACTTTGGCATCGGCTATACCATAAGTGCACAGTGATTATGAAAGTACCATATCTTGCCATTTTTGCAATTGTTTTCTGCATCCAATCATGTAGTGACAGCCCCTGTTTCAATTCATCCGCCTCTGTCAAAGAAATTGAACTGGAGATACCTGAATTCGAGATTATCACCATTCACGATTATCTTGATATCAATATCATTCAATCCGATAAAAGTAAGGCAGTAATCAGGGGTAAAGAAAATCGTCTGGAAAATATTTCCATAAACTCCAATGGAAAGGAGCTGATTATAAGAGACAATAATTCATGCAATTGGTCGGGAAATTCCAGAACTGAAGTTGAAATCTACACCAATCTTTTGAGAATTGTAAATTTGTATAATTACGGAGACTTTCACGCTTATGATCTTAAAATGGATACTCTTGAGTTCAATTCATTGCGATCGGGTAGAGATATCCACCTGTCAGGTGACTTCCAATATCTGCGCTTTTTGCTGGAAAAAGGTTCACCTGACCTCTATCTGAGTGGAAGCTGTGAGAATTTTTACATCTACCACTTCGGATCTGGCTTTGTATTCGGAGAGGAATTGATAGCTAAAAAAATGCACCTTCACCACAATAGCACCGGTGACTTCCATGTATACCCGATCGAAGAGCTTTTTGTAGAACTTTACTCGAGAGGAAGGATTTTCTACTACCGCGAACCGCAAATCATAGGTGGACCGGGGGCGGAAAGCCATCTATTGATTCCCGCACATTAATTTCTAAGCTGAATTGTTCAAAATTACTCAATGACAAAGGATCTGGGTTTCCATCTGTCAGTGGCATTGCCTCGAAAGCAATTAAAAAACCGCGTCCTCGCCGCCATTGATTTGCTGCTGTCTGCGGTCTGATCTATCCTGGTATCCTCTGAATCGATAGGTGAAAGACAGATTCAGTACCCTGCTTTCTCTTTCAAAATATCTCCTTTGATTAAAGTCCGGACTCTCGGTATTCAAGGTAAAGTTTCTGGTTTTTAATACATCAGACACGCTTAGACTTATGGTGCCATTTCTATTCAGCACTTCCCTTCTAAATCCAATATTTAAGGAATATCTAGGATCTATGCTTCCCTGAGGAAGGACAATAGGACCTCGGTAGTTGGCAATTAACTGAAATGAGAACCAGTTACTGATGCGTGTGTTTCCCATCAAATTGACAGTCCAACTCATCCGGGAGTTGGAGTATCTCCCACTTTCATCTTCACCACTTATTCGATTGTGGTAAATACTGGTAGTGAGCGACAGGTCGGTATTTCTGTTTACAAACCACTGATTGACTATCTCTAAACCGGTACTTTGTCTGTTGTCTGCATTCTGCCAGGTGACTACGGAGGAGCGATCTTCAAACAGCTGATAAACCCTGGTAAATGTATTTTTAGCATTTCGGTGGAAGAGAGAGGCAGTAAAAAAGAATTCCTCCCACATCTTATCAAAGGAAAGCTCGTAGTTGTCCGTGTACTGAGGTTCAAGATAGGGATTGCCCAGTCTCATATTGAGCAGGTCCTGAGCATTCAGAAATGGCATAAGCCTCCCCATGCTTGGTCGGCTAATTCTTCGGCTGTAGCTAGCCTGAATAATGGTGTTTTCTGCCAATTCATAAGAAAGAAAGGCAGAGGGAAAGAGGTCGAAATAATTGTTAGTATGTGTAGAATCAATCCGAGGTTGGTAGGATTCAGTATTGGTGTACTCAGCTCTCAGTCCGGCCTGATATCCCCAACGGCCAGTATTCCCTCCCAGGATGAGATAGGCTGCGTGGATATTTTCGTCAAAGTCGAATTGATCGGTTAACAAGGCGTTTTGTTTAAAGGAGTTTTCTGAAAAATCAAAGTCGTTGAATATCTGCTCCCTGAATTCACTGGAAAAAGTGGTTTTCCAACCGATTTCAAATTGGAATTCATTCAATGGCATGGAAAAATCCAACTGAAAAAGACTCAATCTACTTTCAAGAGGTCGCTCATAAGTCTGTAACTCTCTTTTTGATGCAACAGGTAGATCATCTTCATCTCTGAATTCCTGATCGAAGTATTCGATTCGATCCTGATCCGACCATGAATGAGTAAACATTGCGCGAAAGTCATACCCCTCTCTGCCAAAATTCGTCTGAAAGCTCAAGCCTCCTTCCAGATTGATTCGCGATTGATCTTCTTCAAGGAGCCGAATATATGCGCTGTCTTGACGGTGGTTGACATCCCTGCTACGAATCTGATAGACCCTCTCCCGATCGCGTGATCTCAGATTCATGGATGAAAAAAGGTTTATACTTGAGTGCTCGTTGAATTGATACTCTATTCCCGGTCGCAAAAGGTGGGTTCTGTCCCAATTCTCAGTATCGTACTGCTGGTCGAGTACCGGAGAAATATTCCCACGAAAACTCTCTCTCAAACTTTCGCTATACTCCCACCTCTCTCTGTATTGAAAATTATATCCAAGGGTGAAATTCCAACCGTTGCTGCGGTAATTTAGGGTAGTTCCAACATTGAATTTATTCCCGGTTCCCACCCCTGCTGTCACCTGACCATTCAAACCATTCAGCTCAGATTCATTGAGAATCAAATTGATTATACCTCCAACACCTTCGGCATCAAACCTGGCCGAGGGATTGGTAATCACCTCCACACTTTTTATCGCGTTGGCCGGGTATTGTTCGAGTATGGACTCCGTATCATCAGAGGTCAGGTTGGTTGGGCGGCCATTGATATATATGAGGAGATTGCTGCTGCCCCTTAGGTTTATTTGCCCCTCATCATCTACTTGAATGGACGGTAGGGTTTCGAGCAGCTGAATAGCGGAACCACCTTCAGCCGCTATGGTATTGGAGACATCGTAAACTCTCTTGTCAATTTCAGTGCGAAACATCAAAGCAGCTGCCTCCACAGAAACCTCCTGAAGCATTGCAGCCGATTCCCGAATTTCAATAGTACGAAGGTCCAAATGCTCCTCCTGGAGATTTATTTTTTTAAAATAGGTCTCATACCCCAAAAAGGAAACGCGCATTAAGTATTCTCCGGGGGAAGCTGAGAGCTCAAATCGCCCATCGAAATCAGTAGTTGTTCCTCTGACTAAACTACTGTCTGAAAAATTGAGCAGGGAAACATTAGAGAAATCAACTGCAACTCCACTCGACTCATCAACAATTTGTCCTGATATCAGAGACTGTGCTTGAGCGAATGACAGATATTGAATCAATAGCAAAAAGCAGGCTGCCATTACAAAAATTTGTAGAGTTCTTTCGCAGGCTTGAAAAAATAAGTGCATATCCAATTTTATCATTCGTATCAGAGGCATTCTTTGTGAGGATAACTTTCAAAATTTAAACGATCCTTGTATTCATCAAAAAAGGTCCTTTCTATCATTTATTCAAACTTGATAATCAAAAATACCATTCCATTATTACTGCAAAGGCCATTGCATGTTAATTGTTTAAAAAAGTTTCCAATCTATAATAGCTTGCATTATTGCTCCTAAAAGTATTGAGATGTAGAACAGGAAAAGACTTGCTATCAAAAATGCCTGAACATTGATATTGGTGGAATTTCATAATTTAGCGTTTTTTCAATTAATCCGTCGGTCTATTGCCTTGCAATAAATCCGAAGAAACCATGAAAATTTTGCTGAATGGAAGAAAAGGAGCCAACAGAGACTAAATATGGATCATCTCAAAAAAGGGGGTGGTTCACCAAATTTCTCGATTTTGTAGAGTGGTTGGGAAATTTACTCCCGCATCCCGTGACCTTGTTTGCAATTTTTGCCCTTGGTGTGATTTTCCTGAGTGGTGTAGCTGACTGGTTTAGTTGGAGTGCGGAGGACCCACGACCTCCGGGAGCACCAGGGCGAGCAGAGGATGGTATTATCGAAGCTGTGAGCCTACTCAATGGAGAAGGTTTCCGAAGAATAGTGGCCAATCTGGTCCCAAATTTTACAGGTTTTGCTCCTCTCGGGGTGGTTTTGGTAGCTCTTCTGGGAGTGGGCGTTTCTGAGCGGTCGGGGTTGATTTCAGCATGTATCAGAGGATTGGTTTTAAAAGCTGCTTCCTATCAATCTGCAAAAACTCTTGTCACAGTTGCTATTTGTTTTGCTGCAGTGGTCTCCAATACAGCATCGGAAATGGGATATGTGGTATTGGTTCCTCTTGCTGCCGTTGTCTTTTACTCCATGGGTAGACATCCACTCGCCGGTCTTGCTTGTGGTTTTGCATGCGTATCGGGGGGTTACAGTGCCAATATTCTAATTGGAACCATAGACCCTCTATTGGCCGGTTTGACACAGGAAGCCGCTAATATAATTGATCCGGAATACGAAGTACACGCAGCGGTCAATTACTATTTTATGCTGATCAGTACTTTTATGATTACTCTGGTAGGCACCCTTGTGACACTGCGAATAGTGGAACCCAAACTTGGAAAATACGATTCAAGCATTGCCATGGAGGACCTGTCAGATCAATCCATCATGGAGCCGTTGACCAAAACTGAGATCAAAGGATTGAAATTGACAGGACTGACAGTATTAATTATGTTGATTTTACTTTCTCTTACAATACTGCCTGAAAATGGGGTTTTGAGAAATCCGGAAACAGGAGAAACACTCAATTCACCCTTCTTTCGAGGAATTGTGACCTTTATTTTTATATTTTTCCTCATCCCCGGTTTTGTCTATGGAAAGGTCACCGGCAGTATGAAAAATGATAAGGATGTAATTGATGGAATGGCCAATGCTATGTCTACCTTGGGTCTTTATATTGTAATCGTATTTTTCGCGGCTCAGTTTGTTGCCTTTTTTGGATGGAGTAACTTAGGTCAAATATTCGCCGTGAAAGGAGCAGAGTTTCTCGACAATATTGGAATGACCGGACCAGAGGTCTTTTTCGGCTTTATCCTCATCTCAGGATCCGTCAATCTAATGTTGGGTTCCGCTTCAGCTCAGTGGGCTGTAACTGCCCCCATCTTTGTTCCCATGCTGATGCTCATTGGTTACAGTCCGGAAGTGATTCAGGCTGCCTATCGGATTGGGGATTCTGTCACCAATATCATCACCCCCATGATGAGTTACTTTGGTCTTATTCTGGCCTTTGCCAATAAGTACGATAAAAATTTAGGGATAGGCACAATTATCAGCATGATGCTTCCCTATAGCATGTTGTTTTTCGTTGGATGGGTTATACTGTTTTACGTGTGGGTGTTTGCACTTGGTATGCCGGTGGGGCCAGATGCGCCAACCTATTACAGCATACAGTAATCCTTCGGTTTTATGCACTTTTACGACAGGGTTTATGAGACGACTATGCGCATTCCTTGCGGAAGGGTAACCACTTACGGGGCTATAGCTGATTTCTTAGCATTGGGATCGGCTAGAATGGTCGGCTGGGCATTAAATCAAAGCCATCAATCTGGTTTGGAAATTCCCGCACACCGGGTAGTCAATCGAAAAGGTGAATTGTCCGGAAGACATCACTTCCCAGGCGAAAATGTTATGCAGGAGAGATTGGAGGCTGAAGGAATTGTTGTTGTGGATAATAAAGTTAAGGATTTTGAGAAACTCCTATGGATTCCTGCTGATCACCTTTTATGAGTTAAATCCAGGTAGCCAACGCTTTATTATTGGGTTTTCAGTTTTAGGGATTGATTCGAATGGATTCCTGAGAAGGATACGGTTCTAAAATAGCCATGAGGAATTCACCGTCAATTATCAATTTACCCTTGCCAAAAAAGCCTTTGATATCAATGGTTTTTTTCAAAACTCACCATGGCTTTAAACATTTCACTGAACAAAGCCTTTTTCAATGTGCCAATCAAACGCGACAAAGAATGATGAAGTTATTGATTATTTGTCTATTTTTTATCTCCAGCACAAACAGTTTAGAAGGCAGCTTTACTATGAATCCGGAGGTTCCCACAGGAATCTGGCTAATTCTAGATGAAGAAACCGGAGAAACAAGATCAGAGGTCGAATTTTACAAAAAAGGAAATCGACTATTCGCCAGGATTTTAAATGTGAAGGAGGGTCATGAAAATGCCCGATGTAAAAATTGTCCGGGAGAGCTTAATGGTGCCAGACTAAAGGGAATGAATCTCATCTGGGATTTGCAGTGGGATGGCAGCAGGTGGAGCGGTGGATCAATCATCGATGTCGACGATGCGAAGGTCTATAATTGTAGAATCAATTCTTTTGATCAAAACACTGTTGAAATCCGGGGATACATCGGAAGACCAATATTTGGAAGAACCGTCCAATGGATCCGCAAACAAGAGTAGGATGCCGTATTATTGCTCTGGCCGTAAACCTGAAAAGAAGAAGATTTCGAAAAACAGCCAAATAGTAGGCAGTAGTTAGTTGAAGTTGATATAATGGGTGCGGTTAAAAGTTCATTCAAGTACCTAAATCTTCGAGTTTTTTCATCCTGTGATTACTTTTTCAGGTTCAAAATTTATTGCCCAATTTTAAAGATTTTAGAAAAAAGCTCATAAAACTTATGGGAACGCTGCATTCTGTGATATTTAAACTTTCTCCATATGTTAAAATCTCTCCATAATCGCTTAATTATCAGGAGCCATACAATAATAAGACAAAAGCTTGTCGTTTAAAGGGCGCTTATTAATTGTTTTTTTCATCAATCTTTAAAGTAACTGTATGGTACAAAACTTTACACAAAATGATTTAGTCCGATTCCTTTACAGAGAAGTAGATGTTCAACAATATCTCGCCATCAACCACAGTATAGAGAACGAGTGGGAGGTTTTTGAAGAGTTTAAAAATTTGAGAAATGCCAGAAAGGCATTGCCAAAGGTTACTTTTCATCCCTCAGCTGAGACCCTTTCCAACCTGATCAATCTCAGTAGAGAAGAATTCAGATAATAAAACCGGGGAGATAATAAACTTACTTTTTGCTTCATAAAGGTCGGCGTCGGTGTTTTGAAATACTATCAAGGCACCGACGTTTTTTATTTAGCATATTGCAATAAATACGTCTATCCTTCAAGGTTCAAAATCAAGACCACTATCCCTACTTTAAATAATTTCCCAATTCCAGGGTACATTTTCAAGGCTCAATACACCTTATTTTGGATTCGGGAGATACTGTTCAATCAAGTTTTGAAGCGCTCGGTTTCCCCTATTTAAAGTCATGCAAATTAGGTCCAAAAGTCGATCGCTAAAACTTTTTTTCAGAAAATGCTATTCATAGTAAGACGTATCTAAAAAATATTAATATAATTGTGCCAAATATAAAACCTACTGATTATGAGTAAAGACAATAAGTCAGAAAAGATGAAAGCCCTAAAAATGACCCTCGATCGCTTGGATAAGCAATATGGGAAAGGAGCTGTTATGATGATGGGAGACCAGCAGGTGGTTGAAGTGGACACTATTTCCACAGGATCATTAGGGCTGGATATTGCTCTGGGAATTCACGGATTTCCCAGAGGGAGGGTAATAGAAATTTACGGGCCTGAATCTTCGGGAAAAACCACTCTGGCCATACACGGTATAGCAGAGTGTCAAAAAAAGGGGGGGATAGCTGCTTTTATTGATGCGGAACATGCCTTTGACAGAACATATGCACAGAAATTAGGGGTAGATACAGAAAATTTACTCATATCACAGCCCGACCATGGAGAGCAGGCTTTGGAAATTGCGGAAAACCTCATACGGTCCGGTGCTATTGATATCATTGTAATTGACTCCGTAGCGGCATTGGTTCCGAGATCAGAAATTGAAGGGGAAATGGGCGACTCAAAAATGGGTCTTCAAGCCAGGCTGATGTCACAAGCAATGAGGAAGTTGACGGCAACCATTGGAAAAACCGGTTGCACCTGCATTTTCATCAATCAGCTCCGGGAGAAAATCGGTGTTATGTTCGGGAATCCAGAAACGACCACAGGCGGAAACGCGCTCAAATTCTACGCATCCATCAGGTTGGACATCAGGCGATCCGGCTCAGCCATCAAAGACAAAGAGGGCAATGTAATTGGAAATCACGTGAAGGTTAAGGTGGTTAAAAATAAGCTCGCGCCCCCTTTTAGAACTGCCGAATTTGATATCATGTACGGAGAAGGAATCAGCAAAACCGGTGAAATTGTGGACCTCGGAGTTCAGTTTGACCTCATTCAGAAATCGGGTTCATGGTACAGTTACGGCGATTCAAAAATAGCTCAGGGAAGGGATGCAGCCAAGCAATTCCTGGTTGACAATCCTGAAGTGGCAGATGAGATCGAAACAAAGATCAAGGAAAAACTGGCAGGCTAATTTATTAGTAAGTTTTATGCGTCTGCAAAGCAGCTTGCAAAAAAAACTCCCGGATCAAAAGAACGAATGGTCCGGGAGAAACACCAAGTAGTTAAATATAAAAAACGCGTATCTTATTCGCCACTTAAATAATTAATGATGGCGGAAATTTCCGAATCTTTCCTGAAGGAAGGAACCAATTCATAGATGAGGTAACTTCCTTCGGGATAATCGGAGAGAGCATCGTGGAGTACCAGCAGACCCTCTTCTTTAGAATCACTCAAAAGCAGGCAAGCCGCTCTACAATACATCAACTCCATACCACAAGTGTAGTACTCAGCTTCATCCAATACTTCAAGTCCCATCTGCGGCTCTTCTATAGTGAGCAGAAACTGAACGTGCTTGTACCAGTATTCGGATTGTTCGGGACCGGTTTCTGTTGCTTTGCGGAAGTAAAAATCCGCTTTGTCAAGATCACCGAGATTGACATAAGCCTCTGCCAGATGGGCAAAGTACTCTTCTCTTCTATCCTCTATTCGTATTGCTTTTTGAAAGTTCTTTACGGCTTGATCAAATTTTCCCTGCCTCAAGTCACAAATACCCAAACAATAGTGAACTTCGTCGTTATAAGGGTCCAGTCGATTGGCCTTTTTTAAGAAATGGCGCGCCTGAAAATAATCACCGATTTCCTGATAGCAGTGACCAATGGAAACCATTACCTCAGACTCAGGTCCAAATCGATCCAGATATTCCAGGTACACCTCCAATGCCTGATCGTAGTTTTTGATCTGAAAGCAAAGGTCAGCACAATCCTTGTATCCAAACTCAAATTCGGGATTGATGATAAATGAGTATTCAAGGGATTGGATCGCTTTTTCATATTCGCCAAGACAGGAGTAGGCATGGCCAAGGTTGTACCACGCTTGATAAATGTAAGGATTGCTCTCTATCAGCACCTGATGAAGGGCAATGCTCTCGCGGTAATTTTTGCAGATTTCAACACTCATCCATATATGCTCCAAAGCCTCTGGATGGTCAGGTTTTGACAATAGGATGTTTCTCAAAACATCGTACATTTTGTCAAACTGTTTCATTTGCTCATACACATAGGCCTCCTCCAATAACAAATCCAGGAAATCTTGCTGACCCATGTTGAGTTCCTTCAACTCATTGATATAGGCCAGTGCACCTGAAAAGTCTTTTAAACGGGCATAAATTCGGCACTTCATCAATTTCAAATCCCACTCCATTGGGGAAATATTCTCAGCTTGAGTGATGAGATCAAGGGCTGATTCATATTCACCAAACTGCATCAAGAGTCTGATCTTAATGATGTAAAAATCTACCCGATACTTATATTGCTTCAGCGCGTAATCAGTTACCTCCATAGCCTTCTCAGGAGAATACTCATTCTCGTAGTACCCAATCAACTGAAACAAATGTCGGTCTTCAAAATAGGCTGAATTGCCCCTCTTACTCATGGACTCAAACTCGTTAGCCAGAGAATGGAGGGCAGTATCTCTCTTATGCTTTTGTCGCATGCTTATTACACGGGATTACATTAGTCCAAAAATGATTTACTTATTCCGACCTCAAAGATGAGGTTTATTTTTGAATCTGAAAAGGATTGGCAGGGTGGTATTTTTAACATTAAAGATAATGTTAATTTCAAAGTAATCACTGTTTTTCAACAGTTTACATAACTAAAAAAATTAAAATTAGAAAATGCTGCAATTCTAATCACCTATTTATTACAGCGGAACACATAGAGATGAATTTAATGTTAATTGAAAGATTTTTTAAAAAAAATTTTCAATCGTAGGGTATTGGAATAATTTTTGGTTGATTTTGGGAAAAAACAGGTTTTTGAGCGCCTTCTTTGCAACTATTTACAAGTGTGGTGCAAAAAAAAAGTGGTTTTGTCGCAGAAGAGAAACTGAAGTTCTCCACCGGCGACAAAACCAACCTTATATTTCCCCAATACCTGGTTAACAAAATCTAGGAATGTGTTCTCCGGGTCCAGCTTTTTCTTCTCAGATTAAGGGGATAATTTCTCCCTGAGAACTGCCAGATTCAATTTCTTCTTCTGTAGTCTCCTTCGTCCCTGTGCTCTCTGATGCGCTCCCTTCTATTAATCTCACTACCATCGCCTCTGCCTCTCTGCATTCTCTCCCCTTGTCTTACCTGTCTCAACATTTGCCGGCGAAATTGATTTTCTGCCTGATACAGAGCCAGTATTTGTTTAGGGCTGATTACATTTTGAAGTCGTTCTCGATAGGATTCACGCAGGTGCAATTCACGCTGACGTCTTTCGAACCATTGATCCAGATGCTTTCCCGCTTCGGCATCATCCATCTCCATGGGATTCTTTCCAATCAGATCACTATCCTCTCTAAGTTCATCCAATTCGGCCTTCATTTCGCGATAAACCGGCCAAAATACTTCTGCCTGTTTTGAGGTCAATTGAATTTCCCGGGTGATAAAAGCAACCCGCATGGCTTCAATTCGCTCCCGCTGTTCCGGGCTCAATTCTCCCCTTTCAGTTTGTGCTGTTGCCGGATTTGAAGTAAGCAATACAACAAAGGAAAGGAACGCAAAAATTACTGTGGTTTTCATAATATCAAAGTTTTAGTTATAAAATTCTTGTCCTGAAAGGTCACTCGTGTTGAAATAGGAATCTCTAAAATATAATTCATCATCTTCACCCAACTTGTCCAACTCTAGCGATTCCAAATAGAAGGTTCCGATCTCATCAATTAAAAAGTCCCCATCCATATATTCGGCCTCTTCTATTAAATACTCGAGCATTACAAGGTGATCTGCCACTTCATTGAAGTTTCTAAGGCCATCATTTTTCTGCATCAAAAGGATCGATCCAACTCCAATCAGAAGTACCAATACAGCTGCAACAGCTCTGGAATTCCATTTCAACCACAGAGGAATGATACTCTCACTGGTCCTTATGGATTTTATGGTAGAATCAGTCCTTCGGAATTGATCCATTTTTGCGGGCGGAATTTCAACCCCATCCCGGCCGATAAACTTCTGGAGATCGGGATGCAAATTGCCGACCTCCTTTGAAATTTCCGACCTCTCTTTTATTCTCTTGTTATTCATGCCTGTGTTTTTAAATAGTCGCTAACTTTTTTTGAGGCTTGAAAAAACGAGGTTTTCAAACTGCCTTCACTTTTTCCGGTCATTTCTGCCATTTCGCGGTAGCTCATTTCCCTGAAATATCTCAGATAGAAAACTTCCCTCTGAACTGTCGGCAAATGATCAACTGCTGCGTGCAAGAGCCTGAGGGCTTCATCACCATTGAAAAAAGAGTCACTGATCATTGGATTTCCATAAGCTTGAAATTTGGGGTCTACTATCTTCATTTGTCTGTTTTTCTTTCTCAAAAAATCAATGGACTCATTTCTACAGACTGTCCAAAGCCAGGTTTTCAATGCTGAACTACCATTATAGGTGCCAATTTTTCTCAAGACCTTAATAAGCACTTCTTGAAAAACATCATCTGCATCCATTTCCTCCTTGATGTAAGACAATATAAATCCGTACATGCCGGAGCCATAATGATCGAGAAGTAGGTTAATGCCCTTGTCGGCAGTCCTCGCGGTACTGAGCAATTCGATTATTGCTATGTCAGTGGCATTATCCAATGTTTTTATTCTTTGACGATGGAATAGTAAAAACGTTTAATCGACTCAAATGTATTTTTTGAAAATACCGTACCTTGCCACTGGTTTCCTAATGGCAGTAATAAAATGCGGAAAAAAACAGGTTCATTTTTCTTGTGGCTTTTTGGTTGGAAAGTCAAGGGCCGAGTGCCTACAGAGGCGGAGTGCCCGAAATTGATAGTGGTCACCGGTCCTCATACCTCTTTTATAGATTTTCCTGTAGGTCTCTTTGTGAGAATGGCAGAGGGCAGACACATCTACTATTTGGCAAAAAACTCCCTCTTCTTTCCACCATTGGGGTGGATTTTACGGTGGTTGGGAGGATATCCTGTAGACAGATCAGAAAAAAAAGGGCTGGTCAATAAGATAGTAGAAATGTTTGATAATAGAGATAAGTTTGCAATAACCATCACACCTGAGGGCACCCGGAAGAGAACTACCCGGCTGAAATCAGGTTTTTATCACATAGCCAGGCAGGCCAAGGTTCCCTTACAACTTGCAGGTATGGATTTTGGAACCAGGACCGTTACTTTTTCAGAGCCCTTTATGCCCGGTGATAATTACGAAGTAGAGGAAGAAAAAATTCGGAAGTTTTGGGGGTCGATGAAAGCATTATATCCCAAAAAGGGGTTTCAATAAACACAATTAAAGGTAAATGTACAGCAAACAGGAAGAAATGGAGATACTCAACTCCACTGAAAATTTATTGAAAATAGCCGAGGATAGCGGTCGGAATTTCACTAGGGAAGAATTGTCAGATCTAGTGGAAGTACTGAGGTATCACGAATGGAAATACTATGTGAAAAATGATCCTGCAATTACCGATCGGGAATACGACATACTTTATAAAATGCTAGAGCGATGGGAGACCGAAAAGCCGGGCTGGCAGTTGGAAGATTCACCAACAAAGCGAGTGGGAAGCGACCTTTCTTCAAATTTTTCAACAGTAAAGCACCTGGTCCCAATGCTTTCTTTGGGCAATTCTTACAATCTTGAAGATTTGCAAAATTTTTCCGACCAGATTGGGCGTATACTAAAGAATGAAGAAAAGCAGGATATTGCTTTTGCAAGTGAACCCAAGTACGATGGAAGCAGTATTTCTTTACTGTATGTTGAAGATCGGCTGGTGAGGGCTGCAACCAGAGGAAATGGGGCTGAAGGGGAGGAAATCACCTCCAATGTTCGCACTCTTAAGACAGTTCCTCTCAGGGTAAGTTTTTCTAAATACGGTATCCACACAGCAGAACTCAGGGGGGAAGCAATGATCCGGTTGGATGTTTTTGAGAAACTGAATAAGGAAAGAGAGCAGAAGGGAATGAGCCTTTTTGCAAACCCCAGAAATGCAGCGGCGGGTGGGCTGAGAATGAAGGATCCATCCGAAGCAGCTTCAAGGGGTCTGGAAATGATTGTTTATCAAATTGGCTATGTGGCAGATGTTGAAGGAAATAATCTAATGGAGAATTTTGGCACGCATTCAGAAACGCTGGAGTTGTTAGATAAACTAGGCTTTAAATCTTCCTATCCGGATCACAAAATTCACTCTGATCTGGAAGAAATGATAGCACATTTTACAAAATGGGAAGCTAAAAGAAGTGATTACCCTTTTGAGCTGGATGGAATGGTCGTAAAAGTCAACGATTTGAGCCTACAGCAAAAAATTGGGAGTACCAGCCATCATCCCAGATGGGCCATAGCTTATAAGTTCAAAGCCAGGCAGGCCACTTCAAGACTTTTGAGAGTCGATTATCAGGTGGGAAAGGTGGGGACTATTACCCCGGTTGCAAAAATACAACCGGTTCCCCTGGCTGGAGTGACAATCTCGTCGGTTTCCCTGCACAATGAAGAGTTCATCAACTCAAAGGATATCCGTATTGGGGATAGGGTACTTGTTGAAAGAGCAGGAGATGTGATACCCTATATCGTGAAGTCTTTGCCTGAGTTTAGGACGGGTGAAGAAGTACCTATGCGCTTCCCAAAATATTGTCCGGTCAACGATACCGACACCGAAGTCCCACTCATCAAGATGGAAGAAGAGGCGGCCTGGAGGTGTTCAAAATGTGTTTGTGGAGCACAGGAATTACAGAAAATGATTTTCTTTGTCAGTAAAGACGCCATGGATATAGCCGGTCTTGGAAAAAGTCTAGTAGAGCGCTTTTTCAAGAATGGAATGGTGCGCTCAATACCGGATCTTTATCGTTTGGACTATCACGCTATCAGTAAAATGGAGGGCTTTGGACAACGATCAGCACAGAATTTGAAAAAAGCAATAGAGGATTCCAAAAACAGGCCGTTAAAGAGACTGTTGTATGCTTTGGGGATCCATCATCTCGGCAAAAGAGCATCTTCCATCATCGCCTCAGAGATTGAACACATCATAGACCTCAAGGACTGGGAAGAGGATAAATACCTGGAGCTGCGCGATATTGGACCAGTAGTAGCGAAAAATATCCGTTCCTGGTTCCAGATTGAAGACAATCTTCAAATGCTGATCGAACTGGAACAATTAGGTCTGAACATGAATAGCACTGCCGATGATAAGCCAACTGCAAAAAAAGAAGGCCCACTCAGTGGAAAAACGATACTGTTCACCGGTTCGCTGGAAAAAATGAGTCGAAAGGAAGCCCAAACATTGGCTGAAAATGCCGGTGCAAAAAACCTGTCTGCTGTTTCATCCAATCTCAATATACTCGTTGCCGGGGCAAAGGCGGGATCCAAGCTGAAAAAGGCTCAGAATATTGGTACCGTTCAGATTCTTTCAGAGGAGGAATTTTATTCATTAATAGAGGGATGAGTCCAATAACCTTGTTTTTGAACAAGAACTCAATACCATTGCTTAGCTGCTAATTAATCTTATGGGAAAAAACATTTTCGGTCTTGTCTCGTTTGAAAGAACGTACTATCGGCAACCGAGCTTTGAATTTGGGGTTGCGTTCGTTTCAATTATATTTGCCCTCCATTGAGAGGGTTTATTATTTTAAAACTAGCTTGAAAAAATTATGACGAAAAGTTTTGGTTCAGAAGTTGAAGCTGTTGATGCACTGGCGTCATCCTACCAGGATCTCAAAGCCGAAATTGGCAAGGTAATCATTGGACAGGAGGCCGTAGTTGAGGGGGTCATTATTTCCCTGTTTTCCAATGGTCACAGTCTGCTGGTGGGTGTACCCGGTCTTGCAAAAACACTGCTCGTAAGTACCATAGCTGAAGTTTTAGATCTCGATTTCAAGCGAATTCAGTTCACCCCTGACCTCATGCCCTCAGACATTACCGGCTCTGAAATTCTGGGTGAAAATCGTCAATTTCAATTCAATAAAGGACCTCTGTTTGCCAATATTGTATTGGCCGATGAGATCAATAGAACCCCGCCCAAAACCCAGGCGGCTCTGCTGGAAGCCATGCAGGAAAGACAGGTGACCACAGGACGCGGATTTTTCAAATTGCCCGTACCATTTTTCGTTCTCGCCACCCAAAACCCCATTGAACAGGAGGGTACTTATCCTCTCCCGGAAGCCCAGCTAGACCGCTTTATGTTTAATATACCACTGGACTATCCCACTTACGAAGAGGAATTGGTCGTTGTAAAGACAACTACGGGAGAAAAGAAAGTAGAATTGTCTCACATATTGTCTGCAGAGCAAATCCTGGAGTATCAGGAACTGGTCAGAAAGATTCCGATTACCGACAATGTGCTCGAATATGCTGTAGGGATTGTAAGTAAAACCCGGCCAAACACCCCAAAGGCAGACCCGGTTGTCAATGAATTTATTGGATGGGGCGCAGGACCAAGGGCATCTCAGTATTTGGTGCTGGGCGCCAAATGCCATGCAGCCATTCACGGAAAATATGCCCCTGATATAGAAGATGTACAGGCCATAGCCAAAAATGTGCTCAGACACCGAATTGTCAGAAACTTTAAAGCAGAAGCAGAAGGGATGTCGGAAGATGAAATCATCGATAAGATCCTCTGATTGCACAAATCGTGATGCCAGCTTTTTCCAAAATCGTGAGAGCGAGCCATTCACTCAACTACACATAGGATGGGTGAAATCCAATCAATTGGCTATCTACTGATTATTCATCATTTTTCCAGCGCATTATTAAGAGAATCTCCCTAAGCATTCTTGCTTTTGGTCATTTTGGCAAAAGTGGTCTCCGTACTCTCTGGGTTTCGCCCATGATTTTTTGAAAAAATACTATTCTGTTTTTTAATTGTTGTATTATTAATCATACTTTTGTTGTTTAAAACAACATTTATGTTTAATAGGGCAATCATTCATATGGACCTGGACTCATTTTTTGTGTCTGTAGAGCGGCTGAAAAACAGTGCCTTCATGGAAAAGCCTCTTATAATAGGAGGCGGAAGCAACAGAGGGGTAGTTGCCTCCTGCAGCTATGAGGCTAGAAAGTTTGGGGTTCATTCGGCCATGCCCATTAAGATGGCTCGCTATTTGTGTCCGGATGCAATTTTTATAAGGGGAGACATGGAATCCTACACGAATTACTCCACTGTGGTAAGCCAAATAATCAGGGAGGAGGCGCCACTTTACGAAAAAGCTTCCATAGATGAGTTTTATCTGGATCTCAGTGGACTGGATCGCTACTTTGGGTGTTATTTGTGGGGAAAGCAACTCAGGGATAAAGTTATTCGGGAAACGGGTCTGCCCATCTCATTTGGCCTTGCGGTAAACAAGTTGGTATCAAAAGTAGGGACGGGAGAGGCAAAACCGAACGGTAGCATACAAATCGAAAGTGGCGGTGAAAAATCTTTTCTCAATCCACTGCCAATTAAAAAATTGCCCGGTATAGGGGACAAAACAGCTACCAGGCTGAGCTTTATGGGAGTGAGAAAAATAGAAACACTCAGCCAAATACCGCCCGCTCTGCTCCGGTCGGAGTTTGGCAAAAACGGTCAAAAACTCTGGGAAAAGGCCAATGGGATTGACCACAGCCCGGTGGAACCCTATTCTGAAAAAAAATCTATATCCTCCGAGCGCACTTTTGAACGAGACACTCTAGACATCACCCACATCCACAGTCTACTCTCTTCAATGGCCGGCGATCTGGCCTACGACCTTCGCCAATCCGGCAAAATGACATCCTGCCTTACCGTCAAAATACGGTATGCCGACTTCAACACCTTTACCCGTCAGAAAAAAATCTCTCTGACAGCATCTGATAAAAGGCTGGCATCCATTGCAAGAGAACTTTTCGATCAATTGTACACTCGAAGGCAACTCATAAGACTTATCGGTCTGCGATTTTCAGGCCTTGTTCAGGGAAATCAACAGCTGAGCCTTTTTGAAGATCATCCAAAAGAAATAGCACTCCTCCAAAAAATGGATGAAATTCGAACTAAATTTGGGCGAAAACTCCTGCAAAGGGCCTCCTGGATGCCAACACAAATGAATCAATATGAATGAAGTAGATCTATATATAGAAGAATATGGCGGCACAGAGGGTCTAATAATGAGGTCGCTAACAGAGTGGATACTCACCTATCCACAGATGACAGCCAAGCTGAGATACTCCATCCCATTTTTTTACAGAAAATCCTGGGTCTGTTACCTCAACCCCAAAAGAGGAAAGGGGGTAGAACTGGTTTTTCTCAGAGCAAAAGAGTTCGAAAATATGGATGGAATATTGGACTCAAAAGGAAGAAAAATGGTAGCAGGCATACGAATTATGGATACCCAAAAGATCCCTTTTGAAAAGTTAGACCTGGTTCTCCAAGAGGCTATTCAACTCGATGAGAATATACCCTATAAAGGACCACCCAAAGGATATGGATCTTGATTATGTAAAGGATGCTTCAGGTATAATTTGTTTTGAGAAAGAAAATGAATGGCATATCATTTGCAGATAAAGAATGTGAATTGAAATCAAGGGGGACGAAAACGAAATCCCGGTAAACCATCACCTTAAAACTATAATATCTGTGATTAAATGCTACCTCCTCATGTTGACTTTGACCCTTGGGCTAATTGAATCAGTAACTGCAGAACCGGAAGCTCCAATAAGTTACATTGAGAAACACTACAGAATAGCAATAGAGGAGATGAGACTTCACGGTATCCCTGCTTCGATAAAATTGGCACAAGCCATATTGGAATCAGACTCGGGAAGAAGCGAGTTAGCCACCAATAGCAGGAACCACTTCGGAATAAAATGTAAAAACTATTGGATAGGTCCGGCTTACTACCATCCGGACGATGATTACTGTCCTGAGGGAAATCTAATTGATTCGTGCTTTCGAGTATATCGATCTGTAGTTGACTCTTACCGGGATCACTCAATATTCCTTCGATTCAGCAACCACTATGCACCACTTTTTGAACTGGAAATTACAGATTATCGCTCCTGGGCAAGAGGTTTGCAATCCGCAGGATATGCCACAAATCCAAGATATTCAGAAATTCTCATTAGGTTGATAGAACGATACGAACTCTACCAGTACGATGTAAAAGGGCTTAAGGAGTTGCAATAAATCACAGAGTTCTCGCACTTTTCCAACTAAACTCACCAATGGGTGTCAATAAATGAATGAGAGGCAATCTCAAAAAGTTAACACCGATCAACAAACGCCCATTTGAGAATTACTAACTAAAGTTTCTGATTGGTTAACTACTTTAAGATCAGTTTTTATATAGTAATAAATGACATAATTTAATTACCTTATCCAATGTGCATCAATGACTTGTACTCATTTTTCGCTTCTCATCAATTAACTCCTTTTTGGTATTACTATAATTATATCGTATTCATTGGGTTCTTCTTACTTTTTGTCTTGATGCTACAACAGGCTCAGCACAAGTGCTTCGATAAACTCAGCACAAGTTCAAAAAGTAACAAAAAAATCAAGGCTGTCAAGTATTTGGCTAAAAAATGACTTCCCTACCTAAAAGTTGGAAGACTGCGAACCGAGAAGCTCATTGGATATATTCTGCTACCAAAATTAAAGGAAATAAAACCATTGCCTACCTTATAGGATTCGATAAACTGTATCGTAAGCCAAACTATATCTAATTTATAAAGAAATGCGAAACTTGAGTTATCATAAGAGATCTTTAATAAGGCCATTGAGTAAAAAATCACCTGGAGCAATAAAATTTAATTAAAAAATATTTTTAGAGCTGATAATCAATTAGATATTGGGGGGCAATGGATTACAAATTAAAGAATTTTTACATGGAAAAACAATGGAACCATTAAACTGGCGCGGTTGTTGCTGAGAATGTATTTAAAGACGTAATCGGTGCAATTTTGATAACCTTGTACTGGTTAAAAAATACAAACAGTAAACTTTAGAACCAGAACCGTCGGGACAATAAACCAATCTTGAAATTGATAATAAACCTTATCTTTTTTTACGTGGAGGTCCCATCCTCTTCTTCCGATGGTTTTGGTTCTTTTTTCACCGGATCTTTAGTGTCCTCTGCATATTGACTTCGAGAGCGGTAGATATCAATGGCGTTAAAGATCGCTCTCATCATAGACCTTGGATTGGCCTCATTTTTTCCTGCAATTTCGTAAGCAGTACCGTGATCCGGGGAAGTTCGTATCCAATCGAGGCCTGCAGTAAAGTTTACCCCATGACCAAAGGAAAGTGACTTAAAGGGAATGAGTCCCTGATCGTGATACATTGCGAGTATCCCGTCAAACTTTTTATAGCTACCGCTTCCAAAGAAACCATCTGCAGGAAAAGGTCCCATGACCAGTTCTCCGCTTTTTTTACTTTCTATAATCAGTGGTCGAATAATATTTTCTTCTTCCTTTCCAATATTTCCCTCCTCTCCAGCATGAGGGTTGAGTCCCAAAATACCAATGAGTGGTTTTTGGATTCCAAAATCAACCTTCAGTGTATTGATCATAATGTCCAGTTTATCTTTGATCAATTCTTTGGTCAGTACTTCCGGAACTTCCTTGAGTGGCATATGCCCGGTTACCACACCCATTTTCATCTCTTCACTGAGCATTAACATCAGCGAGCGGCTTCCCATGCGTTCAGAAAGATATTCAGTGTGGCCCGGATAACGAAAGCCCGCCATTTTAAGTGCTGTCTTACTCACAGGTGCAGTAACAAGGGCATCTATTTTCCCATCCATGAGGTCATTTACAGCAGCATCCAATGACAGAATGGCAAACTTTCCACTCTCTTCTGTAGGCTTACCCAGATCGATATTTACACTTTCATTCCAGATATTTACAATATTGACCCTCTCCGGGTGCAAACGATCAGCAGAGCGCTGATTCTGGTATTGAAAATTAACATTCTCAACGATATTTCGATGATATGAAACCACTTTTGAAGAACCGTAAATCACAGGTATGCAGGACTTAAGAACCGCATCACTTCCAACGGATTTTAAAATAATCTCCATTCCGATCCCGTTCACATCTCCAATTGAAATTCCCAACCTGATTTTATTACTCATAACCCAAATTTTTTACAAGCACGAAGTTAAGCCTTTTTTAGTAATGGGTGTTACACAGCTGCAATGGACACTCATGTTCCAAGTCTTACTCTTCTCTTCCTATAATCCTTCATTTAAAGACCATTAAATGCATAACCATTATAAATTCAAGAGGGAGTCAGTGAGAAACAAGATTGGAAAATTAAAGCGTTTAAAATACTTGCAGAAAAATATCACACCTTTAGGGTTTTTATCGGTCGTCTAGCTTCTTTCTATAATCAATCCACCCCTTCGGGACTCTAATCTCTTCCTATTCGATATTAGTTATTCGATTGGGATGAGTGGTTCTACGCGGATCTAATGCTGGGATAATCAGGACTTAGATTTCCCGACTTCCTTAAACGATGGAAGGCAAAGGTATTCACTCGAAAATTATGGATCAACCAAAGTCCGGACTGCGTGGCTGACAAAATAAATTGATCAGTGGGGAGTGAAGGACCTCAAAAACTTAAAAAATTAGAGCCAAAGATCAATGGAAAAAAATATACCCATGGAAAAACCTTCGTAACGCATGTTTCCATTGTGGGAAAGTCGGTTTCTACGCGAATAAAGAAGCGTGTTATAATGAATTGGAAACAAGTAACCTCCGTACAGGCCAAATGTATAGGTATCAATAAGTGGGGTGCCGGTATCAAATACTCTGTATCCAATCCTCGCTCCCAATAAGCCGGTCACCCTGTGAAAACGAAGATCGAGATCGTTATTAAGAAGGGATTCCTCCAGGCTAATATCATACTGCAGGGATTCATTGGTCAGTCTATATCTAAAATAACGAAGGCTAAAAAAGGGCACTATCGATAATCGTCCGTTGGGGTTCAACTGATAGCCCAGATTGAAAGAACTCATAAAGGTATACAAGCCAAGTCTCAATTCATTCTCCTCTTCTCCTGTGTATCGACCAAAGCCAAATTGAAGTCCTCCTTTAAAATTATTGTACTCCACCATACTTTCAAGTCCAAAGAATTCCTCTCCCTGATTGAGCATGCGAATATTGTAAAATTCCAACTCAGGAAAAAATCCCAAAAAATCTTGAGGACTGTGGTCGTAAAATAAGCCAATACTCAACTTTAACGTATTCTCTGTTGAAAAATCGCCTTCAGTGGGTTCTGGTGTTTTCAAATGCCTGATCAAGCCATCTGATTGCGAATAGAGAATGGACGAATAGAGTAAAACAGGGAGCAAAAAAATAAAGCCTCTCATTTTGGACTTAAAGGTAAATAAAACCTTTCAATACTAGAAGCCACTAGACCTTCATCCCTTAAAGTACGTGTTGAATACCTCGAAAGAATGTTCAATCTGGCGAATAATTAAAAGGGCCGTATTCACCTCGTCGGCATCTTGAAGTTTTCGGCTTAGATCGAGATGTGGATTCAACCAAAGATGCAATTGATTGTGAGCCTCCCCAGTCATAGAGCAGGAGAGAATAAGATTGGAATTGGCCTCCGACAGTTTATTTGCCAAACCTTTAAAGTCCCGGCTTCCGGACTTTATAAATTTTACAAAAATAGCTTCGCCTTCCCGAATGTAGTTGATCATTTCGGCATCAATAGACCACTTTTCTCCATCGTTCAGCCTTAGTATTTCATACTCATTTGCACGTTCCAATGCAGTGACGACAGTTTGTTCACTTTGAGCAGATAAATAGCCAGTTGCCATCATAAGAAGGGCAATCCCAACAAGAAACCTAATTGAGTTCATCATATCTAAATTATTTTTATATCAACAACCATCATTTATTCTCACAATTGACCACCCAAAATTAACGGGTAGGCAAATTTAAACCTTAATCATTTTCAGAAGCGATTCAATAATTCGCATGCCGCTATCCTCGATATCATATTGAAAGTTCATGCTCCTCCACCTGTACATTTGAAGCCGAAAACTTCCCATAATTATTTGTGCCAAATCTTCTGCACTAATCTCACGAGTAAAAAATCCCTTTAACTGACCTTCCAGAACTATTGGGAGCAAGTGGCGAATTTTGACCGCCATTATACCAAGGACTTTCTCGTTTACAGATTGACTGTCTTCCATCAATCCATCCGAAAAAACCACTACAACAAAATACGGCTTTTTTGTAAAAAACTCCATTTGATTTTTAAATAGCAGCTGAATTTTTTGGTCCGGCTGTAATCCCTTAAGTGGTAGCTCACTCAGTCGCTCATTCATATTTGTAGCGAGGAATTCCAACATCTTCAGAATCATATCCTCCTTGCTCTTGAAATGCCGATAAACTGCACCTTCAGTAAACCCCATTTCCAGGGCCAAATTCTTAATGGTCAACCCATTAATCCCTGACCTTGTGAGAATTTTTCCAGCTGCTTCAATAATATGAATTTGTCGTTCAGTCAAAATGTAGGTAAGTATTTATTTACAAAGTTAATGTCTTGCTGGAAATAATAATGTTTTTTATAAAAAATCTTTGTGCTATTTTTAAAAGCCGAACTGACCAGGACCACAATAATCAAAAAGGTAGGTCCTGTCCGTGAAAATCCAAGATAAAAACGTGCTCGATATCTCTTCCACTTTATGCTGTTTTGCCAGCAAGGAACTTGGGCTGGCGAATTATCAGACACAAAAAAAGGGAGCCCTGACAATTGGACTCCCCTCTTCCTAATCAAAGTGTTTGACAATATTTTCGCCTTACCGGATCAGCATAAAGTCACCCTGGAAGGTTTCCTCAACGCCGTCGGCAAACTCAATCACAATATGGTAGATAAATATACCAGGCTGCATGGGCTCTCCATTGAAGTTTCCATCCCAGGCATTGGTTTCATTCAATTCCGTATACACCGGAATATTTTCACGCATGAACACCTGTTCGCCCCAGCGGTCAAAGATTCTGAATTCCTTAATTTCATTAATCCTTTGAGGATCAAAGTAAACACCAATAAAATCATTGATTCCATCTATGTTGGGACTAAAGGCATTGGGTATGTAAACCTCTCTGATAACCCTAACCAGAACTTGAACACTTGCGTTAGCTACACAGCCGGACGAATCCACTACTTCGATTTGAACAAAGGTTTCACGCTCCGGAGTAAAGACCTGTTCCGGACAATTGGGACAAGTTGCATCCAATAAGGGATCCCAGTTCCACTCAACTATGCTCTCCTCGTCCACATTAACTGTAGCCACCAAAACAGCAGATTCACCTTGAGTAACTACTATTGTTGGACCCAAGTCCACCTCAAGCAATGGGGGCTCGACAAGAGTAACCGTTTGATTGTGCAGACAACCCCTATCATCTCTCACTACAATGGTATATGTCCCTGGTGATAATCCGGTCACTTGATTATTGGTCCCAAATGTAGCTCCGCCATCAAAAGAGTAGGCATAGGGGGCGGTGCCACCTATTACTTCAGCAATAGTGATAATACCATCTCTGTCACCAAAGCAATTTATACCATCTATTTCGAGAGCAAAATCCGTAACTACATCATCGATCAATATTACTTCCACGGTGTCAGTGGAGCGACATTCATTCCCAGTGTTTAATACTTCTATGACATATAATCCTGCCTGATTAGCAGTGGCGTTTTGACCATCTGTTGCCCCTACCAGATTTCCTCCGGTGCCGGGCACCACAGACCAACTGTAAACAAAGTCAGCACCCTGACTGCTTCCGGCTCCTGAAAGCGTTACCTGATCGGTACTGCAATCCAGCTCTGCATCAACTGAAGCATTGGCTGCAGGGAAGTCAACATCCTCCTCTACCAACATAGAAGCAGAAGCTGAACATCCGTTTTCATTGTCAATTACTGTCAAAGTATAATTTCCGATTTCGGAAACAACAATAGTGTTGGTACTAGCTCCTGAAACTATTCCGGGCCCGGTCCACTCATACGTCATATTTCCGGTACTTGACCCACTTCCATCAACGGTGACTTCAGTTACTGCACAAGTAAGTACATCAGGTACCTCAATAATTACATCAGGCTCTTCAAAATCACCAGTCACAACAACGGATTCGGTAGATTCACAACCTGCACGAGTATCTGTAATTATCAAAGTGTAAGTTCCGACAGCTCCAACTGTTACGGTTCTTTCATTTTGCCCGGATACAATTCCAGGACCACTCCATTGATAAGATATGTGATCAGCATCCGGCGTGACTGCGGTTATGGTAACTTCCGTAACAGCGCAGGTGAGGATAGCCGGCAGTTCAATGCCCGGATCGGGATATCCGTACCAAATTACCTCAACTCCGGTAGAGTATAGTAAACAAGCATCACTGAAATCAATCGTACCGGTAGAGCCAAGTTCATCACCAACGGCTACTGTTACAAAGTAGCTTTGTTCCAGATTCATTCCAGCCTGGAATCCAAACTGACCTGAAGTGTTTTGTGAAATAATGTTTCCAACATCGGTGACACTTCCATCGTGTAGCAGGTATACACGAATATCGTTTGGATCCAGAAATTCAGTGCTGGAATCATAGAAAACACTGAAATCAAATGATTGATCCTCACATAGAGTAACAGCATCTTCATCGGACATTTCGCCCACTTCGGTGAGGCAATCGCACTCGTGTTCTATCTGAACTACAAAGGGATCACAACCATTGGCATCGTCAATGGTGAAAGTAACTTGATCTCCTGATGTTATCCAATCTGAGACAAATTCAACACCACCACCTACTGTGGTTCCATTCACCGTATAAGTGGACTGATCGCCACCTGAAATGGTAAAGATCACTCTATACTCTGTTGCTATGTCATTACATTCAAGTTCCCAGGTCGCTTCAGGTGCATCCACAAAGGTGATGCACACCTGTTCGGTATCTTCACAATCTCCTATGGAAATCGTCCACTCAAAGCAGAAGGTGCCAAGTGAAGGTACCGTTACAACCGCATTGGGATCATTGACATCGCTGAATGAAACTCCTGCATCACCAGACCACTGCCCGTTGAGATTACCGGGAAGTGATGCCTCCAATTGGGTTGACAGGAAGCAAGCAATTCGATCTTCACCCGGATCCGATACCAATTCATCTACAATCTGAATAGTCATCTCATCACTTACCGCGGGACATTCATTTCCGGCATCTGTGGTCCAGGTCAATGTGATAGTTGTTCCCTGCTCTGATGCATCCGGTGTATATACTGCATTGTTCAGATTGGGGTCATTAAAGGATCCTGCACCCCCTGACCACATACCGGATACACCTTCTGAATCAGCATTCAACTGCACATCTTCAATCTCACAGAACACCTGATCAGGGCCGGCGTCAGCCACTCGTGGCCGTTCTACTGTTATCACCATCTGGTCTGAAACGTTCGGACAAATTCCATCGTCGGCAAATGTGGTGTAAGTAAGCGTCACAGTACCGGCAAATTCAGAATCATCCGGTAGGTAAGTCGTATTCGGATTGTCAGGATCAGTCAGAGTTCCGGCGCCTCCACTCCACTGGCCTGTACCAAAGGTAGAACTACCATTTAATTGCGCAAGATCAGAACCACAAACGGTCACATCATCTCCTGCATCGGCAGTGGGCTCACAATACCACAGAACCGGTTGACCGGGGGCAACTCTGGTGCAACCATTTTCGAAATCAACATTGCCATCATTATCCGGAGGGCCCACTACATAAGAGATATAATAGATGGTTCCACAAACCATACCTTCGGCAGCATTAAAGTTAAACACCCCATTATCGTTGATCCCCAAGATGGTTCCCAACTGATCTCCGGGAAGGGTGTGTAGAACGTAAGTTCCTATATCTCCGGGTTCCCCTTCGGGATCTTCCTGAAATGGCCCGGCTGTCACCTGGGTCTGAGTGATACATACATTGATTTGCTCATCATCCATTATACCCGGAAATGGCTGACAGTCGCAATTTACATCGATTACAACCTCCAGTTCACAGCCATTGGCATCCACAAAGAAAAAGATGTCCAATTCTTCACCGCTGTTTGGCATTTCAGGATGCGTGAAAACATTTCCATCCAGAAAATCAGCATATTCTTCAGGCTCTACCAGCGTAAATGGAGCAGTTCCTGAAACTATTTGGAATTGAAGGAAATAAGAAATATCCTCATTGTCACACTGGAAATCAACATTACCCAATTGGGGAATGCAATTTAGCTGTATATCCACCTGAATTGAATCAACACACTGGAAGTTCTGTTCGCGCCATTGAATGGTATAGGTGCCACAGAGATCTGCCTCAACTCCACTATTGGGATCGGCTACATTATCAAAGGTCAATTCTCCGGGGCCGCTCACCTGCGACCATGAACCGGCACCTATAGACGTGATAGCGGTCAAGGCCGGCAGCACTTCCCCACAAATGGTGTCAGGCAGAGCCATTGCTTCAGGTTGCCCTCTCCATGTTACCGGCTTACGAGCAGTTCTTGTACAATTATCAATATCATTGGGGTCTTCAAACAATTGGATAAATCCCGTCAGCGTATCTATGGGTCCAACTGCTACATACACATAATAGGTGGTTCCAATATCCACATCCAAATCTTCATTGCAAAATACCCCATGATTATTTACATCAATCCAATCATCTTCATTAACAGAAAAAGAGTTGGTAGTTTGAAGGAAAAACAAAACCGTATCCTGGCCCGGCACAAACACCTGGGTAGCATCGTCATAAAAATCCAACGTCTCTATGCACTCACCATCACACAAGTTTAATGCAGTTGGTTCCAACTGACCTACTGCTGTGGGACAATCACACCTTTCTCTGAGCAGTATCACTTCAGATTCACATCCGTTTCCATCTATAATTGCCACCTCTACCGCTTGAAGATCTGGAATTGGTGGAGAAGTGAATATGTTGCTGTCAACCGTTCCGAATTCCTCTCCTGTTGCCACATTAATTACAATAAAAGGACCTGTTTCACCTAAGATTTCAAAAGTAGCTACATATTCAAGTCCCAACGAATCGCATTCATATGATAAATTCAATAGTTCCGGTATTTCGAGAAACTGAACACTCATGGTGTCTCTGCCTCTACAACCGACCAAATCACCAATGACTTCGGTCCACATAAACTGGTAACTCCCCTTAAGTGAAACCGTCACTGTAGTCTGTGGATCATTATTGTCAGCAAAGGTTGCAGTCGCTCCTACGGGGCTTGAAACCATGGTCCAAAATCCGTCATCACCACCTCCTTCAAAGGTATGCTCAAAGGAGCAAGAAATGCCATCGGGACCGGCATCGGTTACTGGTGGCTCATTAATGTCGATTTCAAAACAATGAGGATCGCTATCTGCACAGCGATTGGTAGAATTAACACAAATTTCAACGATTCCTGCTTCACTAAACACTGCAGTCAGTTGATGACCCTCTGGATCACCGATAATGGTATCTGGTTGCTGGCTAAAAGACCAAACATAAGTTTCGTCAGGAATGAAGCGATGATTGGTTACCTCCAGTTCAACTTCATCGCCAATACAGGCAATATCTGGCGCATCCACTTCAGGTACCGGAGGAACAAATTCTGCCGGATCGACCTCAATAGAAAAACTTCTCGCACAAGGCTCTTCGGGTAGTCCCTGATACTGTAGGTAAAAATCGACACGGAACACCTGAACCTCTCCAAAAAACTCTGAAACCGGAAGTTCGACAAAAATCCCTCCAAATAAATCGGTCAGCCCGATACTGGTTCCTGAGATAATAATGGAGTCATCGCTCTCTCTAATTAGTTCATAGTATATCTCGATTTCGGCATCATATCCAAAATCCTCCAGTCCTCCCGGGAATACGAAATCACTACCGCCTATATAAATAAGGCTATCGAGACAGAATGGCTCATCAAAGAAGAATAAAATATCCAAATTAACGAGCTCTAAGATGAAAAAGCTGTCACACTCAAATTCATTCCCTGGAGAACCCTCTTGAGTGATAAAAAGATCTCTGTCCTCACCGTATATTCCGGTGAAATTAAAAAACTGAGCCTGAGGGTGATCTTCAAAAGGCACATAAACTGGATCTGGGTCGTCCCAGCAAATCACTTCAAATAATTCTGTTGGGTTATCAAAATTATCGGGAATGACATGCAAGTTCAAAAAGGCCTCAATTTGGCAACCGGTTGGACTTATAATAAGATCTTCAAACTCATAATCGCCGGAGTCATCAAAAGGACCCAGCAGATCAATGATGCCAAACACATCCTCTTCCCATAAATAATCCTGCCTTCTACAGATGGTGTCAAATTGAATGTCGGGATCGAGCGGGGCTACTACCACTTCAATACACTTAGGCGCAGTAAACTCACACAAATTGGTAGCTGATACGCAAACCTCATAAACTCCGGGATCCGGAAAGTCAAGTGTAATGGCAAGAGGGTCATCTAAATCTGTTAATTCTTCACCATTCAAGGTCCAACGATAGGTACAAGCTCCCTCTACTTCCTGAGCCAGAGCAAATAAAACATCTGTTGCCCCTGCACAAATGGTATCTCCTGGTTGGAACCCATATCCTTCATTGTCAAACTCAGGCTCACCAAGCAGGTCGTCATCAATTTGTGGTGGATCACCTCCCACTAACACATTCAATACCTCGACCTTGCATACCGCATTGGCCCATCCATCAACAACAATTCCATAAACAGTCCCGGGTACCACATTATTCACCGTAAAGTTAACAATCCCTATTTGAGGAGTGGCTGTAAGTATACAGTCAGAGACCAGCATATCAGCAGTCGGTTGAATACCCGGCGATTGTTCAGAGGGATCAAACTCTACATTGCAGTCTAATTCGTACATGGCAATCTGAACTCCCTGTCCAATACACTCGGTAATTTCTACGTCAATACTCAATTGATTGGCCTCTCCTGCCACGAAGGTAAACCACTGCGGATTGTGAAAGGCAACTCCAAAAGGAGGATTACATCCCGGCCAATTGATAAAAGAAGGTGGAAACGGGGGTCCCATAAATAAACAAAAACCTTCTAGTTGACTCAACCCACAAATAATCTCTGTATGGTTGTAATAATAAGGTGCAATACCCAGGCACTCTCTTGGTGGCTTTACATTGATGCATAGATCAAAATCATCTGCAATTTCCTTGTCCGAGTAGAAAAGCATGTAATAGACCGTATTGGGTTCTATGGCCTCATTCTCGAAGAAAATCTCTCCATCCTCGGTCTCTTCACACATAATAATTACCCATGCCTCACACTCCTCCCCTGCATCAGGATCAGGAGTAAACAATACAAACCTAACTTCATCTCCCTCGCTGTAGTGGAAGAAATCCATATCCAGACGACCGGCTTCATCATCTGTTTCAAATCGATACCAAACACCTGATATATTGGGCTCTATGGGATCTTCAAAACACTCAAATTCATACTGCAACTCATTGTCGACAAGAGAGGGGTCATAGGTCTCTGCACAACCCCATAAGTTGGTGCTTGGAGCATTGATTTCCTCTAAGCAAATGATTTCGTCCTCATCACTTTCAATGACTCCAAAATCATAAGGCTCTTCACAATCGTCATTTACAGGACCAATTTTCTGGCTGAGTTCTATCTCAAAGTCTCCTTGTTCAAAACGAGGGGTCGCTACCCAGAGGAAAATGTTTTCCTTTTCTTCATCGGTGAGACCGCATAAATCAAAGACTATTTCTCCATCAAAAGCAGCATTACAATCGATCATTTCATCGAATTCCGGGTCTAACCATATTTCAGGCATGAAGTTTCGGTCTCCGTCACAAGCTTCCTCCCCTATTGAAAAGAATCCAAAGGCAAGGGTATTTAGGTCCCCAAGAGCCCTTCCCGTAACAGTTATTTCTGTTGCATTAGGATTTGCCCGTATATGGTAAAAGACAGCGCTTTCAAAATCTGGCCCACAACCAAAATCTTCGAAGTTCAGATCAAAATCCAGGAAGAAATTACTTGCGCAGCGGGTTGTTCCCTCCAGCTCAAGCTCATTTCGGTTATAAACACCGTTATCAATACTTTCCTCTCCAGGATAAACCCAAATTTCAGAATTGCTGGATTCGAATACGTCACAGAGACGATCATTTTCAGGTGGTTCACAATTGCGCACACAAATACTGAAGTCGCCCCAATCGTCAATAGGAGTGCTGACCAAAATAAAATATTCAGTGTTTTCCTGAACAAGTATATTCCATATACTATCCACTCCATTGGTTGCTTCCACACAATATTCTTCAACATCCTGATTAGGAGGGAAAAAGCCAGTTTCTCCGCATCCGTCGGGAAGCTCAAACATCGCCATTCGCACCGGGCCATTATTGGAATGATCCACCTCTATTGTCAAAAGTTCAACATTCTCTCCAGTCTCAAATCTAAACCAAACACCTGCCTGGTCCTCCTCTGGAAATCCCTCAAGGCAAGCGCTGGGTCCACTATACAATATTGGACAGGCTCCTCTGGTGGTCTCCATCAACTCACATACCTCATCGCCAACCTCTATAGTCCCCAGGTCTCCTGGCCCTCTGTTTCCTGCATCTTCACAATCGTCATTATAGGGTGCAATCTCCTGAAAGATATCTATGTTGAAATTACCCTGATTCTCCAAATCGGTAGCCACCCACAAGTACATATATTCATGAAACTCAAAATCTCCCCAGATTGGATCTGCCCAAAGTGGACAAAAATCAATTTCTATGCTGGTTTCACCTGTAAAATCACATACCCCTAGTTCAAGATTTACGAAGTTTATAATGTCAAAACCTCTGTCGTCACAATCTTCATTGCCTTCCCAGAAAAACACATGTGCTGACATAGTCCCAGCTGTTCCTGGATCAATGACTATCTCAATCTTCGAAGCAAACTCATTAATATTCAACTTGTATAAAACTGCATGCTCGTACTCGTCTCCACAATCAAACTCAATGAGATCTGTTAATTCTGCATCGTTCCAAAATCCATATGCGCACTCAGTGGTTCCGGATGTACTTGCTGCAGGGTTGTTAGGATTGTAGCCGGGAGCGGGAAAATCCACCTGCTCTGCCTCGCAAATACTGTAGTTTTCCGGGGCTTCACACACCTCCAAACAAATATCAAACTCACCCCAATCGTCTTCAGAGGTGCTCACCAATATATAATAGGTAGTATTGGACTTAACTCGCAGTTGCTCGAACTCAACTGATCCGCTTTCCTGTGAACAGTAATCCTCCCAGTCTCCGGGAGCAGTAAGTTGAGTTCCACAGGGCTCATCTAATTGAAATATAGCAACAGAAAAATCTACTCCTGGAAAATTTATTTCTATATCTACTGCTTCAACATTGGACCCGGTAGTGAATTCATACCATACTGTGGGATTATCCTCAAAGAAGTCAAAGCATGCTGGCAGTCCCACGAATGAACCGGGAATAGGACATGCTCCTCTTGTAGTTTCACCATCAAAACAATTCTGAAAGTTCCAATTAACTGTCCCAAAATCGCCGGCACCGCGATCTCCACTGGTCTCGTCTTCACAGAGGTCATTGTAAGGAGCAATCTCTTGCCTAAAACTCAATTCAAACTCCCCCTCATCGTCAATTGCAGAGGCCACCCACAGATAGAGGTTCCCATAGTCTTCATTATCGACTTCACAAAGATCGATCTCCAGTACATCACCACCTGAAAAGTTGCAACTACCCCATTCAGCAGGTGGCACGAACAAACCCTCATCAAAAATTAAATCACTACAATCACCAGGCAGCGCCTGAACCAAAAATACCTGCACGGCCAGATTCCCTGCCAGATTGGAATTTTCAAATTCAACATAGAGTTTAGTCGCGTAATCATCCACATTCAACTTATAGAATACAGCTCTCTCAACCTCTGCATGACCGCAATTGAAGTCAATCCACGAGTTTTCAGCAGTGGGATCATTGTTGTAGAAAGCGTAAGCACATTCTGTAGTTCCCTCCACCACTGAACCTATTCCACCCGGAAAGTTAATGGCATTGTCGGGATTGTAGTCTCCAAGAGAGGGAAAATTAAGAGCAGTTGCATCACAAATTAGGTTATTATCCGGTGGATCGCAGGCTGATACGGTGATGGTGAAATTCTCACTCCAGTCTTCTGGGTCGGTATTTACAATAATCAAGTAGGTAGTATTGGGCTTTACAGCTATGTGTTCCAATAATATCTCCTCATCGTCCTCACCATTCTCGCAGCCGCGTCTCGCGAGGGTAAAACTCTCGCAATCGCCGGACTCATTTTCTATAATAGCAACATCCACCGGTACTTCATCGGGATTTTCGATCAACACATTGATCTCGCCCACTTCAGTGCCCGTAGTAAACTCAAACCAAACTGCAGCTCCATCGTTAAATTCGAGTGCACAAGCAGCTGATCCCGGTTGAAAATTCTGACGACAGGCCCAGACATTACTGAAGTCTTCTTCCAGGTCATCTCCGTGTTGCAAAGTCCCAAGGTTTATGGGAGTGGATTCACAGCCGTCGTTAACCGGCCGGATGTGCTGAGTAACCTCTATTTGGAAGGTGCCGGCTTCTGAACTGGCCACCCACAAAAACAGATTGTCAAAATCACCTTCATCCACATCCAAACGGCAGAGTTCAAAGATCACTTCCCCGCCCTGAATGTCGTCTGAAAGCAATTCTTCGTCATCCAAATTCTGGTAGACAAATTCGCCGTATTCAGTAGCAGCAGGACAGAGTTCTTCAAACCCTATAAGACCCACCCATAATTCGGGGACAGTGCCGCCCTCCCAGCTGATTCTCAAAAAAGAGGTCTGAGCATCGAGATTTAATTTGTAGAAAAGCGCACTATCTGCGTCAGTGATTCCAAAATTTTGAACGTTGGCTCCGGAAAGATCGGTAATAAAGGGGGTCACCTCTTCGATGTTTCCATTCAGATTTACTGAACTTTCTCCGGTCCCGAAATTAGTCGGATTGTCATTTGCCTCACAGGGAGTATCGTAAGATTGGGACTGTAAGACATTGACCGCAAGAAAGGTAAACATTAAAAAAATTGTAAAAAGTCTAAACATTGTCAACCAGTTAAATATTGATTAAGAAAAATCGGACGGCTAAGATACTATATCGTTCTGATAAACAAAGCCTTTCAGAATTAATTTTAAAAGTGAGAGGCCCGGATTTAACATTTCGTTGCCTGCCTTATCATTTTTTTTAGAGGGATTATTCATTGAGTGGATGGGGCCCTCAAAGAGCAAATTAGTCCCTTTGATCCGGATTTATGATGGATAATTGTACAAGGTATTGAATCGCTTAAGAAGAAGAATTAGAGACTTTGCAAGAAGCAATCCATAATTTTTATCCTGTTTTTTTTACAAAAGTGTGAGGATTCAGTTTACAGGTCGATAATATACGGGAACTCATCTGATTAACCTTCAGGCTAACAGCCAACTTTTTACTTTTGCATTGATCAAAATCCTTTTGAGATGATAAAAAGAGTAAAGCTATTGTTAGGAATGATTTTGCCGATAATGGGCCTTGGGGCGCAGACCTTTGACAGCGACAGAATGGTTGAATTTCTCAAGCATATTGAAACTGCTGACAGAGCAATGGGGTCACTATCAATTTGGCAATCAGGCGAAGAGGTCTTTTTTCACAGTATTGGTTATGCACGCATTGAAGATGAGAAAAAAGCCAATGAAGAGACCATCTACCGTGTTGGGTCACTCAACAAGACTTTTACAGCAGTAATCATACTTTTACTCGAGGAAAAAGGACTTTTAAAAACCAGTGATGCCCTTGAAAAGTACTTTCCCGGAATAGCCAATTCCGGAGAGATTACTCTTGACCACCTCTTGCTGCACCGCAGTGGAATTTATAATTTTACCAATGCGGAGGATTACTCCAATTGGATGACGAAGGAAAAAGGTAGAGAAGAACTTCTTGAGATGTTCTATGGTTTCGAACCCGTATTCAATCCGGGCGATCGCACGGAATACAGCAATACAAATTACCTACTGCTTTCATTTATCGCAGAAGATGTAAGTGGGAAAACCTACGAACAACTTCTGGAGGAGTATATCGCCCTACCCCTTGGGTTGAATAACACATTTATTGCGAGGGGCCTGTCCTCAGTGGACAATCACGCTTTTTCTTACCACAAACTACAAAACTGGGAACTGGAAGCCGAAACCAACCCAGGGATTCCAATGGGAGCGGGTGCCCTGTCCTCCAATGTAAGAGAGCTGAATCAATTTCTTCACAGTCTTTTCAACGGAAAAATACTTCAGGAGCAAAGCCTGGAAAAAATGATAACAGTTACCGGTAGTTTTGGACTTGGAATTGCCCCAATACCCTTTTACGACAAAATCAGTTGGGGGCATACAGGAGGAATCGATGGATTTTTCGCAGTTTTCAGCTATTTTCCAGAAGATGAAGTAGTTCTTTCAGTGACCTTCAATGGATTGGCCACCTCAGGAAATGATTTGCTCATAGGCATATTGAGTATATTTTTTGGCAGGGATTATGAACTTCCAGAATTTAAAGAGGCCGTCATACTGGATATTGAAGAACTGAATCAATACCCCGGCAATTACACCTCTCCTCAATTCCCTCTCGATATACTCATTATCGTAAAGAACAACACCCTTTATGCTCAGGCAAGTGGACAACCTTCATTTCCTTTGGAGGCCAGAGGAGATCATGTTTTTGCTTTTGATCAGGCCGGATTGGAGCTTCGATTTGAACCACAAAAGGACATCGTGATACTGCGGCAGGGCGGAATGGAATTTCAACTTTCCAGAGCGGAAGACTAATAGGATTGTTGGGAATCTGAGTTGGCATGTGATGTTACAAGTCAAAATCAGCTACTAATCAGCTTAATCAAACCCTCTTCAAAATGCACAAGCGGTCGATATCCCAAAAGCTTTTCTGCCCTGTCGATACAAGCCCTGGAGTGTCGAATATCTCCTTGTCTTTCTGCCTGAAAAATAGGAAGAAGATTTTTTCCACTCTCTCTTTGAAGAATTTGGATAGCATCCAGCAGACTTACTGAATTTCCACAGGCAATATTATAAGTTTGGTTCCAGGCCTTTTCATCACTATTGAAGATGGCGAGCTTATTCGCGCTGATAAGGTTTTCTATATACGTAAAGTCGCGACTTGTTTGGCCATCGCCATAAATCACCGGTCGCTCCTCACGGGCAAAAGCTTTGCAAAATAAGGGCATTACAGCAGCGTAGGGATTGTGGGCATCCTGTCCGGGTCCGAAGACATTGAAATATCGGAAGATGATGTATTCAAGTCCATAGGTTTTGTGAAAAACACGGGTGTAGTCTTCCATTCCCTTTTTCGAAACAGCATAAGGAGAGAGGGGGTTTCCTGTTTTTTCTTCTCTCTGCGGTAAATTCATTAGGTCTCCGTAGACACTTGAGGACGATGCCATAATGACTCGGGGTACTTTCCGTGCGACGGCTGCTTTTAATACATTTAGACTTCCGCTTAAATTGACCTCGTGAGTACTTACAGGGTCCTTTATAGAGCGGGGCACCGACCCAAGTGCAGCGAGATGAATGATGACATCCATCCCCTCAGCCATTTGCAGACACCACTCATAATCTCTTATATCACCCTCTGTAAAATGATACTTCGGGTGATCCTCATATCGATGAACATTGATCATTTTTCCGGTGGACAAATTATCCATTACCGTAACTGAGTATATTCTTTCTTCTTCCAGGAGACCGCGTACCAGATGATGGCCAATAAACCCTGCTCCTCCGGTAATCAATATCCTAAGCTTATTAAAGATCATGGAAGTGGTTGTTTGTGCAAATTTAATAAGCCAGATCAACAAATTCATAATAGGAGTATTGCCAGGTACAAAATAAATATGCCATTGCCTTCATGAATGAGATGGTAGTTTACAATTTATTTTGGTCAGGTGATTCTGAATCCTGCTGTAAAATTTTCTGCTTTTCAATATAGAAGTTCCCTTAGGGCCCAAATATAAAGTGTGGTGACACACTCATTTTAGTTTGGAAAAGGATTAATAAAAAGGCAGTTTGGAAAGATCAACATTTCCTCCGGAGAGAACAATTCCGACTCTTTTCCCCTTGAAATTCTCCTTATGTCGCAGCAAACCGGCAAGAGCAGTTGCAGCTGAGGGTTCAATAACTATTTTCATCCTCTCAAAAATCAATTTCATGGCCTCAACAATTTCACTATCTGAAACAAGGACTATTTCTTTCACCAACTCCCTGATAATGGGAAAGTTGACATCTCCCAAATTGGTGCGAAGTCCGTCTGCTATGGTATCTGTATCCTGATTCAATTCTATTTTTCCTGATTTTAGTGACCGAAAAGCATCGTCAGCCCCCTTCGGTTCTGCACCTATAACAATGCAAACCGGACTGAAATATTTAGCTGCTATTGCTGATCCGGCAATCAATCCTCCACCGCCAACCGGCACAAAAAGGGCATCCAAATTGGGGTGATCCTGAATTAGCTCAAGGGCCGCCGTACCCTGACCCAAAATCACCTGATAATCATTCGAGGGATGAATAAATGTAGCCCCTGTTTCCAGACATATTTTTGCCGCTGTGCTTTCTCTTGCTTCGGGAGTGGAGTCACATAGAGTAATTATGCCCCCATAAGTCCTTACAGCGGCCTTTTTTGCCTCGGGGGCATTGGAGGGCATGGCAATATAGGCCTTTACTCCAAGACTTTTTGCCGCCAGTGAAAGAGCCTGAGCAAAGTTTCCCGATGAATGTGTTACTACCCCACGGGCTTGTTGTCCGGGGGATAGATTCATGATGGCATTTACCGCACCCCTCATTTTAAATGCTCCCATCCGCTGGAAATTCTCGCATTTGAAATAAAGTTTACAGCCGGCCAATTCGTCGATGAGGTGGGAACTGAGTACGGGAGTTCTGTGAACATGAGGTTGAAGGAGTTTGTAAGCCTCCAACAGATCATTCTTTGCCAAAAGTGGATCAAAGTTCACCGAAAGTATTCTTTTTGTGTTCAGATTTAAACATCAGCTTTCTTTTATAGGTTCAGAGAGCTTCGCATTCTATTGTAAATAGTTTGATATTGCGGTTATTTTTCTATGTCCAAATGTACTTCGACTCCTCTTGAATTAGGGTGTAAAAGTTAAGCTAAAATTATTGAATGGGCCTTTCGTTAATTAGTTGATCGGAAAATTTCCAATGAATCGCTACTATTTTACGGTTATACTGCTATTTGGATATTTGAGCTTTATGGCTACTACCTTATCTTGTCAACAAGAAATTGAAATATGGTGGGTAGAGGTAGATGAAGAAGATTGGCGGGACAAATTTCCAGAGAAGGCAATGGGAGAAGCTGAATCCCTTCAGCTCATCAGAGATTGGCTGAATGAACGCCGTCAGGAGGGTTATCTCGCCGCCTCAGCTGATGCAATTCATCGCAATGATTCAATTTGGAAGGTTTATTATTTTCTAGGTCCGCGCTATAGGTGGGCCAGATTAAATACAGATGGGATTTCCGAACGTTGGAAAAGTTCAGCCGGGCTCAGAGGTGAAGTGCTGCAGGGAGATGCTGTATCAAGTGAAGACCTGGTTACCGTATTTTCATCATTGGTCACAGTGGCCGAAAACAGAGGGTATCCTTTTGCCTCCATTCGTTTGGACAGCATTGAAATCCTTGGTGAAGGAATAAGGGCCAATCTCATATTGGATAGAGGTCCACTGATTTTTTTTGATGGAGTTGATATCCAGGGCGATGCAAATATAGCTGATTATTATCTGGCCTCATTTCTCGATGTCAAGCCGGGGAGCCCCTTTGATATGAGAAAGGTAAGAGCGCTCAAAAACAGGCTGGAAGAAATACCGTTTATCGAACTGCTTTCAGACCCTACCATACGTTTCATTGAAGATCGCGCTATTATTCAACTTGAATTGGGAAGAGTAAATGCCAGCAGACTGGATTTTGTGTTGGGCTTCCTACCAAGAGATGAACTGGATAGAAAGTTAATCATTACAGGTAATATTACAGGTGAATTTTACAATCAACTGGGGCTGGGCGAAAGAATATTCATAGATTTTGAAAGGCTGCGGCCTCAAACTCAGGAGTTGGAGCTTGCATTTACCTATCCCTATCTGCTAGATATGCCCTTTGGATTGGATACACGAGCGGAATTTTCAAGGCAGGATTCCCTTTTTTTAGATCTTTCATTTCATTTAGGTATAGAATATTTGTTTACCGGCACCAGTAGCGTTCGGCTCTTTTTGGACAACAGAAGATCGAGACTACTTAGTATTGATGAGGGAAGCATAAAAACCTCAGGTATGCTTCCCGACAGGCTGGACTTTAGCAGAACCGGGCTTGGGTTGGCCTATCGATTGACAAGACTGGATTTTGCATTGAACCCTACAACAGGCTGGACTTTTCAAACAGATGTATCCATTGGACAGAGAACCATAGAAAAGAACGATCGCATACTGGACCTCAGTGATGAAGAAGTAGATTTCAGTCAGCTCTATGACGATTTAAGTCTTAAAACTACGGTTATTAATTTCCGCTTGTCGGTAAACAGGTTCTTCAGATTGGCAAATTTGATGACCCTCCGGCTTGGGTTAAAGTCAGCCCATATTTACAACAATGAAGAAATACTTACCAATGAACTCTACCGAATTGGTGGTAATCGCTTGTTGAGGGGCTTTGATGAGGAGAGCATTTTTGCATCGACCTATGCAGTGAGTACATTGGAATTCCGTTTGTTAACCGGTAGGCGATCCTATGTTTTTGCGTTTTGGGATGCTGCTTACTTTGAAAACAACAGTATTGCAGGTCAGGGCTTCAGCGACTGGCCCATGGGTTTTGGTGCAGGTATTACATTCGATACTGCGGCTGGTATTTTCAGTCTGTCAGCAGCAGTTGGACGACAGAGCAACAACCCTGCAGACTTCAGAAGGGCAAAAATTCACTTTGGTTACTTAAGCCTTTTCTGATACAAAAGTACTTAAAACCTACTGAGTCACCTACTTGGAAACATTTTACCTTAAAGTTGGGTTAAACCATTAAAAGCAACCCATGACTTTCTACAACAAAATGATCATTCTCGCACTCATTCTGCTGTTGTTTGTGTTTCTACCTGCTGTTTTCCCTTCCAATAAGATCATCTTTCTCTCCGTGATGATTTCCACCCTCATTTTTTTTTGGATTACCTATTTGGTTCTTACCGATCGATCTGAAATTCCGGGAGAAGACAATGACAAGATTCCCATTCCGTGATGAACGTTACCTATTACCCTTATTTTCCTCCGCCGACGGTTGTTCGATTGCAACCATGAGGAAATCATGTAGCACATTGATTTGATGTCGCGAAAGGCGTTGTCCTGTCTGGGCTGAAATCCAAAGAACCACCAAAATCCCCGTCAGAGGCAAGGCAAACCAAATCATTGGCGCAGATTCACCGAGACTGATCAAAGCCATACCCCAAAATAGCAAGACAAAAATGGTAAAGCCTATAGTTACATAAAGAAACATAAATAGGGTCCATATTCCGGCAGCAGGACCGTAGACTCCTTTTATCAAACTGCCATGGCCGGACGGAGCCGGGAGAATTTCCAAACTGAGCTGAGGAGACCACAATTTTTGTTGCTCCACAGGCAATTTAAAAGTAGCATGGCCGGATATTGCCAATCCTTTTATTTTGCAATCTTCTCGACTCAGCGCTTCGTTGATTACTGAAATCAAGGTATCAGGCGAGTGTGAACTCTCCAAAGTAAAGCGAGGTCTAAAAGCCAGTGCAGGCTCTATATTTTGCAGTTGACTCATGGCGACTTTTAACAGCTGCTAAAGTAACAATATTTATAGATATGTCAATCCTCAAAGATCATAATAGAGGTGTTGTTTTTAAATGTATCAATCGTTTCGGTCGCTTTCAATCAGGTCATTTTTTCTGGTAAACTTCAAAGGAACCCAACAACTTGTGCACCTCCAATTCATACTTTTCAAGGGTGTGATTTCTGCTCCACTTCATGGCTTTCCTACACATCTCCAGATAGGTAGCAGGATTGTTCAGACAAGCTCTAATGTTGGCAATAACACTCTCCGGGTAGGGATACACCAGGAGCCCCCTCTCTCCATATCCCAGCATTTGGGGAATACAGCTCACCGGAATTGCCACAGGTAGGCAGCCCCACCACATAGCTTCAGCCACCACTTTTGGCCAATCTTCAGACCTGCTCAGTGATAAAAGAAAGTGGCTGCTACTATAGGCCTCGATCAGTGTATTTTTATTTGAAGTCCGCATTATATTAATAGATTCACTCAATCCATGGCTCTGGATAAAGCTTTCAATTTCAGCTTGGAGCGGCCCTTCTCCAAAGAGGTTCAACTCACAATCCATACCACTTTCGTTGAGTAGATAGACTACCTTACAAGCCAGAAGCGGATTTTTTATATCAGTGAGTTCTCCAGCAAAGAGAAACCTCAATCGCCCCTCAGTTTGTCTAATTGGGCAGTTGATCTTTTCCCGCAGGGAATAGATAGGATTAAAGAAAGGGATCACATTGCAGTTGGATTCATCAAAGTCCCCATAAACCAAAACCTTGGCATTCTTTGTCAAAAAACTTGATCTCATTATCCATTTTTGGAGCCGATGGGAGCAAGGCTGGGTTGTACTGGAAGACCAGTTGCCATCGTACTTAATGGTTTTTGGTTTTGAGGGGAACAATATTTGAGCTAGGCTTGCAACCAAACTCACATAGCCCGGACAGTGGATGTGGATGTGGTTGGCCTGCCTCATTACACTGTAGGTCTTCCACAACAAGATTGGCATAAAAAACAGTATTCTAAAGAAATTTGCAGCCTTATTGATACCAAATGGCGGAATAGGACGATGAGAAATCCTGGGGTGTTTATAAGATGATAAAAAGTGGTCGGATGGCCTGTCCTTAGAAAGTAGAGTCAATAAAAGGACTTCATCTGCTTTCTTCGCCCAAATTTCCATTTCTTTGACATAGGGAGGATTGGCCAGATAACTGTTTCCGGATTTGTAATGCACCACATCTGAAATAATCGCCAACCGCATCAAATGCAAATTTCCACATTATTGGGGTATTTCAACTGTCTTCTACCACAAATTTGACCCTCCCTCCAACAATTTTCTCGCTTTACGGAAGACATTTTCAAATCCATCAGAAACCAAGGGTTTTCGAATGTTCCAATAGTGCTGAAGTTCAGGTCCAAAACTTTTGTAGAACCTGGCTACACCCGGGAGGACCGAACCCTCAAAATCTATTATGGTATCTCCACCGGCCTTCTCCCTGATGAGGTAATTGATTAAAAAGTGCATTGCATTGGATTGTCGACCCAATTCATTGGAGACCGGCAAGATGAGATAAATGCGGTTTTTGTAGTTTAGATACAAAAGTCCTGCCATCAATTCACATTGCTCGTTTTCGGCAACAATCAAGCCTGCTAAGCCTCTATCAATGGTATTCTTAATGAATGACTCCATTGTGAATCCACTCAGCATACCCTTATTGACGGGCGGGAAATGGGCTTTTACAAACTCAACAAATGCACTTACATCTACAATCTCATCAGTACCCCTGATTCTGCCTTCCATGCACTTCCGAATTTTCCGTTTCAAAGTTGAAGAATACTGCTCTTTTAAAGACTCATAGGGCTTGTTGAGGTGCAGAATATAATTGTCCATCTTAATGGCCTGCAAAGAGCCGAGCTTAAGAGCGGGTCTTTGGGAAAAGGATACTGAAAAGAAGTGGAATCGCCTTTTAAGAAAAAGCATAAGCTCTGAAAATTGGGATTCTGTCAGTTGGACATTAGAAAATACTCCACTCACCTGATAAAAGGGGGGATGTGAAGTGTATTTCATACCCCATTTTGAAGTTGGAAACACAACCATTCCCAATTGGTAGTCCTTACTGATCACTGCAGCCCAGTTAGCATTACAGAGAATGTCGAGATAATCCGGCATTCCATATATAGAGTCATTTTGTGAAGACTCAATCAATTGTTGCCAACGCTCTTTGTCAATTCTAGTGCCGGGAATCAGTTGAAAGGACATAGGTCATACTTGTAAAAGCCAAATGTAAATAAAAGATGGCAATAACAAAGGTAACTGAATTGCTCACAACTTCCTGATCACGGATATACCATCTCGGATGGGAAGCACAACCACCTCTACCCTTATATCTTCCAACACTTTCTTGCTAAAGGAAACCAAAGCCTCCGTCTCTTCATCTACTTTTTCCTCCAGTACTTTGCCACTCCAGAGCACATTATCCGCCAAAATGACCCCACCTGAAGAGACCTTATCAATTATTAGATCAAAGTAAAGTGGGTAGTCCTTTTTTCCTGCATCGATAAAAACAAGGTCAAAGTCTCCTTCCAGTTCTGCAATAACCTTTGAAGCATCGCCAATGTGGAGGTGCAATAGATGACTGTAAGGGGATTTATCCCAAAATTGCCTGATGAAGGGCTCCAATTCATCATTAACCTCTATGGTGTGTAATTCTCCTCCCTCTTTCAGGCCCTCGGCCATACAAAGTGCTGAATAGCCTGTGTAAGTGCCTATCTCCAGCACTTTACCGGGTGAGATAAGCTTGCTGATCATGGATAGGAACCTGCCCTGTAAATGCCCAGAAAGCATTACCGGAGAAAGCACTCTCAAATGTGTTTCCCTATCCAATTCGCTGAGGTATTCTGCAGGAGCAGAACTCATATCTCTGCAGTAGTTTTCAAGTCTTTCGTCAATAAATTTCATCTTTCTATTTTGTGGCTTATTGAATTTTCAACCGGTATTCTTTATCGATAGTTGATAAAATTGGCATGATGTGGGCATAAGTGAACATTTACTTATAAAGGTTGTGCTCCAGGAGATAATTATAAACCGGCTCTGGCAGTAAGTAGCGGGCGGAGTGGCCATTTTTCAGACATTCTCTAATGTAGGTGGAGGAAATAGCAATTTGGGGCGATTCAAAAACACGGAGCTTTTTAGGTGGTAGCTGGAGCATTTCAACATCGTATCCGGGGCGGTTGTAGAGGTAAATTTCATAATTCTCTACCAGTATTTCAGCATTTTTCCATTTGTGTATGTGTCTGAGGTTATCTGCACCCATTATCAGGCTGAAGGATTTTGTAGGGAATTTCTCTCTCAGATGAACAAGTGTATCGATGGTGTAGGATGGTTGGGGTAGATAAAACTCTATGTCTGAGCATCTGAGCAATGCATTGTCATTCACGGCCAGTTCAACCAGGTGTTGACGGTCCCTTTCAGGAGCAAGACTGCTTTTTTTCTTGAAAGGGTTATGGGGAGATACAACCAGCCAAATCTCTTCCAGATCGGTTTTAGTCACCATGAAATTTGCAATAATCAAATGTCCAATATGTATCGGATTGAACGACCCAAAAAATAATCCAGTTTTTTTAGCCATAAAACAACCAGTCAATGAGAAAAAAAGATAAAAAGGGACAAATCAGGCCCACCAAATAGCCAACATAAACTTCTTTGATGGTATGCACTCCAAGTTGAAGTCGGGCCGTGCCCACCAAACCTGCACAAATAATGGCCAGTACTATCAAGTAAACCATGCTTTCAGCGCCCCAAAATAAATCTCTGCTGAAAAGTGTGATCCAGTCAAAATAAATTAAAACCAGCGCTCCCAGTAGAGACCCCATCCCCAGGCAATGAATGCTCAACCTGACAAAAAGGTTGATCACCATGGAAAAAAACAAACCCAAAATGGCAGCGAAAAGTATGACGTTCAGCATTTTGGGGATATTGGGGTTGTAAATAAAGTTGGCGAATAACCATAGGTAGAATACTGCGGCTGCAATGAACGGAAACATCCTCTCTTTAGAGTCGCCCAACTCTACCGAAGAGACCAGGCCCAGGCTATACATCATTACAATAGCAATGGCAGGTAATAACAGACTGCTTATGATGATTTGAAAGTAGAGCAAAAACCGGTTTTCTCCCTGAAATGCAGTGAAATCATAAGGGTTTATGGCGGACATGATAAACAGCAGATACAGAAATATCAGCAAGGGGTGAAAGACTATACTCACCAGTTGATAGAAAGCTCTGTTCAGGTTTTTCATGGCTCAAAGATCAAAAAATAATTCCAAAGAGGTGAATTTTAAAGTTACTTATCTGATTTATAAATGCTTATGGTGAATTCTTATTGAGGACTTGAAGGTTGGCCTTTTGATACCTGAATTCAATTAAATACCGCTTGCTTTTAAGCTTTAGGATTCATGGGAGAAAGAGTGCCATGGATTTGTCAAAGGCTTGAAGGGATGAGCTTTTGCAAAATGTACTTTGATCTTTTCTTAAGATGGTAATTTACTTTTGGCGGTAGATGCTTGAATGTTGAGGAAAAAAAGTGGGTTTTTAGATGCACTTATTAAAACATTATTTAGGCGTGGTTGTATTTATTTTTAGTTTCTCAAAAAATAATGCTATGAATAAAATCCAGCGCGAAAATCCTCTTTCAGCCTTTGACAATCAAAGGGAAAATGCCATGCTGAATGTGATATTTACAGGAAACTGGCTGCTCAAAACTTACAGCGATTTTCTCAAAAATTATGGCTTGACTACTCAACAGTACAATCTTTTGTGGGCCATTGCACTTGATAAGGACAAAACCTCTGTTTCAGATCTCAAAGCCCGAATGATGGATAGAAACCCCAACCTTACCAGATTAGCTAATTTTCTGGAAGAGAGGAGGTTGATTTCCAGATACAGTTGTCCCAATGACCGCCGAAGTATTCAACTCAAAACTACCCCTAAAGGGAACCGACTTTTAGAAACGATGACTCGAGATTGGGAAAGTGTATATAAGCCGCACTATAACCTGAGTGAAGAAGAGGCCGGGATATTGAACAAACTATTGCACAAGATTAGAGAAAATCCAGAGAGATAGGGGTAATTCAAATTTTCTATGAAGCTTATTTTTTATTTGGTTGGGAAAAAGTCCAATGCTTCAGTGCATTCAAAGTCGAATTAATTTAAGGCTTCCCCACTGAAGAAGAATGAAGAACAGATCATCCCAAAACGATCTATAAACAGACTCACCTTATGTGCCACAAAAGGTTTGGTATGATCGATCAAAGCCTTCCGGTACTTTAATGAATGTTTCGTCTACATTTTGAATCTCATAGGGTCGTTTAAGAGTGTTCATGAGCTCATTAAAAAGTGTGAAGTCACCCTTTAGTCCAGCATCATCCAAAGCTTTTTCCACAAGGTGATTTCGAGGAATATAGACCGGATTCACTTTTTTCATGCAGTCGGCAGCCCTCTGTCGGGTTTGTCCGGAATTTATTCTTTGGTACCAACGCTCATACCACTGACTGAACTGTTGGTCATTTTCCTCAGTTGGGGTAATTTTTTCCTCCAAAAGCAGTGAATGAAAGGCATTGGTATAGTCCATTTTGTTGGCCTTCATCCAGTCCAGAAAATCTTGAATCATTGCCTCATCCCCTGAATTGATCTCAATCAGACCCAATTTTTGACCCATAGCAGCTAACCATTTTTCCCGGTATAAACTGTTAAACCGCTCCAGCACTTCAGCGGCCATACCTTTTGCCTTTTCCAGGTTGGCATCTATCAATGGTAAGAGTGCTCCGGCGAAAACTGAGAGATTCCAATGTAAAATTTTGGGTTGATTGCCGAAGGAGTAGCGGCCTGCTGTGTCGATCGAACTGTAAACAGTGGACGGGTCATAGACATTTAAAAATGCGCAAGGGCCGTAATCAATGGCCTCTCCCGATATAGTGGTATTGTCTGTATTCATCACCCCGTGAATAAAGCCGACCCGCAGCCAGTGAACCACCAGATCGATCTGTCGGATCATGACCTCCTGCAATAGTGCCAGTGCCGGGATTGGGGCATCTGCTAGCTGCGGGTAGTGGCGCTGAATAGTATAATCGAGCAACAAGCGCATTTTTTTCAAGGAAGTAAATTTAATGGCGTATTCAAAGGTTCCAATCCTCAAGTGACTTGCAGCAACTCTTGTAAGAATGCCCCCGGGATGCAGACGTTCCCGTGGCACCCCTTCTCCGGTAAAGATTACTGCCAAACTCCTGGTTCCCGGTATTCCCAAATAGTGGATAGCTTCGCTTATGAGGTACTCTCTAAGCATCGATTTAAGCGTGGCCCTTCCGTCTCCTCCTCTTGAATAGGGAGTCCTGCCCGATCCCTTGAGTTGGATATCTACCCTCTGACCTTGGGGGCTCAGGTGTTCACCCAAAACACTCGCCCTGCCATCACCCAGCATGGTAAAGTGCCCAAATTGGTGTCCAGCATAAGCTTGTGAAAAAGGTTGGGCACCTTTTGGCAGTGAGTTGCCTGAAAAAACAGCAGGTAAACTCTCTCCGACTGCACCGTCTACCTCCAGCCCTAACTCCTCTGCCAACTCCCGATTGAATACAACCATATGAGGCTCCTTTACATTTACAGGATCCAGACGGGTATAGAATTCCTTTGGTAGTCGAAGGTAGCTGTTGTCAAAGTTCCAACCGCTTATCCGTGAATTCTGGAGTTCTTTTGCAGGGAAAAAGTCCATTTCTATTGATAGTTTGCTTGTCTAACAAGTGGCATAGGTGATGGTTGATGGCGTTAGGCTTGAATGTGGGGTGGGTGGGTTTCTTTGGGCGTTTTTTCTCAATTGGCAACAACAGTCTCCCGTACTGAGCACAATCTGCCTTCATTAGTCCCAATTTTACCTTTCAAAACACTATCTATGAGCAAGCTGACGCTTCCGTTTTTGTGCATTTCTGCAAAGGCTTTTACCCAATTTTTTCAGACCTCGGCAATAGGATTGATCACAATACAATCATCCCCTAAACAAGTTCTACCTTATTCGTGATTGGTATTTGTCTAAAAGGGTTTCCCTTCATCTAATCCCATTTGAGTTGCCCCCTTGAATTACTGAAACCAGCACACTAGGCAAATTTATTTGTTCAAGTAAATCCAATGTAATCACTAGAATTTTGGCTTCAGTCTATCATTTTTCCTTTTCCAGTTAAGCACAATTATTGTACCTCACTATTTGGCCAACCCGCCTGTTTATCGGTTCTCTCAGCATACGGGGCTACAGGATTTTTATTTCACAAATCGATGGCTAAGTTATTAAAACTGAGGATAGTTGCCAAAGGGGTGGGGCGATTGCTGAAGATTTGTCAGTGGGTGTTCCCGATCATCCGTTGAGCGAATAGAGGCAGCTGTGCGGATTCGATGAACCAACTCTATGGAGGGTCGGCTGTCTTCAATTCCAAACCCCTGTCCATGAAGAATGGCTGAATAACTTTTGTCGTGAAGGTCTTCAAACCCGCTGCTAAACTCAATTTCATTTCCATCCATGGATATATTGCGGTAAGTTTTCAAACCTTTTTCCCTTATTTGAGGGGGGAGGGTTTCTGCATTAATAGACAAAAACCATCGGACTTCAGCCCTTTCCAGCTCTATCCAACCGGCTGCTCTATCGTGGCTTTGACAATGTACCTGCATATCCTTTACTCCACCAAAAATCCAAATGAGCATATCGAAAAAGTGAATGCCAATATTGGTGGCGACCCCGCCAGATTTATAGGTGTCTCCCTTCCAGGAGGCAAAGTACCACTTACCTCTGGAGGTGATATAAGTGAGGTCAAGGAGAAATCTTTTACTCCTATCGGATGCTTCCACCTTTTTTTTCAGGGCTATGATTTCAGGGTGCAAACGCAATTGAAGGATATTGAAAATCCTACCACCACTTTGAGATTCTGCTTCCTCTAGAGCATCCAGGTTCCAGGGGTTGAGCACCAGAGGTTTTTCACATATTGCATCCGCTCCGTAGCGGAGGGCAAAACGCACGTGGGCATCGTGAAGATAATTGGGTGAACAGATAGAAAAATAGTCAACTTTTACTCCCGCTCTCTTTAGTTTTTCAACATGTCGGTCAAATCGTTCAAATTCTGTGAAAAAACCCGCTTCTGGGAACCACCGATCGATTACCCCCGCTCCGTCGTAAGGATCACAGGCAGCGATCAATTCACCATCATTAGAGGCAATAGCTTTCATGTGGCGGGGTGCTACATAACCGGAAGCACCAATTAGCGCAAACTTTTTTCCTTTAATTTCTTTCATGTTTTTATCGCACCAAATGTATTTTTTTCCGGCCAATAAAGATGGCATAGGGTTTAAATACTGTAAAGATTGTAGTTTTTTGCCAATTGGGCAATTTTGTGTCCCCCATCTCTCATCCAGTCAAAAGCCATTATAGCATCGGACTTATTCACCATTCAAAACTTCCTTTTGACAGGGGGGTAAATCCGTCAATCAAAATTAGGTCTTTTTTATTTTGCCAGGCATCCAAAAAATCAAAAACCCTATGCTTCACAAACAACCCTTCCTTCAGACAATCGATATTCTTCTCCGCTGACCGGGCAGGTGGCAACTGCGCCAAGTCGGAAGCTTAGTTTTTCTCCTCGCTTACTTACCCAGGCCCTGTGCCGAGCCGGATTGCCAAAAAAAAGGGCAAAATCGGGAATATCCCGGGTGATGACCGAACCAGCTCCTACAAATGCGTACTTACCAATGGTAACTCCGCAAACTATAGTAGCATTGGCACCTATGGTTGCCCCTTCTTTGACTATTGTTGACCTGAACTCCTCTTTGCGCTCGATATTTGCCCTCGGGTTGATTACATTGGTGAAAACGGCAGAAGGGCCGATGAACACATTTTTTTCGCAGACTACCCCTTCGTACAGTGAGACATTATTCTGAATTTTGGTTCCGTCCCCTATAGATACACGTGGGGCGACAAAAACATTCTGTCCCAGGATGCAATTTCTTCCAATAATACAGCCGCTCATCAGATGGCAAAAATGCCAAATTTTGGAATTTGCCCCAATTGAGGCGCCCTCGTCAATAACTGCAGTGGGATGGATGTAGGCTTCCATACTAAAGAGTTTTACTGGATGGGAACCCTCCCAATACTTTCGTAGTGGAAGCCATATTCTTTCATCATTTCGATGCTGTAAACATTTCTTCCATCAAAAATCACGGGTTGTTTCAATCCTGACTTTATCTTTTCGAAATCCGGAGTTCTGAAAACACTCCATTCCGTGATGATGGCCAGTGCATCCGCATTATTGATGGCTTCATACTGATCGTCAGCATAAGAAATGCGATCCCCAAACATTCTGCGGACATTATCCGTCGCTTCGGGGTCAAAAGCAATAACCTCTGCTCCCATATTGATCAGGCCCTCGATGATGGTAAGGGCAGGTGCCTCCCTGATATCATCCGTTTCCGGTTTAAATGCAAGCCCCCAAATGGCTATTCTTCTTCCTTTCAGCTCCCCACCAAAGTAGTTGCTGATTTTTTTGGTCAAAATGGACTTCTGGTCCAGATTTACCTGCATAACCGACTTGAGGATGCGGAAGTCATAGTCGGATTCTTCCGCACTTTTTGCCAGTGCCTGCACATCTTTAGGAAAGCATGACCCACCATAGCCAACGCCGGGAAAAAGAAACCTCTTTCCAATTCTATTATCTGAGCCCATTCCGATACGGACCATATCGACATTGGCACCCAGTTTCTCGCAGAGATTGGCTATTTCATTCATAAAGCTGATACGGGTTGCCAGGTAGGAATTGGCGGCATACTTGGTCATTTCGGCTGATCGCTCATCCATGAATATAATTGGATTGCCCTGTCTGACAAAAGGTTCGTAAAGTCTCCGCATCAACTCTTTTGCTCTTTCAGAAGAAGTTCCGATTACCACACGGTCAGGCTTCATAAAGTCATCCACAGCTACCCCTTCACGCAAAAACTCGGGATTGGAAACCACATCGAAAAGCGATTCATCCAGCTTTTTTGCCAATATTTCATGAACCTTCTCTGCAGTGCCTACCGGCACTGTACTTTTATCTACAATTATCTTGTAGTCTTCAATCATTCCGGAAAGCTCCTCGGCTACATTCATCACGAAGGACAAATCTGCTGATCCATCTCCTCCGGGTGGGGTTGGCAGTGCGAGAAAAATGATTTGCGCTTCCTCAATTGAAGACTCAAGATCGGTGGTAAACTTCAATCTTCCCTGTCGGGTGTTTCGCTCAAAGAGGACATCCAACCCTGGCTCGTAAATGGGTACTTCACCGGCCTTCATTCGCCTCACCTTTTCAGCATCTATATCTACACAAGTAACGTGATTGCCGGTTTCAGCAAAACAAGTACCCGTTACCAGACCTACATATCCGGTACCTACTACAGTTAATTTCATATGGTGGTTGTGGTTTTATTTATCAACAGATGGAGAACGCAATATGATGCGCCCTGTTTTTTATTCGGTCGCAAATATAAGGTAATTTCAGTTGATTGGGTCAGACATGTCAATGTTGTTACAGCTGTTCAAAGCGTAAAATAATCGCAATCCTTAAACCTTCCTTTGTAAAGGCCCTTTAGGTCAGCAAGCAGTCCATTTTTTGAGAGCAGATTCTTGAAGTGCGATTCGTCGAGGTTTTTAAAATGGTTTTGGGCAACTGCCACAACGATCAACTCGTAAGGGGGTCTTGGTACGTCAATAAGTCGTTCAGAATAAATGCACTTTACTTCTTCAGGATCAGCGAGAGGGTCTGTGAGCTCTACTTTGAGGCCAAAGTTTCTCAGTTCAGAGGCCAGTACCATCACTCCTGAATTTCTAATGTCACTGACATTTTCTTTGAAGGTAATACCCATGATCAGGGCTTTAGATGTGCCGGGGTTGATTTTTTTTCTGATAAGCCTCTGAACCAATTGCTTGGCCATCCAAAGTGGCATGGAGTCATTGAGTCGCCGTCCCGAATTGATAACCTCCGGTTCATAGCCTGTTTGTCTGGATTTGTGAAGGAGATAATAGGGGTCCACTCCTATGCAATGACCGCCTACCAGGCCGGGCTTGAAGTTGAGGAAATTCCATTTGGTCGAAGCCGCCTCCAGCACTTCGAGGGTTGAAATATCCATCTTAGCAAAAATGATGGCCAGTTCATTTACGAAGGCAATATTGAGATCGCGCTGGGTGTTTTCAATCACTTTAGCAGCTTCGGCTACCTTTATGGAGGAGGCCTTAAACACCCCTGCTCTGGTCACAGTGGAGTACACTTTAGAGATTTCAGCGGTTGCTTTCGGGTCTGCACCCGCCACTACTTTTATGATTTGATCTACAGTATGTTCTCTATCTCCAGGATTAATCCTTTCTGGAGAATAGCCCAACATAAAGTCCGTGCCGCAGCTCAGGCCGGATTCAGCTTCCAAAATTGGGAGGCAGTCCTCCTCGGTGCATCCCGGGTAAACGGTGGATTCAAAAACTACGCAGTCTCCTGGCTTTAGGTTTCTACCAATATCTCGGCAGGCTCCAAAAAGGTTGGTAAGATCAGGAATTTTTTGTCTGTCTATAGGAGTGGGGACAGTAACTATATGAAAATGGGCCCTTTTTAATTGTCCGGGATCGGCCGTGAAAAATATATCCTTATCGATAAATTTTTCTGCCGTCATTTCCCGACTGGGATCTTCACCTCTTTTCAACTTTTCAATCCGCTCAGAGGACTTGTCGAACCCGATCACCCTAAATTGAGAGGCCAATTCTAAAGCGAGGGGAAGACCTACATAACCCAAACCGGTTATTGAAATAGACTTTTCCTTATTTTTCAGCGCACTGAATATAGACATTGACCAAAAGTTAGGAATACAAAGGTACTTCTTTTAGCTGGAAAAGCGGCCTACAACTTTTAGGTGAGACAAATGCGACCTAAATGCAGCATTGAAGGTTTGATATTCGTAGTATGGAATATTGAATTCAGCGCAAATATTCCTGGTCAGTTTGTTAATAGCCGGATAATGAACATGTGAAATGCCGGGAAACAAATGATGCTCCACCTGAAAATTAAGGCCCCCTGTAAACCATGAAATCAATTTGTTCTGGGTACAGAAATTTGCTGTGGTTTGTAATTGGTGGATCATCCAGTCATTTTCTATCTTATTATTGCTGTCCGGTAGTGGGAACTGAGTGTCTTCGACAAGGTGTGCAAGCTGAAAGACAATGGCCAGCAGCAATCCGCAGACCATGGCTGCTATGAGGTAACCCACCAAAGCCTGAAATAAACCCAACTGCAGGACAGGCAGGACAATGAATAGCGTAAGGTAGGTGGTTTTGCCGGCCCAAAAATAAATATGGTCCAAGATGCGCATTTTTTTCATCCTGGTCGTACCGATACGACCGCTGAAATATTTCCGGTAATCCTGCACAAACACCCAAAGGAGATAGGTCATGCTATAGAGCACAATAGAGTAGTAATGCTGATACTTGTGAAACCAAAACTTCTTCTGATTGACATTGGTCCTGATCCAGGGCTGAATGTCGAGATCATCGTCCAGTCCTTCAATATTGGTAAAAGTATGGTGATTTACTCCGTGCTTTTGCTTCCAGATAAAACCGCATCCACCCATCAAATCAAGAGTCCCGGTGAAAAGCCTGTTGACTCTGGGATGGGTTGAAAAACTTCCATGGCTGGCATCGTGCATGATATTGAAGCCAATTCCAGCTAAGGTCAGGCCAATCATTGCCCATAGGATGAAGTTGATCCAGACTGGCAGACCTGCGAAAAGCAATGTGAGGTAAAGAGTAGGCAGAAGAAGCAAAAAAAAGGTAGATTTCAAATAAAGCCGCCAATTGCCCTTTTGATGAATCCCCTTTTCCTTAAAATACTGACTGACCGCTTTTTTCAGTTCACGGGAAAATTCATTCTTTCCCCGATCGAACTTTACTGATTTGAATGATGTGTAATTGTCCAAATGTATATTCTGATTGTGATTGAATTCAAGTTTGAAACTGCAAGTTAACCCAATTTATTGGTTCCGCCTTATGCTCAATCCCCATCCAAAACTCCAATGAGGACATTAACTACATCTCTTTCAGACCAATGCAAGCAAATTAAGCCCTTATTAAATAGGGGAAATTAAGGTTTTGAAAGGTATATTTTTGAAATGGTTGTGAATATAATAATTCGAGTCCTTATTTGACCGGAATATAAGAATACTCAATATTCTAACAAACAAAACCTTACGATAGGGCTTTTCAATTGGGCCCATAAAATAGCTTTGCGAATGGGAATGGGGACATGCGGGGAAAGAAATAACCAAACTGAAGATTTACACTTTCTACTTGCATAGTGGGTCTTAACGGTATTGTCAATAGTTCAAATTGTCACTTTTCTTTGTTGTTCTTAGACGAATGAAATCAATTTTATACTTCAAAAAAATCAAGGCTGGCAAATACTTAGTTGAGAAATAAAGACCAGACTTTACAAAGTTTAATGAACACGGTTCGATACTTCAGGTTGATAGCTATCTACTTCAGCCTGAACCAAGGGGAATGATTTCCTAGAATTGAACCAACTTAAAATTTCCTCAATCTCACCCTTTAGCGCAAATTTCTCAATCATCAACTTAGTTCAATCACCCTGCCTTAGTTCATGGGAGGAGAAATGGTAAACTTCAGCAATAAAAAACACATGTGTAAAATGAGAGCCATATCAAAAGAAGTTCTCATTTTGGTGATTGAACTCAAAACTCAAGTTGGAAACTCAAAATTGGGGTGATTCCGGCCATTTTGTTATAAACCCATTGATTGAGGTCGGGATCAAACTGTCTTCTCACAATATCGATATTTCGGCGAGAACCTGCATTTTGCAAGTCGAGGGCCAGCAACCAGGAGTTATTGGGGTTATTGCGGCGCCAGGCTATCCTCAGGTCGGTTCTGAAGTAGTCCTTCACCTGTATTGAAAAGGGATTGGACTCATCCAATGGCGGATCTCTGTCGTTGATTCTGCCGGCCTCTTCTGACAATGGCATGATAGGAAGTCCTGCCGTGTAAATTACTTTTGCTCCAAGCTGCAGACTTTGGTTTTCAGCTATTTGCCATTCGTACCCACCCATTAGAGTGCCGGCATAACGGCTGTCAAATTGTGTGGGATACCTATTTCCATCCAGGGGTTCATATTCTGATCTGAAAACTGAACCGGAGAGTATCATAAATATTCCGCTACTGAAAAATCGCTCTAGAGTTATATCTATTCCCCTATTGTACCCCTTGCCTTTGCTCACCAAAGGCTCGGTTGCAAAACTCTGTATCTCATTGAGAAGCCAGTAAGTTCGATTCACATCGTCTACTATTGGAACGTTTCGGAGATGCTGAAAGTAAAATTCCAGCCCTGCTCTCCATCCGGGCGCAAAGTCCCACTGATACCCCAAAATAAAATGGTGACTTTTGATTAGGTCGAGTCCAATATTTGGATAGGGATTACCTGCCTCAGGACCTGACACAAAGTAGCTTCCCGGCGGAACCATGATACTGTGAATACCGTAAGCAAAAGTCATAATTTTTTGGTCAGAAAGTGAATAGGCAGCACCAAATCGGGGTTCAATGCTATAGGAGTCATTGAGTAAAAACAGCACCGACCTCAATCCTGCGGATAGGTTCCACCGTGGATGGGGGTTCCACGAGGCCTGAACAAATGCCTGCAGCAATCCGGTGTTGCCATTTCCATCGATAATTCGCTGTTGTTCCTTTGATTCAAAGTTGTATCTCTGCCTGTAAAAATCGTAAAACATCCAACTTCCCTGAAAACCAACTTTTAGGCGAATCCCGCTTGCAGTGCGGCGGTGGTAAATGGATGAGAGGGCTATCCGGTTGTCGCGATGAATTTGATCGTCTACCCTGTAGATTAAATTCTCGGGACTGGTGGTATCGTAAGCGAAGGCAATTTGCTGACCCATTGCTGCTATTGAACTCACGAGATAGGACTTATCATTGATGAGGTAGGTATGTGATAAGCCTGTGGCTCCCATATCTGTATCAAATTCGTAGGACTGATAATCAGTGTAGGTTCTCCATTCACCGCGATTACTCTTTACGGACTCATTTTCCCTGCTGATGCCTCCGATGCCCCAAAGAGCAAACTGGTGACGGTTGCTCTCATCACTCCAGGTGACATTAAAGGAAATATCCTGAAAGGTGTTGCTGATTCGCTCTCCTACAAGATGGATACCCAGTTCATTCAGTATGCCCAGGGTAGAGTATCGATAGTTTATCAAATAGGAGCTTCTTCCCTTTTTTAGAGGACCCTCTGCAGCCAGGTCTAAACCAAGTATACCCGCTCTTAGAGTGTACGCCCTCCGATTCATATTTCCGCGTCTAAATCTCATGTCAAAGACACCTGATATGGCATTTCCATACTCAGCGGGAAAGGCACCACCGGAAAAGTCTGAAGTTGACAACAGAGAGGCAGAAAATATGGAAATACCCCCTCCGGACGACCCTATTCTTGCAAAGTGATTGGGATTGGGAATATCTATCCCCATTAACCTCCAGTTAATTCCAGAGGCTGAATTGCCTCGTATGAAAATATCTGTACGGGTGTCTCTTTGGGGTTGCACCCCAGGAAAGCCCACTGCCAGTCTGCCGGGATCGTTGACAGAAGCCGCATAGCGCTCTGTTTCTTCCACGGTAAAGGATCTGGATGATACCAGGGTAAAGGTATTAAGTGGATCGCTGTCGCTCCTCTCAGGTCTTACCACCACCTCGCCGGTCATTAACACAGAGGTTTGCATTTCTATCTCGAAATACAACTCCCTGCCACTCGTCAACATGAATGAGCCAGATCTATAGGGGTCGTATCCCAAATAAGTTACAGTTATTTCTCTCCGGCCCACCGGAATAGCCCTCAATTCAAAATAACCATTGACATCTGTTGTAGCGCCTTTTAATTCCCCGCTCACCTCCAGGCTCACATTTGCCCCAATGAGCGGTTGCCGGCTGTCACGGTCTATTACCATTCCACTGATTTGTCCTACCGGTGCCTGACCAAAAGACAATTGGCTGCAGCAGAAATATAATATAAAAATCCAGGGAATTGCAACTTGTATCTTCATGGCAGCAGATTTTATTGGGCTAGTAAAATTAATAAATTTTTAGACATTGCGGGAATAGGGACTTTGCGGTGTATGGTTTTTTAGAAAGAGTGTCACATTTTGGAAAATAAAAACCGGAAAAGGGGGTAATTAAAATACTGCATAAAGCCTTAAACACTTCAGTTTTAAGTCGGCCCCTCCGGGCATTGACCCCACCAGCGAACACTTTTAAAGCAGGGATTCTTATGAATAACTTAAAGCAGGCAACCATGGAGCTCTGTTTCACGTTGATTATTTTGCCGGCAGTTTTGACGTTTTTTTTCAAAAATGCAAAACTGTCCAAAAATTGGCCTTTTACTAATCAGGCAGGATATCCAGGCAGCAATTACTATGATCTTGCCTTTGAAAACTATGCAGTAAATTGAATCATCAGAACTGGGTATTTCTGGATGAGTTTGGAGGGAGGCATTCTGTGGGTATATACCACGGGCCGACTTCGGGCAATCTGATGATTTATTGTAATTCCAAGGTGGTCTTGATTGATTTTCTCGTGAAAACAGCAAAGACTTATTCCTTTTTCATCAATGAGGAGTTTTGTGAAATCATAATGAAGGAGGAGGATGACAAATCATTTACCTATGAGTTTAAGGTCAATAAAAAGGTAGACACCCCTCTGAATAAACTCCGGGAGGCACGAGAGCAAAAATATCTCACATACAGCCTTATAATTCTCGCTATTTTTCTGCTTTTTGTGGGTATGGTTGTATTTTTGGCCCTCAGATAAAGCGATACTTTTGGAAAGACTAGATTTGTACCTGGAGAGTGTAATTTTTGGAGCTGTGGAGCCTGTGGGGTTCAATCAGTTGAAGAAATTGCTTTCGGATCATCTTGATTGGCCGGTGGAGCATGAACAATTGCAGGAATCATTAGATCGATTAGAGAGAAAATACCAATCAGATGATTTCGCATTCGGAATTGTTTGCATGAACAACGGCTATCTTTTTATGAGCAAGCCGGAATACCACCCTATCATCGCTGAATACTTAAAACTCAGTTCTGCCAAAAAACTGACCAAGACGGCCATGGAGACCCTCGCAATAGTAGCATATAAACAACCTGTTACCAAAGCCGAAATCAGCAGTATCAGAGGAGTCAATTCCGATTACATTCTGCAGAAACTGTTAGAGAAGGATCTGATTGCAATAGCTGGAAGATCAGAGGAGGTTGGACGACCGCTTTTGTACAAAACCTCTGAACGCTTTCTGGAATATTTTGGTTTAAAGAGCATAAAAGACCTCCCAAGAGTCAGAGAAATCCTGCCGGATGAGACAGATTCAATTGGAGAACCGGCACCAGTAGAAACCGAAAGTATGCTAAAAAGACAAATATCGGAAAATGGAAACGCAGAAAGCACCACTGATCAACAAAGTAGCTGAAAGTGGATTGATTACTTTAGAATTGGAAAAGTACTACCCCTCGGGTGGATGGGCAGAAATCGACCTGAAGGATTACTTGTTTATGGGATTGATTCTCAAGGAAAAAGAGTTCAGAGCGCAGGTGGCTGAAACAGATTGGGATCAATACAATAATAAAAACGTTTGTATTTACTGCTCTACAGATGCTATTGTTCCCCCCTGGGCCTGGATGGTGCTCGCGAAGAGTCTTATGGGAAACGCAGTTGGATTTGGCTTTGGATCTAAAGAAGAGGTTTTGGAAAAACTCTTCATCCAAAATCTGGAACAAAATTTGAATCCTGAGAAATTCAAGGATGGACGCGTATTAATAAAAGGGTGCTCAACGAAAAGGATTCCGGAAGGGATCTATATGTATATCACTGAAAAACTCATCCCGGTGGTAAAATCGTTGATGTACGGAGAGGCTTGCTCTAATGTGCCGGTCTTTAAGCAGGCCCTCAAGCGAAGAAAATAAAATGATCGTTGACCATATTGGCCGGTAATTCCGCTGAGAAAATGATTGGCTATCATTAAATAAAGTACAGGATTTAAAAGGTTCTCAAAAAAAATGTCATGAATAAAGGTCTCGCAATTTTCAACCTCTCTGTAACCTCACTCTTGCTGATTTTTTTACTGACCTCCTATTTGAGCAAAGAAGAGGCAGATAAACAAATGACCAATGAAGCTGCAATAGAGGAGCTCAGCAATGTTTTATTGTCTCAGCAAATACGGTCCATTCAGCTAAAGAATGACTATGACTTTGCTGGTGAGAGAGTTCCCATTGAAAACTTTGATATTCGCGAGAGACTTGAGCGCGAACTGTTGGTCAATTCCTATTGGCATTCGAGTACTTCTCTCAATATCAAAATGGCCAACCGATTTTTTGAGATAATCGAGCCCATATTAAAAGAGGAAGGCATACCAGACGATTTCAAGTATCTGGCAGTAGCTGAGAGCAATCTTAGAAACGTAACTTCCCCCGCCGGTGCAAAGGGTATATGGCAATTTTTGGCAAATACGGGCAGGGGTTATGGTCTGGAGATCAATGCTGAAGTGGATGAGCGCTACCATTATGAAAAAGCTACCCGTGCTGCTTGTCGCTACATCAGGGATTATTACGAGGAATTTGGAAGCTGGACTCTTGCTGCCGCTGCCTACAATATGGGAGGCCCCAGATTGAAGCGATTTCTTAGAGATCAGCGCGCCGAGAGTTATTACGATCTCAATTTATTTGAAGAAACCAATCGATATGTCTTTAGGATAATTGCCTTCAAAGAAATCATGGAGAGCCCACGAGAATACGGATTTCTTATTGAAGAAGAGGACATGTACCCCCCATTTGATCATATAAAGTGGGTGGAGATCAATGAGCCAATTGCAAATCTCGGAGACTTTGCCACCGAATACGGAATTTCATATCGCATGCTCAAAGTCTATAACCCCTGGCTCATCAGCGGAAGCCTCAACAATGTAAGAGGTAAAAATTACCGAATCAAAGTCCCCATTCAGGATGGATACCGGGATGAATATATAGGTGAATAATCTCGAGAAATACAAAATTTCTCACCATTGAAGGTGTCGTGAATGACCATGGTGTCAAAGCTGTATTTAACTGCAATCAATAATCTCGATGTCTCTCCCAGTGATTCTGATCTTCTATCTCATCCAGTATGGCGAGATAGTTGGCGTACCTTAGTTCGCTGATTTCCTCATCTTCAATGGCCTTTTTTACTGCGCAACCGGGCTCATTTCTATGGGTACAATTGCTGAATCTACAATTGGAGGAGTACTGAAAAAATTCCCTAAAGTTGTGTGCGACATCCATTACCTCCAGGTTGTTGTAGGAAAGTGTTTTGATCCCGGGAGTGTCAATAATGCGGGTCTCATCGTCTAACTGGAACAATTCAGCAAAAGTGGTGGTGTGCTGACCTTTACCGGTATAATCTGAAAGAATGCCTGTTCTCAGATTAAGCCCAGGATGTATAGTGTTGAGTAGGGTGGATTTGCCCACCCCTGACTGTCCGCTCACCAAAGTAGTTTTCTTCTGAAGTTTTTTCTTCAGTTGATCCGTTCCCGATTTGTTGAGAGCTGAAACAATGCAAGTATCGTATCCAATGGATTCGTAAAGATTACAGAGGTACCTGGCTATGAGCATATCCTCATCGGAATAGAGATCGGATTTGTTGAAGCAAATGAGTACCGGGATGTCACGGGGTTCGGTCAAAATGAGAAAGCGATCGATAAACCCCTGTTTGAGCATTGGATTGACGATGGTTACAATCAGCAATGCCAGATCAATATTTGAAGCAATGAGATGTAGGTGGTGCTTTTGCCTTGGAGATTGCCTAACAACATAATTCTTGCGCTCTTCTATGTTCATAATTAAGCCGGTGCCATCCTTGGAATCGATTTCCAATTCAACTACATCTCCCACAGCTACAGGATTGGTCAGCCTTTTTCCATCCAGTCGGAATTTCCCTCTAATTCGGGCGTCAATCCGCTGCCCATCAGTATCCGACACCACCTGATACCAACTCCCGGTAGATTTTACTACAGTACCTTTGACCGTTTTTCTCATCTTTGCACTCAAACTTTTCGCTAAGTTAGGATTTTTCGTCCATGTACTCAATGGTGAGTCCACAATTACTTTTACTTTCGCTCTTGAAAAACTGTTTTCAAAGCAGGCATCGATCATTATGGAAGAAAGCGAGAGAGTTATTCTGGAGGAGGGAATTGAATTAAGGCCCGGAGTATTGAGGATTTTTCAAAAATCATATGATTTTGACCTTATCGAGGGAGTCGTACTGATCAAGCACCGCCAATCCCCCCTAGGACCTACCTTGCTCGGACTGATGGGTCTAGCCTTTTTCTTTGTAATTTGGTGGCTAGGCATTTTATTTATTGGTGCTTCTTTTGTCTGGTGGTTATCTGCCTCTGGAATTTATGGATTAGAAATTTCATATAATGGCAGTAGGGTCAATGCACTTTATCACAAGGATGGGGAGATGATGAAGCGTCTCTGCAGCGAAGTTCAAAAAAGAATGGCGAATGCCCACCGACCCAATAGCGGGCAAAAAAAATAAATTTTTCAAAAACCCACTAGCAATTCTAAAAGATGGTGTATATTTGCGTCCGCAATTGAGAAAGGGCGATTAGCTCAGTTGGTTTAGAGCACCTGCCTTACAAGCAGGGGGTCGTTGGTTCGAATCCATCATCGCCCACCTGATTATCAAAGGGTTATGACTTGCAAAGGTTGTAACCCTTTTTTCGTTTGCATAAAATTTGCACCTAAAGGGAAATACCATTGCTGCTGTAGAAGCTCGCCATTCTATTTCCTGAACACAAACTCCTAAAAGAAGGTTTGCCGAAAAAATGAAGCATCCTGGATTGATCTGCTTTATTTTCTTGTTTCTATGATCAATCATTATTAGTGTTTGCCGGCAACCAATTTCGGTTAAAAAACTGATTCAGGCTTATGGCAGCCCCAATCACCAATATTGGCATTATCGGAAGCATGAATCTTGAGGCATTGAGTGGACCGGTTGCCAAAGCGATATACAGAGGTAAAAATATAATCAGTGCGAGTTGATAAGTAGGGAGCTTTTTTACAAGTAATACTCCCAACCATGAGAAAACAAGCAGTGATTTAAACAGCAAAGTCAGAAATAGTAGAAAAATTAGCAGTGTTGGTCCTTTCAACAAGTGATTCAATGCAGCCACAGGGCCCTCCTCATTGAGTTTATAGAGCAATCCATCTTCTATTTTACCCTCCTTATCGGCGAAGTTGTAGAAATCAAATCTGCCGGGATCAAAAAAACCTCGCAGGGCACCTCTGAGATGCCACCAGCCATAGGAGATGAAATGATTGCGGAGTATTCCTGTTGATTGCTGTCTGAGATATTCTTGTTCCTCTGAAAAGGAGTCGAAATGAGTCGCTCCGTAATAAATTTCTCTGAGCGTGCTGTCGGTTTGCTCAATTCCAATGGTCGATCGCAGAAAAAAATTGGTGTTGTAATCCACTAGATTGATGTTTTGGATGGATGAAAAATGGCGATAACCTGTTTGTTTTTCATTCCAACTGCTGTAGGCGACCATAATCAAAAGAGGGATTACAGCCCACAGAGCAACCAATGGCCTCCGGTAATTGAATGCCTTCCACAAAAATAGAGCAGCAAACAGTGCAGTAAGTGGATAGGCCACGGGCTTGGTCAACATCGCAAATACCAATACTAAAGCTGCAAGTCCAAGGAAATAGATTCTCAAACTGGTGAAATATTTGCTGATGAAAAAAACCAGCAATAAAAGCCAGGTTTGCAACAGCAACTCACTCATTATGACATTGGCGTAAATGTATTGGGTCAAATTGAAAAGAGACAGTCCCAAAGCGATAGAAATACCCTCCACCTTCCATTCGCGCATAATTCGGACCATCATAAAGATGTTGAAAAGACTGAGCAGATTCTGAAATATGAGCAGCGTAAAGAGTGGTGCGCCCACCCACAGGATTGCACCCAAAAAAAGGGAATAAAGAGGAGGTCTTTTGGTCAGGTGGATTGGATCGCAATAACCGTTGGAAAGTGGGGCTGAACAACGAGAACCGTGTTGGTACAAATTTTCAGCCTGCACCAGGTATTCTACCGAGTCAGCCATGTGGATATTACCTGCAATAATGGCGAATAAAAACGCGCAAAAATGCAGAAGGACTATTGGTATGTACCAACGAATCTCACGGGTTTTCATCCGGTAAAAATACGCTTTTAATCATTGAGTGAGGGAATGCCTCAATATATGTTCAGCGATATTGAATGAAGGGAAAGTAATTGGGGGATGAAATTTTGAGCTGAAACCCTTGAGGATGGTCTGGGAAATAAAGCATTGAACAATCTGTTGAAATACTTTACATAGATTGGGTTGCTAATTCCGGGATAAATTACTACTCAGAGGCCTGTATGAACCATTTTTTGAGAAGTTCAATGTCGAGATCTTCGGGCTTTTCTACCTTAATATGTCTGAGAAGTTTTCCTGAACCCTGCAGTAAGTTATCGGGATCATCGAGTTTGTAAAAATTATAAAAGCCAATCGTAACGTGCGATTTTGCCGTTTTAAAATAAGCAAAATCTCCTCCTTTCTTAAACACCGGCCTGCTCCACTTAAATTCTTCCTGAACACCTTCCACTGTATCATGGATCAACTTGCGCACGGTTTCCATGATTTCTTTTTGCTCTTTTGGAGCACGACTAATAAAAATGCTTATCTGACTGTTCATTTCAGCGGAAATTTTGTGCAAAAGTACAAAATTACAGGATAATGGGATTTGGAATGGCCGTGTGTCTACTACTTTTTGACTTTCATGGCCTGGTTGGGGAGAAGAAAAAGTTTCAATGAAACTCCCTGGTGTCAAGTTAAAAGCACCAAAAAAGTCCGTCATTTATAAGCCTGGCTAGGAAGGATCCAGTCTAAGTTTCCTGGCAAAATGCTTGACAACTATGAAATTAAGTGTAAGTAGGATGAGTCAAAAAAAGAAAAACTGAAACAGCGGATTAACCTTTTGTGCAATGGCTTATATTTCTACGGTAAATGCATAAAGAATTTACAATTTTCAATGAAATTTTTACAAAATTTCCAAAAAATCCAAATAATTTCCTGACATTAGCCAACGTACCTGAAACAAAAAGTGTCTACTCTAAACCATATTATGCAAAAAATACTACTTGAAATAATGAATTTATTTGGTGTTGAAGGAAGAAGCGTGTTTAATCCTATTCTAGTTGCAGCATTGGTACTTTTTTCTTCAACTATGTTTTCCCAGATCCATGATTTGCCCTGTGAGGCGCTTGGAGATCCTTTGGCTGGTTGGCCAAATGAAGAACACACGGAGGAAATTTATGGTGATTTCACAAACAACACCTCATTTATCACCGAAAATGCCAATGGAAACATCCAGAATTTTGGTGTAGCTGGTGCAGATTCTTCACTTTTTGTAAAACTTGAACTGAGTGATATTGCCAACGCTATAGAAATATCATTTTTGGATGGTTCGGTCACACAATTGGCAATTGGTCTCATTTTCCTGGATAATGCGTGCCCCAATCCGCCCAATCAGGATTACGGTGAAGAACCATTTGTCAATACGCTGGGGCAAAATTTACTAATACCTGATTTGGTAAGTGCGGGAGCAGTGACTTTCTCATTATGCCATCTCCAGGCAAGTGACTTTGAAAGTATTTACTTATGGATTGGGGGATTTGCAAACCATTCCGGAGACTTTGAACTAAGTCTGACCCAATATACTGGCCCTGAAAATAACCATTGCAATAACTCCATTTATTTGGGGGAATTAATTGATGACAGGGAGATATGTATTGAGGGAAATAACGACGGTGGTTGCCCGGCTTTCCTTGGTGATTTTAATTTGTGTTATGAAGAATTCAATGACCCTTTTTTTAGCAATACATGGTATGAGTTTACAACAGGAGATGAAATAGGTAGTATTATTATTGACTTCCAGCACTTTTCCAATGCCAGGGTGAATATTGCTATTGTTGAATACAGCGAGGATTGCGTCGATGGAATAAGGGAGGTAATGTGTGAGTCAACAACGAATGGATTGATTGGAAATGTAGAAGTGCAAGTCGAACCAAATACCACTTACTTTTTAGTAGTGGGAACTACCAGTGGACTTAGCGATGATTACGAATTTTGTATCCTTCCCATAGCCATGTTTATTTGTCAGACCAATATATATCCGCAGGAATGTCTTTGTGAAGCACCCTTGTTTTGTGAATTAAACCAGCTTGATAGTTTTTGCTTCCAAATGCGAGATTTTACCACTCTACTTGATTTTTTTCCCCCTTGTGGCGACGACCTGCTCAACAATCCACATTGGTTCAGTTTTGTCTCAGACTGGCAACCGGTGGAGCTTGAAATTGTTCCGCGAGAGTGTGCAGATGGTAATGGTATTCAAGTAGCAGTATTTTATACAGAATTTCCTAATGTACCTCCATTTTGCCAATTTTGCAACCCCAATCTATTGAGATATGAGGAAGTCTTCAGCCATTGTGATTGTACTGAAGACCCTGTTGAAATCTCATTTTTTCCGGTTCCCGGACGCACCTATTACGTGGTAGTTCATGGTTGTGGTGGGGATATATGTGGTATAGATGTGAATGTAATCAGTGGGCAAGATGCCAGAGAGCCTGAGCCAATGCAGGAGTCGTATATTTCTCCAATTCAAAGTGAGTTCTTTGGTGGTCCGGATACTATTTGTGTAAATGCTGAAGATATACAGTTTACAGTACAAAGCCCTTACGGAGCATCAAAATTAGAGTACACATTTAATCCCGGAAGCGATTCTCAAATACTTAGTGTACATGGATACGGTGATTGGAAGAGAATTCCCATTGACCCCTCACTTTTAGCTCAAGTTGGCACCTTTGAATTATGCGTAAGGGCTTTTAATGACTGTTATCCTGATACTGAATTCATATGCAGGGAAATAGTAGTAGCTGAGGTGGAACCCTACATCACAGTAGATACCATATGTCGCTGGGAAGACTACACCTGGTATGGCCCCAATGGGGATAGTCTGCTGTATTTTCCAGGGGAGGATATGTCCGGCTGGTACATCTTTACCGACACCTTTTACGGGCAGTTTAATTGCTTTAGAACCGCCCAACTGGAACTCTTCGTGCTGCCCAATAACTTTGAAAATCCCACTCAGGATCTCGGCATAATCTGTCAGGGAGATGTTTTTTCCTATCACGGACAAGATTATACTGCCACTGGGGTTTATTCCATTATTTTGGAGGACCAATTTGGCTGTGATAGTTTTGTGGACTTGACTTTACTGGTCTTGGATGCAGACATATTTTTCGATGGTTTCCTGTGTATAAATGATGAGATTATTATTTGTCCTGCCGGGGTTTCATTTTTCCCTCAACCTTCCGCCTTCGGGTTGCCGGGAGAACTCAAAATTGAATTTGAGTGGATCCAATTGAGCACCCAGGAGGTTATTCACTCCGGCTCCGGAACCAATAGCTGCCTCAATATATCAGTGGATGAGTTCACTGGAAATGTCGATTCTTTTGCCGTGCATTACTATTTGAACTATCAGGACGCCATCGATGAGCCCGGCTGCCACTTCGGCCCATTCACGTTCGAAATAGACCTGGAGGAATTGTATCCACCGACACCCGAATTTATTGAAAATGAGCCTGCCTGTCTTGGTGACACGGTAGTCATTGTCGTAGATGAGCCGGAAGGATGGAATATCATTTACCTTTGGGAATTTGGACTACCCCAGGATCATTACGAAATATTAGGAGATGAAACAGAATCTGTCATTGAAGTTATTTTTAACCAGGCCGGTCAGTTTTCCGTATGTGCACGCGGGTTTGTCATTTGTGGTTACGGAGAAGACAACTGTACAGATATAGAAATTCTCTATCCCGATAGTACACAAACTGCCCCTGACACCATTGTCTGTTCTGGAGACTTTCAGCTTTTTTCAAATGGCTCACATGGTTTTTGGTCACTGGTTTCAGCTCCTGAAGGTGCTGTAGTTGAAATTCAAAATACTGAAAATCCGGTTACAGAGGTAAGTGTTGATACGGAAGGTGATTTCCTTTTCAGTTGGACAGAGGTAGTTCCCGGTCTTCCTCATTGCACTGTCGACGATACCATCAGAATTACTGTTGCAGAGGCACCTTCCCTAGATAATATAGGCTATGAGTGCAATAATGCTGACGGTACATTTACTGTGAGTTTTGATATTGTTGGTGGGTACCGGCCATTTGATCTTTCCTTTGGTGAAGGCAGTATTAATGGTGATCGCTTTACCTCTGACCCACACCCAAGTGGTCAGCAACTCAATATTGTAATTATAGATTCACTAGGCTGCCAGTCAGACACCCTGGTGTTTTTCAGAAATTGCGACTGTCCTACATCCATCGGCTCTTTTAACACAGAGCCAATTTCTCTCTGTGAAAACGACTGCATTATTCTGAGTGATTTCTACGACCCGACAGGTCAAAGTCATGAGGAAGGGCTCGATACCTTTGGGTTTATGTTGTTCCCTCAACCGATTTTTGATCCCAATTTTGATGATGCAATTGCCTTTAACCCCCAAGGTGAGTTTTGTTTCAACAGTGACATATTGGAGTATGATACCGATTATTTTGCCTTCTTTGTTTTGGGAAAAAAATCTGAATCCACCCTCTTTGATCCTGAGGACCCATGTCTGGTTTTTTCTGCCCCTAAACCATTGCGATGGAACTCAAGTCCGGTTCTCGAATGGGAAGGTCTCACAGCATCTTGTGACAACACCTTTCAACTAAATGTAAATCAAAATATCGGCTCAGGTAGCTGGTCTTTTGTATCCGGAACCGGCTCTGTTCAAATTAGTGAGCCCGGTAATACTGAGACTGAGGTGGTTCTAAGCGAATGTGGCACCTATATCTTTAGATTTGTTGGCAGTAACGACCAGTGTATGGATTCTCTCGACATAGAATTGGAGTATCACTGCTCGCCGCAATTGGTTTCCGGTAGTATAGCTTATGATTGCTTTCCAGATCTTACCTATGCTGTACAGTTTCAAATTGAAGGTGGCTCACCACCCTATTCTGTAGCTTCAGGATCTGGAGAAATCAGCGGAAATGAATATACAGGGGAGGGATTTCCCAGCGGCACAACCGCACAGATTCAGATTACCGACAGCAACGGCTGTGGCTTTACCGTTGAGATTTTCAGGGATTGTGATTGCGAAACCTCGGCCGGACTTTTACCTGATGGCCAGGTCGCTCTATGCATAACCGATACCACAGCAGAATTGGGGGAATTTCTTTTGGATCCCAATATTCCAATCGGCTATTCCGGTTCATTTATTCTTTATTCTCAACCATCTGACCCATTTTCATCACTTTTGTCCGTTAGCGAATCCGGTGTTTTTGATCCTGGCAATTTAAATATTCAATGTGGCAATTCATATTTTGTTTCTTTTGTGGTCACAGACAGTATAGAGGGGGATTTTATCAATACAGATGATGCTTGTTTTGAAATCACAGCAGGTAGGGAAGTTGTTTGGAACTGCGAGTACAATTTAGAAATAGTAGCTGCTGCAACCATTTGTGGATTGAGTGCTAATATTCAGGTCAATGGTCAGCAACACAGCGGTCAATGGGAGCTAATTTCCGGGGGACCAGCTACCTTCAGTCCCATCGATCAACCCAATACCATCCTCAGTGTGGAGGAGTTTGGGTTGCACTGCTTCAGCTGGATTGAAAATAATGGTCCCTGCGTGCTATCTGACACTTTTTGTATGGACTTTCAGGAAGGACTTCAGTTGGTGCAGGGAAGTGTGAATGTAGAATGCGATTCAGCATTTGAAAACTATACGGTTACTTTTCAGCTTACCGGTGGTGATCCTGAGACTTATGTACTTAATGGACCAGGAATCATTCAAGGGAATGTTGTCATTTCAGACCCCATTCCGGGTGGAGAACCCTATTCCTTTGAAGTAACAGATGGATCAGATTGCGATCCCGTTTTAGTGGAGGGTATTCAAGATTGTGAATGCGAAAGCCAGGCAGGAGCATTGTTGGAAGATGAGTTTGTTATCTGTGGAAACGAGCCATTTTCGTTTTCTGCGCTTAGTTATGACGAAAGTGGAGAAGTCCTGGGTCCGGGAGCAGTGAGGACTTATGTTTTGCAAAAGGGAGCTGCACTCAATCCAGACTCCATCCTTCTCCAAAGCACCGATCCAAATTTGAATTTTGGTCCCAATGGAGATATAGAACCCGGTCAAACGTATTACATTGTGGTTGTTGTTTCTACAGTGGATTCCGAGGGCGACATTGATTTTAGTGATCCTTGCCTGGATTACTCTGCTGTTGTCTCAGTGACCTGGTTCGATTTACCCCAGGCTACAATACCGGATGGCGAATATACAATTGATTGTGAATTTACCGAACTTTCTATTGAGGTCCTACCTGAAGATGCATCTTATGTTTTTCAATGGACTACTGATGATGGTTCTATCCTCTCTTCAACTGAAACCCGAAGAATAGTGACCGTTTTGTCCGGAGGCTTGTACAGAGTGGAAGTTTCTGATGCGGATTCAGGGTGCAGCGTAACACTAGAGGTAGAAGTAGGGGAGTCAGCTGATATTCCGGAGGTAAATATCTCAGAACCTTCGACAATCACTTGTTCAGACTCTATTGTTGTAATTGACGGTTCTTCTTCCGCCCATGGAGATCACCTTGTCTACGATTGGAGTGGACCGGGTATTATTTCAGGTCTGGGAACATTGGAAATAGCGGTTGATAGGGAGGGTAGTTACCTTTTGGTCATTCGGGACACCCTTAATGGATGTACTGCTCAGGCAGCTGTAACTGTTACTGAAGAAAAAGAACTACCTGAAATTAACCTTTCAGTATCTGGAGAATTAAACTGCGGGACAGAAATGGTTTCTATAAGCTCAGAAGGCTCTTCTACAGGGACGGACTTTGAATTAAGTTGGACCGTAGTGGGAACATCAGGAAATATTGTTTCAGGAGAAAATTCAGAGGAAGTGACTGTTGATGAAAGCGGGATTTACAGTTTGACTATAGTAAATAGCAGAACGGGTTGTGAATCTACTGATTTGATCGAAGTTTTTGAGAATACTGAACAGATCCGGGGGGCTGATTTGAATTCAGGGGGAAATTTGTGCTTTGGGGACAGGGATGGTTTTATTGAGGTGTTGAATATTGAAGGGGGAACACCCCCATTTGAATACTCTTTCGATGGTGGCAATAGTTTTGTGCCAAATTCTATGGTAGATGGATTGAATCCGGGCACATTTACTGTGGTGATTCGAGATCAACTGGATTGTGAATATCGAGAGAGTATTGTTATAGAAGCTCCATTTGAATTAGTGGTTGATTTGGGACCTGATCATTTTGTCGATCCGGGCGAAATAGTTTTGATTGAGGCTGATTTGAACGTGGATGAAAGTAGCATTATCTCGTATGTATGGGATCCCAATCCCGACCAATCGTGTTCCAATTGCCCCTATCAGGAGTTCAATGCCAGGGAAAACCTGAATTTGTCTCTCACGGTAATGGACAGCATTGGTTGTACTGCCTCCGATGAAGTGCGCATAAGAGTAATTGGTAGAAATGATGTATACATACCCAATGCATTCAGCCCCAATGGTGACGGGGTGAATGATGTTTTTGGTGTTTACAATGAGCCCGGAATTTTAAAGACCATTAGAGAGTTTATGGTTTTTGATCGATGGGGGGAAAAGGTCTTTATGCGGGAGAACCTGGAGGGCACTGTGGAACCGGGAAATGATAACTCCTGGGATGGCTCTTTCAATGGAGAATTGGTTGCTCCGGGTGTCTATTTTTACCGTCTGGTTTTAGAATTTGTCGATGGAACAGATCAGGTGATTCACGGAGAAGTTACCTTAGTGAGGTAATTGCTTTGGGGTAAAGGGACAGCATGGGATTCATTTTGCCATCAAAAATTACAGATGTCACAATTTCAGCATGCTGTGACAAAATAATTCTCTCAAAAATTTCAATTAATTCATTATCGATAACTAATGATCATAAGCTGTCAATCCCATATAAGAAGACTCTTCGTATCTGAAAACTTGATGTAAATTGCTGGAATGGTTAAAAAAAATAGGTGGCAAGACTTTTCATCTGAATAATAAGCATGAATGCAAATACCTATATTCACCTAACATTTTTTATAACCACCATAGTTTAGTTGATAGTACCAGAGAATTTGAGTTTTTTTTCAAAAAATCAATGGTGGGTCCAATCAAATTGATCCAATTGGAGAATAGCTTTGGTCAGTAATTCAATGCTATTGTCAACGTCCACTTCGTTAACCATTTCAATAGTTTGGTGCAAATAGCGGGTTGGTATTGAGATAGCACCTGTAATCGATCCTCCCCTTCCGTACTGTTGAATAGCTGCAGTATCGGTTCCCCCCGCTGGAAGAATTTCAGCCTGCCATTTGATGTTGTGTTTTTCTGCAACTTCTTTTAAGAATTCAACCATACGATAGTCTGCAATAGCAGTCCCATCGATTATTTTTATTGCAGTTCCCTTTCCCAATTTGGTGACCATTTCATGTCCCTGAGCGCCTGGTAGGTCGTAGGCAATAGTAGTATCCAATCCAAAGCCAAAGTCCGGATTTATACGACTTGCCGCTGTTCTGGCTCCTCTGAGTCCTACTTCTTCCTGAACAGAAAAAACTGCATAGAGATCATAGGGAAGGCTTTCCCCCTCCAAATTTTTCAGAGTCTCCATCAATACATAGACAGAAATTCTATTGTCCAGGGACTTCCCATTAAAGCATTGACCTATTCGGATCAGATCACCGACTCTGGTAATGGTATCTCCCGGCTTGATCAGTTCTTCGAGTTCTTCTTTGGAGATGCCCGTATCGATAAAGTAGTCCTGTAACTCAGGGCTTTTCTTTCGCTCTTCGGGTTTCATTATATGAATGGGTTTGCTTCCCATCACCCCCAGAACATCCTCCCGACCATGGATCATTACCCTCTGAGAAGTGAGTGTCTTGGGATCAAATCCCCCCAAAGGCTGAAACCTAACAAAACCATCGGAATCGATATGATTTACGATAAATCCAATCTCATCCATATGAGCGGCGACCATTACCTTTTTGTTTTCCGTGCCTTTCCTGAGGGCAATTATACTGCCCATTGGATCGATTTTAACCTCATCGACCTTATCTCCTATATAGTCTAAAATGAATTTACGGATTTTTGCTTCGTAGCCGGGGGCTCCGGGTATTTCGGTTGTTCTTTTCAATAGCTCGAAATCAATAGCCATATTCCTTTTAATTGGTTAATGAAACATGCCGGGGGCACTCATTTAAAAACAGGGCGCAAGGTAGGAAAATTTTCTTTGGTTCGGGAAAGTTTTTAGACATCTTGTGTACCTCCTTCTGATTCTTTTGCTGCTTTGTGCCCGGATCAATTGAAAAAGAGAGCCCGCTTAAGTCGGGAGAAACTTTGAATTAGGACATAAGCCTAAGTCATCAATATCAGTGCATAGCCGAACCAATTCCCGGGAAAACGCATCAGGGCTTTTCAGCTTCTTCAGCCTCTCTCTGTTCTTTTTCCTCAATTTTATCTCTTGTCAGTTTCCTTACGTAAAAAAATAAAAAAACGATTAGTAGTACAGGGAACACAATAAATACGATGACATTTCCAAATGTCCACTGAACGGGTCCTGCGTCTCTTGGAATGTTTCTTGCGCTTTGCCCGAGAAGCTCAATCAGAGGCATTAAGAAGAAAAGAAAAAATACAATAAACCTTGCTTTCATGACAATTCAATTTACAGTAAAAGAATAAATTGTCTCACATTGTTCATAGTGTCAATACCCAAAGCGCTAACTCAATTTTATCTCATAATGGAAACATCCCCCTCCAGACGTTTTTTGACCGGAGCATCGCAAACGAAAAACTCTATTTCAGCTATCCAGGCAAATACCGCAGGATCCATTCGATCAGTATCGAAATTGCCATTCCAGCCAAAATCCATGTCAAAAGTTTCAAATACTTTGTTGCCCCAACGATCAAATACTTTCATTTCAAAGCTGATAATCTGGACCTCAGGGGCAAATTCAGGTCTGAATATGTCATTAATTCCATCCTGGTTGGGACTGAAAGCATTGGGGAAAAAAACAGGCAACTCTCCAAATTCGAAGGGAGACTTCTCAAGAGATACTGTTCCATCAAGGTTTTCACAGACATTGGTAATCTCGTAACTCAATATTTTGCTCTCATTGAAAACCCGGAAAAAATCCTCACTCCCATCGCTCCAGATAATATCCGATAACTCTTCAAACTCAGTGAAGTCAACCAACAGAAAGCCATCGGCGCAGATTAGAGTATCTGAAAAATCTACGGCTTCAGGAAGTGGCGGAAGAAAGAAAACAAATATTTCGGCTTCATCTGTACAACCTTCCTCTGACAAGGCTTCAACCTTATATGTGCCTGTTTCAGTAACTACAATTTGGCTTCCGATCTGGTCAGTTGACCAACTGAACTCTTTTATGGCAATATCCTTGGTTTCGATCACCAGTAATTCGACCTCCTGCCCCTCACAAGAAGTGGAGTCCCCAATCAGACGAATTTCAGGGCTGATGGGAAAAGTAATGAAGGCACTATCACTAAAGTTGCAATTTCCTATACTGTAATTCACCCAATACAGACCAGCCTCATCTGCTACAATGCTAAGTTCCTCCGAGCCCGTATTCCAGATGATGTTTTCAGCCCTCGGGTCGAGATTGAGGGAAAGCTCGGATTGATCACATGCTATTGAATCTCTAATAGTTACCGTCGGAACGCTGTTCACAATGATGAAACTATCGCGATAGATGCAATTGTCTAACCTTGCCTCAACACTGTAAATACCCGATTGAAAAACGGTGATGCTTTGAGAACTTTGTCCTGTACTCCACATATATTCCGCATCAGCCTCATCTATTTGAGAAGAGATTTCCAGTGGATTGTTTTCACAGATTTCAATTTCTTCAATAGTACTGGCAGGAGGCTCCTTTACTTCTACTGTTAGCAATACCGTATCAGGTTCAAGGCAAGTATTTCTAGAAAGAGCAATAAGTTTTACTTCGTAAGTACCAGGTTCTTCAAACTGGTGTATGGGGGCGCGCTCCTGGCTGCTATTTCCATCTCCAAAATCCCACTCAAAATAAATCGTGCCTGTACTTTGATTGCGAAAGTCGGCTGTAAAAGGGGCGCAGCCTGCACTTCCGGATCTCAAGGACGCCCTTGCAGTGATTTCATCCAATTCAAAGTCGTATTTTACTACACCGAGATTGCAATTAAAACTAAGATTATTGGGTGCAACTACACCATTAGTAGTGGGAAAATTATTGCTTCCGCCACAACCGGCACAAACTGCCTGATAGATAGTTCCGTCCCTGCTGAATCTACTGGTGCCTCCATCCACATGCTCATCCCCTCCTGGATCTAAAAGTCCCCTACTGCCCCCGAAGAAAGTAGCGTAAATCAAGTCAGTAGCATCCTCTTCCAGGACAAAAAAGTAAAAATCGCTGCCATCCGTGGTTGATTGGAAGGCATCCGGTGTAACCGGCAAACCATTGGTTGAGCTCCTCGGCACCCGGCCTGAGTTGACATTTCCCCCCCATCCGGAGGTGTAGATACGATTGCACCTATCCACCATCAATGCTGTTGGAGAAATATCAATACTTCCTCGCCGGGAACCAAAAACAGTTCTAAATTCAAGATTGCTTAAATTATTGTCCAATCGCTTGATAAACTGGGCGCTGTTTTGGTTGCTGTAAACCCCTTCGGTAGGATTCATTCTACCTAGACTTTGTCCCAGCAAATAGACCCTGTCCTGGTCGTCTATCTCTACAAAATAAACCTGATCATAGTCGTTGGTCCCGATAAAAGTACCGGCCAGAAGTTGTCCGCCGTTACTGTTCAGTTTGGCAACAAAGCCATCGGACTGGCCCCCTTGATAATTGGTTTTAAACGACCCACCAGTGGTTGGGAAGTTATTGCTTCGCGTACCCCCTGCAATAAATACATTTCCGGCATTGTCCAATTTGATTGAATAAGCGGCATCAGCACCCTCTCCTCCCAAATAGGTACTCCATCGAAGCTCGGAGCAGGTTCTGTTTAGACTGAAAGCCACTCCTGATAGGATTCCCCCGGGATAGCCTGACTGAAGGGCACCGGCTCGGATGGGGAAATTTCCTGACTGGGTGACTGAAGCAATGTAAATGTTGTCCTCATCATCCACCACAACCTCACCTCTGAACTGATCTCCATAGTTTCTACCAAGAACCCGATCTACGGCGTTAATACCGTCATTCCCAGAGCCACCAACAAAAGTAGAACCAATCAAGCCAGTGCCGGCGGTGTTCAATACAACCACAACTATATCAGACCCCTCAATGAGAATGCCATTGGTTTCCTGCGAGGGTATGGGTTGCCCCCCTCCATATTGCCGCTGAAATGCCTGGATGGTAACAGGAAAATTGGGTGAACTGCTTATCCCCATGATCACAAGCTCACCTCTGGAGTTCATGATCAAACTGTGGGGGACATCACTTCGCACCCCTCCTATGTAAGTTGAAAATACTCTCTGACTTCCATCAGCACTGAATCTGGTGATTCCCATATCGACATAGCCCGGAACAATTGATGAGCCTGCATAAGAACTTTGAAAAGCGCCAACAGTAGTTGGGTAACCCTGTTCGAAAACTGTGCCGGCACCGTAGAGATCTCCATTGGGTCCGGGTGTTGCACTGGTACCCCAGTTGTCCCCCACCGATCCACTGTATGTTGAAAAGATTAGAACTGGATCAATGATCAGGGGCAATCCGGGCTCATATCCAGCCGGAAAATTGAACCCAACCGCACTGTCGGAAATGACAAATTCGGAGGGGACATATACTTCTTCTTCATCAATTACCTGGTAGGTGTAAGGTGGCTGCTCGAAAATATTCTGAATGGGAGTTTTTAGCAAGAGATTACTGAATACGGGTTTTAAACCGTGCAAACCCTCATAGACCATTTTTATTTTAGAGGGGTCAGCTCCCGGCTGCACAATAAAGTCGTATTTGAGTACTCCATTTTCGAGGTAGATGACATAATCGATTCCATCGTATATATTTTCGTAAGTTACTTTTCGGAATTCTTTCACTTCTGAAGCCCATTTGTCGGGATCGTTGCCTCTCAGATAGTTGAAATACTCAACTGATGGGTCAGTTCCAAAATGCTTGTAGTCCTTATTGCTCCCTTCAAAGTGCATTCTGAAAGCGTAATTGTTGATCGGAAAATCGATAAATGAGCAATCGGGATCAAATTTACATGCGGCCCTAGCCTTTAGGTCTTCAGTGTCCTGTATAACCCATAAAAGGCTCCCTCGTTCTGCCCAAATCTGCACATTTCCAAAATCTGCTCGGTACAAAACATTTTCAGGCCACTGGCCTTTGTTCTCCCTGAAAACATGATCTGCCTCAGGTGGATGAATATGGCCGGGTAGTGCATTAACCTCATGACTGGCCAGGGCAACTGATAAAAAAGTTGTCGAGAAAAGGAATAAAAAGAGGACTGCTATGTGAGTCTTGAGTTTCAAATTGTTGGTTTTACCTGCAAAAACTTTGTCTATTGGGACGCTGAATATGCTGCCTAGTGATACAAACGGGTAAATGGGATCAATAGGTTTAAATAAGAACCACCTTTTTGCCCTAAAGTGGCCTGATATACATATTTTTAACATTGAGCTTAAAAAATAAGCTACTTACCGGTATTTTTGCAGCATGTTAGAAAAGCTTGAAACCTTCAGGAATCGATTTGCAGTATTGGAAGAAAAACTCTCCGACCCGGAGGTAGTAGCGGATCAGAAAAAGTTTGCTAAGCTGCACAAAGAATACAAGAAGATCACACCCATTGTCAAGGGTTTTAAAGATTTGAGTGCCATTCTGGATCAGCTTGGTCAGGCCAGAGAGATGCTCCGTGAGAAGGATGAAGAGATTCGGGAAATGGCCAGAATGGAAATCAGTGAGCTGGAGGAGAAAAAAAACGAGATCGAAAGCCATTTGAAAAAGTTACTCACGCCTAAGGATCCCGAAGACGAACTGGACATTCTTTTTGAAATTCGATCCGGGACCGGGGGTGATGAGGCCGCTATTTTTGCCGGCGACTTATATAGAATGTACACCGCTTTCTTTGATGACATGGGTTGGAAATACGAAATCCTCAGTTTTAGTGAAGGCTCAGTTGGAGGTTATTCAAGAATCGTTCTCGAGGTAAAGGGGGAGGATGTTTACGGTCATTTGAAGTATGAGTCCGGGACTCATAGGGTGCAGAGGGTACCTAAAACAGAATCACAGGGAAGGGTACACACCTCCGCTGCAACTGTCGCAGTGCTTCCGATATATGAAGAAGATGAAATAGATCTGAATAAAGAAGATATCCGCACGGACACCTTCAGATCAAGTGGTGCCGGTGGACAACATGTCAACAAGACAGAATCAGGTGTGCGAATGACTCATTTACCCACCGGAATTTCAGTGGAATGCACTGACAGCCGCTCCCAGATAAAGAACCGGGAAATAGCAATGCAGCGCTTATTCCAGAAGATCCAAATTCTTCAAAGGGAAAAAGAGCAATCATCCCTTGCTCAGAAAAGAAGAGGTCTGGTAGGTACCGGAGACAGAAGCGGCAAGATCAGAACCTATAATTTCCCACAAAACAGGATGACAGACCACCGCATCAATTTGACACTTTACAATTTGGATCAGATCATCTCAGGAAAGTTGGTAGATGTGATCGATGCACTTAAAATAGCAGAGAACGCAGAAAGGGTTGAAAGTTCTGGAATGAAGAATTGACTTGAGGCTGAAAAAGTATTGGCGTCCTGCAGGGTCGTAGCGACAGCAGGAAATTATAGTCCTAATTATTTGGGCTCTTTTCTCATCCGGGCCAAAAGATCGCAAGCCTCGCCAATGATTGAGCTTTCGTCCTCATCAAACCTCTTTCTCTATTAGTAATGAGTACCTAAAGCACCCTTAAATCCTACAAAAATCTACTTACAGCTGCAGATAGAGGAGGTATTTTTCATTAAAATACTCTTCACTGAACCAGGTACTCAAGGGCTTTTTTTCCAGGTAGAAGCGTTTATTCATCGACTTCACCTCTTTTTTTAGGTCTCCGCCTTTAAGGCAGATGAGTCCATTGGGTAGAGGGTTGAATTCTTCTTGAGAAATAAGTCGCTGACTCCAGCGGCACAGCTGGTCCAATGAGGCCACTGCTCTGCTGACTACAAAATCGTATTTCCCCTCTAAATCTTCCACCCGGGAATGCATGGCTCTGACGTTTTCTATTCCCAGTTCCGCGCAAATGTTTTCCACCGCCATTATTTTCTTAGCCCTTGCATCGATGAGGGTAAATTTTACATCTGGCATTGCGATCGCGAGGGGGATGCCAGGAAACCCACCTCCTGTACCCAAATCCAAAACAGAACTGAGTGGACTGAATTGAATAAAGCGAAATATACTTAGACTGTGAAGTATGTGGTGAGTGTATAAATTTTCGGTATCTTTACGCGAGATCAGATTGATTTTTTTATTCCACTCCTCCACCAAAGGACCGAGTTGTTCAAATCTTTTGAGTTGGTCTTCATTTAAGTCAGAAAAATACTTTTTTATCACTTCCATAAAGGACTTTAAATTAAGTTGCACTCCTCAAGTTCAAGAATCATTTCTTTGAGAAGAAATTCGTATTCAATGACTTCAATCAAACTCACTCCCGTGCACTCTTCGCACTTTTTCAAGCAGCACCTTCACATCCTGATCCCTACTGAGTGGAAAAATCATTGTTACATCCTCCATGTCTACAATACCTATATCTTTCATTCCAATCAGTGCATATAGTTTACCCTCTTTCCCCCTAATAAAACAACCACTGCTGTCGTGGGTGGTCACCCTACTTTTTCCTCTGACGTTTCCCTGATCATCAGCCTCAGAAATGTCGAAAATCGTTTTCCAACTGCCGAGGTCCGACCATCCGGGATTTGATGGGCAGGTAAATACATTATCAGCTTTTTCAAGGATGGCATAATCAACTGAAATGGATGGCAATTTACTATAAACTTCCCTTAGTTCGTTGAGTTGTGGCCTTCCCTTTTTGTATAAGGTTGCCAGGGGTTCGTAAATTTCGGGAGCGCACTCAAAAAAGGCCTTGAGGATACTTTTTATACTCCAAACAAAAATTCCCGCATTCCAAAAGTATTCACCACTTTGTAAAAACTCTTCAGCCTTTAGTTTTACTGGCTTTTCAGTGAATTCACTCACTTCAAAGAGCTGTCCTGTTTCTTTTCCTCTTTTGATATATCCATAGCCGGTATGGGCCGAGCTGGGTTGAATGCCAATAGTAATCAGAGCATCGTTTTTTTCAGCAAATAAGGTACAGCGCTCAATCGATTCTCTAAATTCCTTTTCGTCCTCAATCAAATGATCAGCAGGACTCATGATCATTATAGCCTCGGGGTTAAGCAAATTGATTTCAAAAGCAGAGAGCGCCACTGCTGCTGCAGTATTTCTCATCATGGGCTCTTCAATTAAAACACCTTCTCCACGACCCGTTTGCTCAAGTATAGCATCGGCATAATCTTCAATACTGACCACCTTTATTTTATCCTCCTCTACAAATGATTTAAACCGATTGTAAGTTTTCTGAAGCAGGGTTTGACCTGATTGATTTACATCTAAAAACTGTTTGGGGTGTGCCTTCCGACTTGCGGGCCAGAATCGAGTGCCCGACCCTCCTGCCATAATAGCTGCGTAAAGCTGTTTAGTCATGTGGTATATTTTTCCGTGATCACAAAGATATAAAGAACTTAAAGCTTTAATTTCAAAAAGCCGATCAAGTAGTCAATAAAACAACAACCTTGCAACTGTGCTTTAGGAACCGGCAAAAATTTTAAAATCCTTCTCTACAGAAGCGGGGGGACTGCTGAAAAGGCTGACAATTATGGTAGCCAGCAGACCTGCTGTAAACCCGGGTATGAGTTCATATGAGATTTCGCGCAGACAGGGGGTCAACCTCCAAATTATGGTTACCAGAGCACCACTCAACATGCCCGCGAGAACTCCCGGTCCGGTAGTTTTTTTCCAGTAAAGGGCAAGTATTGAGGTTGGGCCAAGTGCAGCACCCAGACCCGCCCAGGCAAAAAGCACCAACCAATATACCAGATCTTCAGCGAAAAAACCCGTAATCAAAGAAATGACTACCAATACTAAAACAACCATTCTACTGCTGCGCACCAATAATCGATTGGAAAGCTGTTTATCACGGGCGATTATTTTCTGATAGAAATCCCTAACTACACTGGAAGCAGCTACCAGCAGCTGGGAGTCGGCAGAGGACATAATGGCTGCAAATATGGAGGCCACAACCAACCCAAAGAGGAAAGGAGGCAGATAGCTCTGGGCAAGAAAAGGAAATAGGTTTTCGGTATCCTCTCCGGGTAACATAGACAATTCAGGGAAAATTACCCTGCCTGCCAAACCGGTAAAAAGGGCACCCCAGGCCATGATGATATTCCAGAAGGTTCCGGCCAGACAAGCCACTTTTAGTTGCTTTTCGTCTTCAATACTGAGGTAGCGCGAAATGATGTGGGGATTGCCAGGAGAACCTAAACCAATTCCCAGGCTCCCAATGGCTGCGCCTATGGTCAACGCATAGGGGTCGATCAGGGAGGGATTAATGGAAGATAATTCATCTGTAATGGCTACCCATCCACCCGCATCAAAGATGACCAGTGCGGGTAGCAAAAAAAGCGAAATGAGCATCAGAAAAGCCTGGACCATATCTGTGAGGCTAACCGCCAAAAATCCTCCTATCATTGTATAGAGTAAAACAATCGTGGCGGTTATCCACATACCAGTTTCAGCTTGCAGTCCAAAGCCCGCAGCAAAAGTTTTTCCTCCTGCAACAAACTGTGCTGAAATATAACCCACCATAAAAATAAGGATGATGAATACCAATACCATCCGAATAATGGAGGCGTGCTCTTTAAACCGCTCCCCAAAGAAGTCAGGTACAGTAATGCAATCCCTGACTCCGGAGTACCTCCTCAATCTACGTGCGTAATACAAAAACAAAAACACTTCGACCAGGATATAGCCAACCGCGGCCCAAACAGCCTGAGCTCCCATGCTGTAAGCCATACCGGTAAGACCCAGCAAAAGCCATGCAGACCTTCCGGAAACCACTGCTGAAAGGGCAACCACATATCGGTTGATGGTTCGGCCTCCTATGAAGTATTCGCTTATACCCCGGGACGAAAACCTGGAGGCATATATCCCTATGCCCACAATACCTGAGAGATACAAAACAAAGCTGATTACTGCCCAGTAATCGTTTTGAGAGGACATGTCGATGGTTTCCATCAGTCTTTGGCTTTACTGACCAAGAAAATTGCCAACAGCAAGATAGCCGCAGGAAGAGCAAACATTACCAAGCTCAAGGAAGACATAGGAATTTTCGGGCTAATGTAGAAAAAATTGCTGAAATGACGAATTGGGCCCTTTGTGCCGTTGAGCTAAATTGAATCTTAAGACTAAATTCAAGTCTCGTTTGTTATGTCGAGAAAGAGCAAATTATTGAGTGGCCATCTATTGGGTCAACTCAGAAACTCCATGGATCCCATTATAAGCAAACATCAGCCTAATAAGAGAGCGATCGTGAAAAGTATCGAACTGGCAGAACTCAGGATAATAGTATTTACGTTGGATTTTACTAACTCTCTAGACTTGTAGTGCTTCTGCATATTTGAGAAAATGTACAGACCAAAGAAAAGAGTCAGAAGTGCGACTACTGTTATCCATATATTTTGGAAATCAAGCAGTGCGTATATCCATCCGTATGAGGCGACTGCCAGTAAGAGAATGAACAGGTAGATGTATATGCTAGTCTTCTTGCCAAAGGTGACTACCAGGTGATTTTTTCCTGTGGAAGCATCTGATTCTGCATCGGGAAACTCATTGATGAGCAAAATATTTGCAGTGAGAAGGCCGGAAGGGACTCCAATGAGAAAGGCCATCCAGCTCAGTTGGCCCGTGAGCACGAAGTATGTTCCCAAAGTAACAATACATCCAAAGGCCAGAGTGATGGTCAATTCCCCGAGTCCTTTTCTGGCAACTAGACGAAGGGGCGGAGCGGTGTAGAAATATCCCATAAACGCTCCCGCCAGACCTAATAGAAGGGTAAGCCATCCAGTTTGAATGGTCAGATAGATTCCAATGGTGAGCGCTGCCAATAACAACACTATTGCCAACCGCAAGGTGTTTTGCAAGTTGATCAGGCCTAATTCTATTGCCCTGCTTCCACCAGTATATTGCGTAAAGTAGGCGGTATTGGCATCGTCGGTACCGTCTTTTACATCAAAGTAGTCATTGAAAACATTGCTGGAGAGATGCAGAAGAGCAACACCCAGGCAAGTCAGCGTAAACAACCACCAGTTAAACTGGCCCGCATCCAGTGAATAAGTGGCCGCATAGGCACCTGCAATAAAAGCAGGACCTAATACTGCAGATAAAAAGGGCATGCGTGTTATGGCCAGAGCTTTTATTAGATAGGTGGTCCACTTGATGGGAACCTCAACCGGCTTATCGAGTACTTCTGTAACCCCACAATACCCTGTCTGTGGATTATTTTTGCCGTTTTTATAGGTAGGTGTAACCCTAATCCGTGCATTAAAGGATGTTCCGTCTTTTCGCAAAAAGATGGTTTCAGTGATGTGTTCGCCCTCATTTGAAGCATTTTCTAACCATGTAGCCACATTCTGAAGCACAATTTCCCCCGGAGAGAAAAGTGAAACCCTTTTTTTACCTATCAGTTCTGCTGCCTGGTAACCAAACATTTCCTCAGCGCCTTTATTAAAAGTCTCTATGACTCCTTCCATGTCACAGGTAATTACACTTTTCATACTTCTCCAATTTTTGTCCTAATTACAGAGCTAAGGCTTTGGGGTTTGCAAATCAATGGCTTAAACAATGATTGGAAGGTTTTGGTTGCCTAGGAGTACTAGTGGTTTTTTTTTGGAAAGGTGAATTACAGGTGCAATCAAATTCAGGAACTAGCTGATATTCAAAGGGGTTTTCATTTCACCCCTCTTTTTTATCAGGCCCAAAGCCTTCAACCTGCAGAGATGGCCACTTTCCAGGAGGGGATTTACCTTCAACCTATAAGGATTCTTTACAGTGGTTTAAGTTGTTTTTAAACGCGCTGAAAAAGGCCTCTATTCTTAAAAAAAACAAACAATTTTCTCACAAAAACAGATGTTCGAACATAGCCTTTTGGTAAAATTAATCATTGGGAAAATTTAAAAGGCTGCAGTAGGAATGGCGTATTAGATGTTTAAATCTCAAGTGGGAATGGGTCATTAAAACCCTCATTATTGTCATATTGATCCATCTCATCGTCCTGAAGCAGGCATTTTTCCAGATCGGCAATAATACTTTCTTTCTCCAGGTCTTGTCCGATAAAGACAATCTCATTCATGCGATCTCCCCATTTTTGGTGCCATTTACTTTCAATGAATTCTTTATTGTCGATAAATGATTGATAGTGAATCCGATCTACGAATGACATACTCGCCCACCAAACACCTGCTCTCTCCAGTCTTGAAGAACCACCTGCCTGGCTAAAATTGATAGCATCGCTGGGCCTTGATGCCAACCAGAATAGACCCTTAGCTCTGATTACTCCGGCTGGATAGCTCTCATTCAAATACTCCCAAAATCTCTCAGGATGAAATGGCTTTTGATTTCTGAAAACGAAGGAAGATATACCATACTCTTCTGTTTCGGGAGTATGGTGTCCGGCTTCCAATTCCTTTATCCAGCCTGCTGATAAATGGGCTTCTTCAAAATCAAACAAGCTTGTATTCAGTATACTTTCACATGGAATTTTGCCAAATTCAGAGGTGATAATATTTGCGCCCGGATTGAGTTTGCGGATAGCAGCCTCCAACAGACCTAAAGTTTTTCTATCAACCAAATCTGTTTTATTGAGTACTATTACATTTGCGAACTCAATCTGATCGGTCAAAAGATTAACGATCGTTCTGTAATCCCCTTCCATATCGGTCAACTGCCTATCGAGCAACAATTCGTTTGAACCGAAATCCTCAAAAAAATTGTAACAATCCACCACAGTAACCATGGTGTCTATATAGCTGAAATTTGACAAGTTTATACCATTCTCTTCATTTACAAAACTAAAGGTTTGAGCAACCGGAACAGGTTCACTAATACCGGTACTTTCAATGAGTAAATAATCAAAGCGACCCTCATTGGCCAATTTTTCCACCTCTATGATCAAATCCTCTCTCAGCGTGCAACAGATACAACCATTACTCATTTCCACTAACTTTTCCTCAGTACGCGAAAGCGTATTCTGTTCACTTACCAGTCTGGCATCGACATTCACCTCGCTCATATCGTTGACTATAACGGCTACTTTTAATCCCTCTTTATTGTGTAAAATATGATTGAGCAAAGTCGTTTTACCTGCTCCCAGAAAACCACTTAGTACAGTGACAGGCAATTTCTTAGTTATCGTATTTGTTTGAGCCATTGAATGATGTTATTTAAATGGTTTTCACCATAAAGTAAAATAAATTTCTTGGTTTCAGCTTGATTTTTATCGCGATATACCGCTATGCGTTTTTGTGCAAATGACCTGTTCAGATTTATTTTGCAATCATAGACAATACAATTTTTCCATTCTTCAAAGGTCTTTGGGATCATCTGTCAAAGTTTAAAAACTGGTCGGAATCAATTCTTAAGAGTAATCGGCTTTCGCCACTCTCTTCTATTGTAGGACTTCTGTGAACAATCGCCCTCGTGCCAACTTTTCCATAAAGGGCCCCTTTCAAGACAACTACATGTCCCGTTTCTGCATGTTTTATGCGGTTTTTGTCTATGACAATGGACTCATTATTGCCACCATTATTCAATGCTAGTCTGTCCACATTATCATCCTCAAGCCAAAGGGTACCGGGACCTGAGTATGTGCATAGCAATCTTAAATCATTTAAGTCTGTATGAAACCTCCTACACATATTAGTATTAACTGTTGCAAGCAGTAGTTTGAAGTATTCCCCCTGGGTGATTTCTTTGAAAAGCTCAAGCAATGAACAGATATCGTTGAGAATTAATGGGAATTGACCCAAAGCTTTCCGTAGTGTTTTTTGAATTAACTCAAATTCTCCGCTTTTCCTTATCTCTGTAAATTCAGAAAGCAAAGATTCTATTTCTTCCTTAAGGTGATAAATTGGCCTTTCATAGATGGCGATGTTCAATTCACTATGATGAATTTGATGCAACTGGGATGAGCAATTGCCCATAACCAGGTTCGTTATGTCTGTTTCGAGAATCATTTTATTCAGTATTTATATGCAACAATGTTGCAAATATAGACAACTCTTCAATTTATGCAATAAAGTTCCAAAAACTTTATCCATCTAGTAATCCGAAAACGAGCCAAAAAATGATTGAGGTGGGATGTTTGGAGTTTATATCTACGAAAAATTAAGTGAAAAGTGGCCGATAGATAGATAGATGGATGTCTCTAAGTGGCTGCAAGGTTTTCAAAGAGAATTCCAGGCTTTACAGCAGAATTAATGTTGGGCAAAAATGAGTAAAAAAATGGTTCTTCGCTTGTTTCGTTTTACAATTATCCTATTCATCATCGACCATAAAACTATCAATATTTTCCTGTGTAATCAAGTCCACACCAGTATCGATAAATGGTGGGGTTTTTGCTCCCAATGATGCCTGCCAAAGCATTAGAATGGACATAGAACCCTGCAAGTTAGGATTACTTGCAGCGGATGAGTCAATCAAACCTTCTTTTATCGCTTGCAAAATAGGCTTTATTCCATCCATTCCTACTATTTTAATCGAACCCGACTTTCCGCTCTCTTTAACTGCCTTTGCTATCCCAATAGGACCGGATGCATCACAGCACAGGTATCCCTTCAGATCTGGGTGAACTGAAATTACTGCAGCGGCTTCCCGAAAAGCGGTATCGATATCATCGTAGTCAATACCTCCTTCAACCAAAGAAATTTCAGGGTACTTTCTTAAAAGCCCTAATTGTGCATCGTACCTCTCTTTGTGGTTTGGAGCTGTAGGAAAACCTTGCATGACCGCAACTTTACCCGTGTAGTCAATTAATTCAAGCAATCGCTTTGCTGCTGTAATCCCCTGCTCTGCAAAATTGGTTCCAATACTTGTAAGACCGGGATCTGATGATCTGGAGTCAAATAAAAGCAGAGGAACATTTTGTTTTTTTACTTCGTGAATCACCGTAATATTTTCTATTGATTCCAAAGGATCCAATGCGATACCCTGGACTCGATTATCAAGAGCTTTATTCAGCAAGGATTGTTGCTCTTCAGGATCAGCAACAGATGGTGCCATGTAATCTACGACTATATTCAACTGGAGTTCACGTCCGAGAATTTCAGCCTGTTCTTGCGCACCTTTGTTTACCTCATCAAACCACGGATGGGTAACTTTTGGAATGATAGCAAATCGAATGGTTTTCTTCATTTGACAAATTTTTGGTAAGATTCAAAATGGCGCATAGCCCGACTCCAACCAATCCAGATCAATAATGGTAAGTCATTCGACCATGGATTTCGGATTGATCTTCAAATATACACCATTGCCTTAAAGTCTGATAGAAATTAAGTTTTTTTTAGCCATTCTAAAACCATTCCAATTTAATTTGGAGTGGTTTTGTAATCATTATTGTCAGAGTTATCGAGTATCCATAAATTCATGGCTTACTGATGTTCCTCAGGATTTACTAGCCATAAAACCCGTTGCTTGTATAGCAACCAATTCCTTATTCCAACTATTTTATTTATTGTGCTTCAATGCCTTATACCGAGTTATTATTCTCGTAAATCTAATCATTATTGGTATAATAAGGTATGTCGCAAGCATAGGTTTTTTTCCTTTTGTCTTGATTCTTCGATAAACTCAGCACAAGTGCTTCGATAAACGCACAGGCCAAGCGCAAAAAGTAATAAAATAATCAAGGCCTTCAAGTATTTGGCTAAAAAATGGCCTCCCCTCCTAAAATGTAGAAATTCAGTCGATAGTGTATCCCCCGGTTATATCATCTGGCCTCATATTTTACTGTTTAGTGGTTATTTATATCAGTTTCTGGTAACAGGTTTGGCAGCCGAACTGTTATAGCCTTGAGACACTACCAAGTTTTCAATATGAAGTATTCATGAAAGTGTAGATCACAATGCAAGACGACATCACAAAAGGACATCTAATGGTATTTAGAAACAATAATTTGAAACACTCGATTTACTCCATTCATAAAGAGATGCAAAACTTGAGGCGCTTACTCTTGGTTCAGTAGAAAGGTTTGATTGCCAAAGGGTTACCCATGTAAAAAAGCTGGGAAATCCAGTGAAAAGGCCAAAGATTTAGTAGGAATGACAATAAGAGTTGTTTGCTAAAAGCATCGTATTACAATTCTTCCAGCTGAGGCATCCCACTGTCAATCCTCTGAAGGGTCTTCGACCAATCCAGCAAAAATAACGGTATTGGTAGGAATATGTCTCAGGTTCAGGACAAATGGGCTGTCAAAGGTGAAGGAAGGTGGAAGAGAAGTGGTCGAGAAGCCAACGGATGTAACAGCAGCTCCTTCAGCTCCTTTTTCATCTACCTCCAGTGTGGCGGCGTGATTGACCTGGCTGATAAATATGCCATCGCCAATCAGCGATCTTCCCATTGGCTCAAAATTGGCATCTACCTCAGAAAAGGCATCTACCATACCCAACCTTTTCAATACATCGGGAAGTTTCACATCAAAGGACATTGCAAATCGGGGAAAGTGGACCAATGCTCTGTCTTCTTTCAATAGACTGTATAGTTCACTTAATTTGTCACTGTCTATTTCCTGTGCCCATGCATTAACAGAGGGGTCGGGATTTCTATGGCGAATTAAGCTCAGGCTGAAGGTAGAGTCCCTAAAGGGGAGGTCCACCATTTCAAGCTCATCTGTGCGGGCGGTGAGAAAATCTCGATCCCCCATAACGAATGGCACTGATATGGACGAGCCATCTGAAAGACGAAAATCCAAATCTCTGGTCATTCTTTCATCAAACCCCTTTGCCCAGTCTGATTTAAAATAAAGTACATTGATCAAAAATGCGAGGTCAAGAGGTTTAATTTCTTCAACGATTTTATCTATGCGGCCCTGGGTTTGCTGTTTGACACGATTGTTAATTTTATCCTTTGCAGAAGGGTCTGAAAAATTCAGTACCTCTTTTTGGAGAGCATATGACCCGGTCAGTTTTTCAAGGTACTCATCGTGTAACATCACCCGATTTTGGTCGTAAAAAATACTGTTGTTGATGTTGAAAGTGGGGTGACCACTCTTGTTTTGAAGCCAATCTTGAAGTTCAGCCAGGTCCTTGTTTAGTTTTTCTGCAGAGCAATCAGGACAGTGCAGGAGTGCCAGCATTTCAGCTTTGGTTTTTGCATCCGCGCCATTCAGGGCCATTGTCAGTGCTATTTGAACGCTGAGTGGGGAAATAATCACATTTTCACCTGGATGGTCTTTGATTACTTCTCTGAAAAGATCCCAGCCAAGTTGCTGACTGATCCACCCTGCTTCACCCACTTCACCGATGAGAACAATGGGATTGGTTGGGTCATCTGCTTTTTCGCAAGAGCTGATGAGAGCAGTAAGCATCAAAGAAATAGAAATAAATAATACTGTAAGTTTCATGGACTGATGTTATTTTTAATGATTCAACACTGATTGTTAATATTTAAACTAAAGACGCTATGTTGTCCAAAAGGGTTGGTGTAAAGGGCAAAAAAATACAAAAAAGGCCCGCTGAATTAATCCAACAGGCCTTTAAGTATCTTAATGCTGAAGCAGCAACTGTGCCTACTGCATGATTTCCATCATTTCAGCCTGAAGCTGAGGATCTCGCTGAATAGCCAGGTTGATCTCCTGGTATCTGTCCATATCGAGACCGGACTCTTCCACGCTGTCAGCAATTTGCTGGTTGGCCTCTTGCTGCAGCTCTAGAATGGATTCCTTTGCCATTTGATACCGCTCAATTTCCTCCTCGGAGGCATCCATTTCGTGACCCATTTCATCCGCCTGATTGAGTTCAATATAACGCTGTGGATCAAACCCATTTTCCTGAATGGCCTCCAGCATCATTGGCTGGATTTCCTGGTTCATTTCCTGAATGAGTAGTTGAATGTCAACAAATTTTTTGAGTTCCTCTTTGGAAACTTCTGTTGCATCCTGAGCGAGCATTGCCGCAGAAAAAGCGGTACACAATAAAAGGCTAAAAACTAGTTTAAATCCTTTGTAAATCATAAAATAAATAAAAGTTTTGAGTTAAAAAATAATCAATTATATCTTTAAAGGTCTCCCTCTTGCATTGCTTGGATGCGTTGTTGGTATTCCGGGTTTTGCTGAATGGTCATGGCAATTTCCTGGTAGCGGTCCATGGACATACCCATTTCTGCTATTCTAGTTTCCATGATGTTTTGCATCTCCATTTGGATCTCTCCCATTTCATCATTGATTTGTGAGATGGTTTGGGCATCTTCGTCTGACATTCCCTCACCCATTCCCTGCTGCTGCATCTGAGCGATCTGCTGATATTGTTCAAGAGTCATGCCCTGGTCTTCAATGATACCAATCATGTCTTCGCGGGCTTGCATTTGAATATCTCGCAGCTCGGCGTCGATTTCGGCAAAGGCTCTGAGATCGTCATCAGTCAGTTCAGCAACGCCCTGAGGGGGAGTCATTTGAGGTGCTTGTTGTTGAGGGGCTCTTTGATCTTCTATACCCTCGGTTTCAGTTGTTTGATCTGTTCCTGAATCGCAGGATGAAATTAAAAAAAGACCTGTGAGAATCAGAACTGTAAAAAGTACTTTTTGCATTTTTAAAATAAATCGTTTGTGAATAATAGTTGTAAAGATATAAAAAAAACGAGGGCCTACAAAATATATTACATTCATTTTCAAATAATTAATCAACTCCTCTAAATTGTTTATTGTTTCCAAGCAGTCTTCTGGGTACTCTGGCGTTGAGTTAAGTCCAGGGTCTAAACAGCTGTTTTCGCCAACAATGAGATGACTAAGCGCCAGCCAGCTTTAATCAAGATGTTTGAAAATGTATGAGAGATAGCTTTCATCCAGTTGGTAAATTTTACCTGACTCCAGCAACCAATTCTTGCTGGAAATTTGACCGGTAAATTCTCAATCATGAAGAGGTGAAGTAATCGGAAAAGGAGATATGATTGAAGCTAAAGTCAAGTCTCAGAAACCCTATTGTTTGACCTCAAGATGAACGGTGATTGCTTTGCAGAGTTTACTAGGATTGTGCAAGCAGGTCGTTACTTAGATGGAAGTTGATGAAAAAAAGAAGGGCAGTAGGAACAATCAAGATTTAATTCTAAATAGTGTTTTTCTTCCAGTAATCAAGACTCCTGCAATTCCAGTCACTACATAGAGGTCGGCCAAATTGAAAACAGCTTCAAAAATTTTAAAATCCCTCCCTCCAATCCATGGAAGCCATTCTGGCCAATTTGTTTCTAACAGTGGAAAATACAGCATGTCGACCACCCTTCCTTGAAAAAGCGGTGCATAACCCCCTTCTCCCGGCAACCATACAGCCAATCCTCCGTGGAAGGGGCTGGTGGAAAATAGCCGGCCATAGAAGATACTGTCTATCGTGTTGCCAATAGCTCCGGCCAGAATGATTAGAAGAAAAAGTATCAAATAAAAAGAGGCACCAGTCCTTCGAAAATATTTTATAGTATATAAAATGAATAGAACGGCCGAAATCCGGATAAAGGTTAATAGTGCCTTTCCCCATTCACCACCGAGCATCCAGCCAAATGCCATTCCCTCATTTTCTACCAACCGGATCACTGCCCAATTCAGCCCAAACAAAGGCATTTCTTCACCCAGTTGAAAATTGAGCTTTACCCATATTTTCAATGTTTGATCCATTAATACCAGCACTAAAACCAATAGATAAAGGGAACTCCATCTGATTTGAGAATGCTTCTTTTGCTGCATCAAAAACTCACATTATTGCTTAATAAACTTTCCGCTGTGAATTTCACCCTCATTGGCTATAGTGATAAAGTAGGTCCCAACCGGCAAATGCTTGACATTTACACTGCCACCGGTAAGTTCTCCTTTATCAACAAGTCGTCCCATGGGATCAACTATCTGATAACGGTATGTACTACCGTTTGATATTCCTTTTACATTCAATACTTCAGATGTTGGATTTGGAAAAAATGAAAGAGCCTGGGTACGGATTTCAGCAGTGGAAGATGGGAGTTCCAAATTGGCCTGAAAAAGCGTGGTAACAATAAAGTCATTAGAAGAATCTCCATTTCCATCTGCTATATTTCCTGATGCATAGATGTTTACTTCGCGGTTGGAGGGGTTATTTGGAGCGATCCAATCCACCGTCCATACAATCTCATTCCCTCCGGGGAAGTTCCTGGCAGGATTGTGCTCAAAATACTGTTTACCGCCGAAATTTCTGGTTCTCGAATTATTAGATGGGTTTTCAAGCTGACCAAAATTGTTATTTTGCCCATCCAGGACCACCATTTGAAAACCTCCTCTTGACGCCAGGCCATTGGGATTTCGCAATATCACTTCCAACTGATAACGCTCGCCATCCATCGGGTTATGAGGTAAGCCATTGATGACTATATCTCCATCCAAACCAAGTGGATTATTTCCACCGTGACAGTCACTGCAAAGACCCTCGCCAGGAGCACCTGTGTTGGCAGGAGGTGGAAAGGTGGCGTTTCCAAGCAAAAAGATGGAAAACAGCAGAATTCCAAAGAGAAGTAGTTGATGTAAATGAAGCTTCATGTAGTAGGTTTAGATGTTTAACTATTTTGCTTAATGGCTACTTTTGACCAATAATAATGGATAATTTCCAGCCAAATTTACTATAATTTTTTAGTTTGCAATCCAAATTGACCAGGTGCGTTATAAATAAGCTGATTTGCTGCCAAATGGTTGAGATAGCAATAAAATTAACAATGATTTTTAGAGTACTGATAAACTCTTTTCCTGTTGCCCATTGCCCTGCCACCAGCCAATCATGGCTCCAAGTTCAATCACTTACCAACCACTCATTCTATTGGATCACTGCTTCACCACCTTAAACATAACAGCTCCTTCCTCTAACAACAGCTTCAAAAAATAAATGCCGGGAGGCAAAGTACCCGTATTTACCGGGATTTTCTTTTCGTATTCTCCTTCACCTTTTAGCAGCTGTCGACCCTCTACATTGTACAACTCCCAGGAGGCACTACCAATCTTCAAGTCCGAATGTACCTGAGTTAGTTGCGCAAATGGATTTGGATAGACCTGGAAGTTGAATTCCTCAGCTGGAAAAAAAGGTGTGGCAACATCTGTATCCACCATCACCACAATGCAGGTGGAATCCATCAAACCACAGAAATTACTGGCCACAATACATATTTGTGCCTCCCCCGGTTCGGTAAAAACCACATTGGCAGCTCTCGTGCTGAAATCAATGACCACCTCTTCCGGTTCCGGATCAAAACTCCAACTCACAAAAGTGGCCATTCCCGCTATTTCTTCAATGAAAAAGATATATTGTTCGCCAGGCATGAGGGTATCGGGACCATTGATCTCAACTTCAATTGCATCCAGGTCAGAGGGTATAATTTCTATGGAAAAAATGTTCTCGCATTCCAGACTATCCGGATCTTCAGAGTAACGACTGAAAAGGTGGAGACTAAAAATTTCAACCGCCTCTGTCAATTCCTCCACAGACAAGTTCAACAATAAATCAGTAGAGTCCGAATAAAATCCTGAGCTGAGAATGGAGCCGTCAGCAGCCCTTCTCCATTCATAGCGCACTACCATTTGATCTACATAGGCTTGCAGACCCGGCAAACTCAAAGATTCTGTGTGGTAAAGCAGCAATTCACTCCCGCTGCATTCAAAATCCAGGGAACCAATATCCGCTTCCAAAACCAATAGTTCCAGCAGGAAGAAACTGTCGCATTCGAAGACATTTCCGGGAAAACTCTCCTGTGTGATAAAAAGCTCTCCATCCAGACCGTAAATCCCGGTCATATCAAAAGATTGAGCTTGAGGATGGCCCTCAAAAGGAACATAGACAGGATTGGGATCATCCCAGCAGATCACTTCAAAAAATTCAGTGGGCTTGTCGAAATTGTCGGGAAGAACGTGCAAAAAAAGGTCAGCTTCTAAGGTGCAGCCCTGATCACTGGTAGCTGTTGTACTTATTTCATAGTCTCCCGGTGCTTCAATAGGTTCCAAAAGCTCAATAATTCCAAAATAGGTCTCTTCCCACAAGTATTCATGTCCGCGGCATGTAGTGTCAAATTGGACGCTGAACTCCAGTGGAGCTACCACTACTTCAATACAAATAGGGGCAGTGGTTTGACAAATATTAGATGCTGCCACACAAATTTCATAAACTCCCGGATCAGGAAAGTCTACGGAAATGGTCAAAGGATTTTCTATCCCGGTCAAGGAATCCCCATTAACTGTCCATCTATAGGTACATGCTCCCGCTACTTCCTGCACCAGGGCAAATAAAACATCTGTCGCACCTTCACAGATGGTATCGCCCGGTTGGAATCCGAAACCCTTATTATCAAACTCAGGTTCACCTACCAGGTCGTCATCAATATGAGGCGGGTCACCCCCGACCAGCACCTCCAAAACCTCGACCTTACATACCGCATTGGCCCATCCATCAACAACAATTCCATAAACCGTACCGGGTACTACATTATTCACCTTAAAGTTAACAACCCCTATTTGAGGTGCGGCAGTAAGTATACAATCTGAGACCAGCATATTAGCAGTCGGTTGAATGCCGGGCGACTGTTCCGAGGGATCAAACTCTACATTACAGTCTAGTTCGTACATGGCAATCTGAACCCCCTGTCCAATGCACTCGCTAATTTCTACGTCAATACTCAATTGATTCGCCTCTCCTGATACGAAGGTAAACCACTGCGGATTGTGAAAGGCAACTCCAAAAGGTGGATTACATCCCGGCCAATTGATAAAAGAAGGTGGATACGGAGGTCCCATATACAAGCAAAATCCATTCAACTGGCTCAAGCCACATATAATCTCTGTATGGTTGTAATAATAAGGAGCAATACCAAGACACTCTCCTGGTGGTTTGACATTGATGCATAAATCAAAATCATCTGCAATTTCCCTTTCGGAATAGAAAAGCATGTAGTAGACCGTATTGGGTTCTAAAAGCCTGTTGCCTAAGAAAATCTCACCATTCACACTCTCCTCACACATTAGAATTACCCAGGCCTCGCACTCCTCTCCAACATTGGGATCAGGAGTAAACAAGACAAAACGGATTTCATCACTCTCGCTGTAATGATAAAAGTCCATATCCAGACGCCTCGCTTCTTCATCTGTTTCAAACCGATACCATACTCCTGACATATTGGGTTCTAAAGGACCCTCAAAGCAAGCAATATCATACTGAAACACATTCTCTACAAAAGAGGGGTTGTAATTTTCAGCGCATCCCCACAAATTGGTCCTCGGAGCGTTGATCTCCTCTAAACAAATTACCTCGTCCACATTACTTTCTATGACTCCAAAATCAAAAGGATCTTGGCAATGGTCGTTCACCGGTCGAATGTGTTGGGTAACCAATATTTCAAAAGTTCCGGAATCAGAACTGGCTACCCATAAAAATAGATTTCCAGGCGAATCCACATCCAAATTGCACAAATCAAAGATCACTTCATCTCCCTGAATGTCATTTGACAGCAATTCTTCATTGGCGGTGCTTAGATGGACAAACTCTCCAAAGTCGGTGGATATGGTATCGGGGCAGGGATTTTCAAATCCAATCAGTCCCACCCATAAATCGGGAACAGTACCCGCCTCCCAACTGATCCTCAGAAAGGAGGTCTCAGGATCTGGATTTAGCAGGTAAAAAATTGCGCTGTCGGCATCGGTAATCCCAAAATTTTGAATGTTTACACCTAAAGTATCCGTGATAAAAGGGATTACCTCGTAGATACTTCCATTCAGGTTTACTGAACTTTCTTCTGTTCCAAAGTCAATTGGATTGTCAGCTGCTTCACAGGGTGTTCTATATGTCTGAGCCTGTAAGGCATTAACCAAAAGAAAGGTAAACACAAACAAACTAATTAATAGCTTTGTCATTGTTACCAGGTTTTAGTTAATAAATAAAAATCAGCGGCAAGATAACAAATTATTATGACATACAAACTATTGGGTGGATTTTAACATAGCGCTTATTTTCCTAATATATTTTAAAAAACACCAAAACCATGAGGTCTCTCTGAAGTCCTCATTGCTTTACTCAACGGCTTTGTTGAAGGATTTCAATGGATATGACAATTATAGTTCCCCTCAGAGGATGCTTCCATTTTTAGCAATTTCCAACCAATTCTCACTGAGAATTTTTCTAATTATTGGATCACTGCTTCACCACCTTAAACATAACAGCTCCTTCCTCTAACAACAGCTTCAAAAAATAAATGCCGGGAGGCAAAGTACCCGTATTTACCGGGATTTTCTTTTCGTATTCTCCTTCACCTTTTAGCAGCTGTCGACCCTCTACATTGTACAACTCCCAGGAGGCACTACCAATCTTCAAGTCCGAATGTACCTGAGTTAGTTGCGCAAATGGATTTGGATAGACCTGGAAGTTGAATTCCTCAGCTGGAAAAAAAGGTGTGGCAACATCTGTATCCACCATCACCACAATGCAGGTGGAATCCATCAAACCACAGAAATTACTGGCCACAATACATATTTGTGCCTCCCCCGGTTCGGTAAAAACCACATTGGCAGCTCTCGTGCTGAAATCAATGACCACCTCTTCCGGTTCCGGATCAAAACTCCAACTCACAAAAGTGGCCATTCCCGCTATTTCTTCAATGAAAAAGATATATTGTTCGCCAGGCATGAGGGTATCGGGACCATTGATCTCAACTTCAATTGCATCCAGGTCAGAGGGTATAATTTCTATGGAAAAAATGTTCTCGCATTCCAGACTATCCGGATCTTCAGAGTAACGACTGAAAAGGTGGAGACTAAAAATTTCAACCGCCTCTGTCAATTCCTCCACAGACAAGTTCAACAATAAATCAGTAGAGTCCGAATAAAATCCTGAGCTGAGAATGGAGCCGTCAGCAGCCCTTCTCCATTCATAGCGCACTACCATTTGATCTACATAGGCTTGCAGACCCGGCAAACTCAAAGATTCTGTGTGGTAAAGCAGCAATTCACTCCCGCTGCATTCAAAATCCAGGGAACCAATATCCGCTTCCAAAACCAATAGTTCCAGCAGGAAGAAACTGTCGCATTCGAAGACATTTCCGGGAAAACTCTCCTGTGTGATAAAAAGCTCTCCATCCAGACCGTAAATCCCGGTCATATCAAAAGATTGAGCTTGAGGATGGCCCTCAAAAGGAACATAGACAGGATTGGGATCATCCCAGCAGATCACTTCAAAAAATTCAGTGGGCTTGTCGAAATTGTCGGGAAGAACGTGTAGGCTGAGGAATGCTTCCCTGGGGCAACCGACAACATTCACGATTGTGTCTATAAAATGATACTCCCCTGGTAAAGTAAATGGTCCAAGAAGGTCAATGAAACCAAAAATTTCTTCCTCCCAAAAATATTCCTGTCTTAAGCAAAGGGTGTCAAATTGTACAAAGGGAGATGGGGGGCTGACCACAACCTCTAAACAAGCCGGTTCTCCTGTACTGCAGGTATTGGCCGGAGTCACACATAGTTCGAAGGTTCCGGTTTCCGGAAAGTCTACAACGGCAATTAAGCCGTTGTTCTCCGTTGAAATTTCCTGTCCGCCAAAACTCCATAAGTAATAGGAAGCTCCTGAAACTTCTTCTTCAATTGTAAACCACCAACCGATGGAACCCGGACAAAAGGTATCTACTTCACTTCCTCCAAATCCATCAATGACCAAAACAGGTTCTCCACTTTGAACTCCTGTCAAATCGGGTGCATTTTGAGCCCCTACAACTTCCAAAAATTCGACCTGGCATTCATCCCCTTCTAAACCACTAAAAACTATTCCATAGGTAAGTCCAGACTGAGTAGGTACACTAAAAGAAATGGTTCCGGATTGTGGAGTAATCACCATAGAGCAATCACCCACCAGCCATTCCTCCTCCGGATGAAGGCCGCTTTCAGTCGAATGGTAATTGATATTGGGAGGTATCTCATAAACTCCAATTTGCAATCCTAAACCTAGAACGCAGTCCGATATTTGAAGAGAAAAACTCACTTCATCAGATCCTGCCACAAACGAAATCCACTGGGGATTCAACAATGTTTCGCCTTCGCAACCGGGCCAGGGAATGCTGTCATCTTGAGGCGCCCCAAGTATAAAGCAATAATTCAGCAAGTCTCCGGCATCACACAGGACTTCGGTTTGATTGAAAAAGTAGGCTATTATGCTGTCACAGGAACCTTCGGCCAAAAGATTAAATGTTGCCGATGCAGTGCAGTTGTTTTCATCCGTTACGGTCACCGAGTAATCTCCTGGAAGCAAACTTCCCGCTGTTGCACTTGATTGCAGTGGGTCGGTATCCCAGATAAAACTATAACCCCCTGTTCCACCAGAGACATTGGCTGTAATTGAACCATCGTCACAACTGCTACAGCTCGGTTGAACTGCTGTAAAGCTGATTTGAATTGCATCGGGCTCTTCGATCTCTTCAGAACCAAAGACTTCGCAACCCAAAGCATCTGTGAGGGTAAATTCATAGGTGCCGGCTTCCAGCATAATGTTGTTTAAGCCTATGAATCCATTGGACCAGGAAGCATTAAATGGAGGTTGGTCGCCCGAGGGGTTTAACTCGATGGATCCGTCCATACCACTGTTGCAACTCACTGCCGATACTGAAGCATTGGGCAAAATGGGTGCAGCTTCAAAAATTTCAACCGTTACAACTGCCTCGCAACCGGCCACATCAGTAATGGTAGCATTGTACAGCCCAGCACTCAGGTCGGATAAATCGAGCCCTACCTCACCATTTGACCAAACTGCTGTAAAGGGTGGGTTCTCCCCCGAGGGAAAAAGTGAAATTGAGCCATCATCTCCACCGTTACAACTGACATTATCTACCACTTCAACCACTTCAATAGGACTTCCATCGAGTACAATGAATGAAGAGGTGGCCGTACAACCATTTTCATCAGTGGCAGTAAGTTGATATTCTCCGGCTGTCAGTCCGCTAATTTCTGAACCTACTGAGCCATCAGACCATGTAAAATTATACGGAGGATTCCCACCAACGGCCTGGACAGAAATAAAACCATTATCACCTCCATCACAACTTACATGAGACAATTCTATCAATACAATTTCTGCCAGATCCGGTTCTGCAATAATTACAGAGGTTTCAGCTGTGGCACCGGCATCATCTGTGACAGTCACAGCTTGTAAACCTGCTCCCAATTGAACTGCAATTGGACCAGTCTCACCATTTGACCATAAAAAACTATAGCCGCTGCCGGATCCACCGGAGGCTTCTGCCTCTGCACTTCCATTTAATTCGCCGAAACAATTCACATCTGATTGGGCAATAATTTCTACTGACAGCGGCTGAGCGGGAATTTCTATTGACGCACTAAAAAGGGTAGTCACTATCAGGTCATTACTTGAAGCATTGTTCCCATCTGCTATATTACCGGCACCGTAAAAGTTGACGGTAGTAGAACTCGGATCAGAGGGAGCTGTCCATTCAACAGTCCATTCTACCTCATTAGTAGCGGGAAAATTGACAGCGGGATTGTGTTTAAAATAAGTTCTTCCTCCCGAGGTAGAAATGGTAGAACTAGCTGATGGGTTGGAAAGGGTACCAATATTGTTATCATTTTCGTCCAGGGCTACAATTTGGAATCCGGCTCGCTGAGCAAGCCCATTGGGATTGGTTAACAATACCGATACCAGGTATGTCTCACCTGCCAATACAGTTGGACCGGTTCCGCTAATTGCTATATTTCCATCCAGTCCCAGAGGATTGGATCCACCGTGGCAACTGGAACACACACCCTCACCTGGGGCACCGGTATTTCCATTTGGAGGTGAGGAAGAAAAAGCAATTAGAACAAAGGCCATTGCAATGGTTGAAACCAATAGTAAGCGTGGATTTTTCATCATTTCAGCTTTAGGTCAGGTTTTCTGAGTATCGACATTAAGAAGAGTAAATTTATGAAGAATTATTGGAACTTTTCTAAATTATATGATAATTTCAAAATTGCCGCCAAATTATCAGTTGTTTTCTGTAGAATAAACACATGTTTTATTCTGTTTCCTATAAAATCTTTGGAAATCCAAATCTTACCAAAGGCACTTTTGATAACCTCAGGATTTTTGCAAAATACCTTAAATATTTTGCAAAATACCCGGTGCTTCAACTAAATTAAATATATTTTTACACATCAAATTTTATAATCTTCGACAATAATGAAACTAAGACCTACCATTTTTTGCCTTCTTTTCATACAGTTCTTTCTATTCTTACTCCTTCCATTGGATTTGTCCCCTTTAAGTCACTCTAACGAGTCTACTGCGCTACTTAGACAACCTACCGTTTCAGCTGATCACATTGTTTTCGTCTATGCAGGTGATCTATGGAGAGTCGATAGGGATGGATCCAATCCACTGAGACTTACCAGCAGTCCTGCTGAAGAAAACAATCCCTTTTTCTCACCGGATGGTCAATCTATTGCTTTTTCAGCTAATTATGAAGGGAATACCGATGTGTATGTCATTTCTGTTAATGGTGGCCAACCTCAAAGACTTACCTGGCATCCGGGATCAGATATTGTTACCGGATGGAGTGCAGATGGATCTGAGGTGGCTTTTTATTCTACCCGGGAAAACAATCACGGCAGATCGGGTCAGCTGTATCATGTTAGCAAAAACGGAGGTGCACCAATAAAACAAATGGAAGCGCGGTTTTTCCGTGGTCAGTGGAATCCCGATGGGAAGCTATTAGCTTATATTGATTTCGGTCCTGCATACAATGGACTCTACGGAGGAGGGGCTGGTTGGAGAGGGTACAGAGGTGGTACTTCTCCGTCTATCAAAATTTTTGACAAAGAGGCCAACAGTATCACAGAAATTCCCGGAAAAAGGGTAAATGATATACAGCCATTTTGGTTGGAAGGAAGTGTTTACTTCATCTCTGACAGATACGATAAAAGATTGAATTTACATCGCTTCGAACCATCAACAGGAGAGATAAACCAGCTGACTGACAAACAAAACTGGGATATTCTTTGGGCAGCCGGCCATGGTGACAAGATCGTCTATGCAGCAGGAGGAAGGCTACACGAACTGGACCTAAATACAGGTGAAGTCCATGCGATCAGCATCCAGTTGAATCCAGATTTGCCGCAATTGAGGACCGAGTGGAAAAATGTCAGTGGAAATATTCAGTCTGTAAATCTTTCTCCTAACGGGAAAAGGGTGCTGGCAACGGCGCGGGGGGAGGTGTTTTCGATTCCCGTAGAGGATGGAAGTACGAGAAATTTGAGTAATTCAGATGGAATCAGAGAATACACTGCCATATGGTCTCCTGCCGGAGGAGAAGTGGCATGGATAGTGGAATCGATTGAAGGACAACAGTTGCAAATCATCAGTCAGGATGGTTTGGGTGAAAAACAATCCTTTGAGATCGGGCCTGACTTTTACCAACTCAGGCTATGGGACGCTGAAAACCGGCGTATCGTATTTAGTGACAACCAACAGGCCATCCACTACATTGACCTCAACAATGGAGAAGTGAAGACCATTGATCAAAGTGAGCGACAGGGTGGCTTCAATCTGGCACTGTCTCGCGATGGAAAGTGGTTGGCTTATACCCTGAGACAGCCCAATTACTTTAGGGATTTGGTACTTTACAATTTTGAAAAAGGGGAGAGACATATTCTCAGTAACGGAATGGCGGATGTCGCATCCCCGGTTTTCTGTCGCGATGGAAAGTATCTCTATTTTGCAGCTTCTACCAACTCAGGACCCATACAGTTTTCCCTGGATATGACCAGTCAGGAAAGGCCCTATCGGGCTGGGATTTATGCGCTAGTATTGCAAAAAGAGGGCGAATCTCCGCTTGCATTGAGAAAAGGGGATGAAGAACTTTCGGAGGATGAGGATAAGGAGGCTAACAATCTCGATGATAAAACTGAACTGCAAATTGATCTGGAAGGACTCTTTGATCGTAAAATTGCCCTACCCGTCTCAAAAGGAAACTACGGAAACCTCAATTTAGCTCATGATGGTGCTTTGGTTTATCAGCGTTCAGTGCAGCCAGGAACAATGGTAAATGCCCCCGGAGAATCAAGTTCAGAGGAAAACCAGTTGCTTAGGTTTGATTTTGAGGGCAGAAAAGCAGAAGTCATTCATTCCGGCTTGATCAACTACGATATCAGCCATTCTGGAAGGCAGCTACTAATACGGCAAACTGGGGGAAGGTTGGCCACCGCTGAGGTGGGAAAAAGCCTGACCCTAAAACCGGTAAACACTTCCGACCTGAGAATGAGAATAGACCCCAGGCAGGAATGGAGACAGATTTTTGATGAAGGCTGGCGAATGCAAAGGGACTTCTTTTATGCAGAAAATCTTCACGGGTTGGATTGGGATGCTATATATGAGCAATATTTACCCTTACTCAATCATGTAGCGCGAAGAGAGTGTCTCAATGATCTAATGGTAGAGATGATAGCTGAGCTACACGCAGGACATAATAATGTGGGAGGGGGTGATGTTTACCGCGAATCAGGTCCTTCCGGAGGCTTGCTAGGAGCAGACTTCATCATTGAAAACAATCGCTGGAAAATTGGTAAAATCTATAGCGGTGAAACCTGGAATCCCTTTCTCAATGCTCCTTTGACCGTACCCGGAAATGCTGCCAATGAGGGAGAATTTATAATAGCGGTTAACGGTCTCGATCTAACGGCTGAAGGGAATCTCTTTAAAAAACTGGAAAACACGGTAGGAAAGCAAGTAGTAATTACACTATCTGAACAGGCTGATGGCAGTGAATCCAGAAACATCACCGTGGAGCCGATTAATTCTGAATTCATGCTGCGACTTTGGAATTGGGTGGAAAGCAATCGGCTCGCTGTAGCTGAAGCAACCGATGGAAGAGTGGGTTATATTTATTTACCGAATACAGCCGGAGCAGGTTATACCCTTTTCAACCGAATGTTTTATGCACAATTAGATAAGGAGGCGCTAATTATTGATGAGCGATCCAATGGTGGTGGACAAGCTGCTGACTACATAGTAGAAGTCCTCAGCAGACCACACCTTTCCAACTGGGTGTACAGAAGGGGAATGATGTCCACCACTCCTTTCGGGAGTTTGCACGGTCCCAAAATAATGATGATCGATCAGGATGCCGGATCAGGAGGAGATTATCTGCCCTATGCTTTCCGAGAATTGGGCATAGGAAAACTCCTGGGCACCCGCACCTGGGGTGGATTGATCGGCATTTTTGCCAATCCGCCCTTTGTGGATGGAGGGGTGATGACCGTACCTCATTTCCGATTTGTAGATACGGATAACAACTGGTCCGTCGAAAATGAAGGCGTAGCTCCGGATATTGAAGTTGTGTTGGACCCAATTGCCACCAATGAAGGCAGAGACAGTCAACTGGAAAAAGCCATAGAGGAGATTCTGCTTCAGTTGGAGACCTATTCAGATGACATTCCTCGTGAAAAGCCGCCTTTGCCAAAGGAATTGGGT
>REEI01000055.1 GCA_007695145.1 Saprospirales bacterium | reverse complement strand
ATCCGGGGGTTTTTGTTTGGCTAGTGGAGGTGGAGTTTTTGGATGGGGAGGTGGTAGTGTTGCAGGGGGAGGTGAGTTTAATAAGGTAGAAATAAAGGTTAAATTCTACAAATTAGAGAGGTCCTGGTAAGCTGACCAATATTCTGTCCCCGGTTATTTCAAATATCCATAGTGGAAACAATGAAATACAATTTCCAAAAGTGGGACACTAAAACTAGCCTACCCCACTTACCACATTAAGCAATTTGAGAAAAATAATTCAGACCAAATTTTGGAACTTTTGTCAATATGTCGTTAATTGCGGCATTTTCCTGATTGAGGCTTGACATCAATTGGCGGAAATCATTGAATTGTGCGTGAATTTTTACCTAAACTACCTTATTGTATAACTTTACAAATTAAACCTTTCAATAGCGGATGAAGAAATTTTTACTTAGTGCCTTAGCAATACTATTCAGTGGACCGATTTTGTTAGCCTCAGAGCGAAATGGGCTGGACCAATGGATAAATGATAACTTCCAGCCGGTGAGTGATTTTGTGATGGGAATAGTCTTTTTCCCAGTTAATCTTACGGAGGAAGTTGCAGTACCGGTGGTAGTGATCTTATTGATATTTGCTGCGATTTTCTTCACCATTTACTTTAAATTCATCAACTTTAAAGGTTTCTGGCTGGCCATACAAACAGTTAGGGGCAAATACGACAAGATGGATCCTCATGAGGCCATTCCCTCCGGTCCTCCACAGACTACCGAAGACGGAGATATACTTGAAACTATCAAAGTCGAAGGTAAAAAAGGGGAAATATCTCACTTTCAAGCCTTAACTGCAGCACTTTCTGCCACAGTAGGCCTGGGAAACATAGCTGGAGTGGCTATTGCAATCACAATTGGAGGTCCAGGAGCTACATTTTGGATGATTGTTGCAGGTTTTTTTAGTATGGCTACCAAATTTGTTGAGTGCACTCTTGGTGTGAAGTACAGGGATGTTGGACCAGATGGAACGGTATATGGTGGTCCTATGTATTATATTTCCAAGGGATTGAAAAAAAGAGGATTAGGTTTCTTAGGAAAGGTGGCAGCTGTAGTATTTGCCATAATGTGTATCGGCGGTTCCTTTGGCGGTGGTAACATGTTCCAGGCCAACCAGGCTGCTATACAATTTAATCAAATGGTGGGGGCAGATTTGGAATCGGGCAATGCAGGTTTTGTATTTGGATTGGTATTAGCCTTGTTTGTAGGTTTGGTCATCATAGGAGGTATTAAGCGAATTGGTCGCGTAACTGCAAGAGTGGTACCCTTCATGGTTGGGATATATGTACTGGCAGCACTGACCATACTTTTCCTTCACATACCGCAGATTCCCAATGCTTTTGCATTGATCATATCCGGAGCTTTTTCACCTGAAGGAGTTACTGGTGGCTTAATAGGAGTGTTGGTTATTGGAATTCAACGTGCTGCATTTTCAAATGAAGCGGGGATCGGATCAGCTCCCATTGCCCACTCGGCAGTAAAAACAAGATATCCCGCAAGTGAGGGAATAGTAGCACTTTTGGAGCCTTTTGTAGATACTGTGATTGTTTGTACAATGACCGCCCTGGTCATTATTATCACAGGAGCTTATGTAAATGTTGACGGTTTAAGCGGTGTAGATTTAACCTCAAATGCATTTGCAACCATCATCCCATGGTTCCCATATGTTCTGACTGTTGCAGTCGTGTTGTTTGCCTTTAGTACCATGCTCTCCTGGTCTTATTATGGTCTTCAGTCCTGGATGTACCTATTTGGCAGATCTAAGTCGGCAGATGTCGCATACAAACTTATATTCTGTGCATTCATAGTAATCGGAGCTGCTTCTTCTCTAGATGCAGTTATTGATTTCTCGGATGCAATGATATTTGCCATGCTCGTTCCAAACATGATCGGCCTCTTTATTCTAATGCCTGAGGTCCGTACAGAACTAAATCGTTACATTAAGGCCATCCGGCGCTTTGATTCTGATTCAAAATCATAAAGCTTAAGACATCTGGATTTTGGAAAAAGTATTTCTGGGCCTGGGCAGCAATATTGAAGACAGAGAGTACCACCTTTTCAATGCTTTGAACTGGATTGCGATTAAGATGGGGAAATTATCGGAATTGAGCTCCATTTACTTCACAGAACCATGGGGTAAAGAAGGCTTGAATCCATTTCTCAACATGGTTTGTACTATTCAAACAGAGTTTTCACCAATGGATTTATTGGTCGAGATTGAAAAAATTGAAAGGACTTCAGGGCGCATCAGGGACGGAAAGGGCTACACAGACAGGGAAATAGACGTCGACATCTTGTTTTTTGGCTCAAAAATCATTCGTTCAAAAAGTTTGCGCATTCCTCATTTTGGACTGGATGAGCGGAATTTTGTCCTGGTTCCACTGAATGAAATTGCACCAGCTTTCATACATCCAGCGTCTGGACTTTCGGTCAACAACCTGCTCCAAAAATCGCCCGACAATCTAAAAGTCTCAAAATACATGGATAGGAATGAAGTCAGAAAAAGGTTTGATCAACTCTTTTCAGAATATTCAGTTATCTAAGAAAGAAAACCACCGTCAATGATTAAAAAATTGTCATTTGCAGAGGATATTCTAGAAGGCATTCCTAATTATTTGCCACCGAGGCGTGAGTACGACTACTCTGTAAGCCATGCTCCGGTGAGAGATATACGCTCAATGAGCGGAAAGGAATTGGCCCTGGCTGTAAAAAATGCACTGAGATATTGTCCGGCAAAATTTCACTCAGTACTGGCACCGGAATTTGCTGAAGAATTGAAGCAGTACGGACGCATATATATGTACAGGTATCGTCCACTAAACGCTATTGAGCCAAGACCCATTCATGAGTACCCGGCCAAAAGCAAACAAGCCGCGGCCATCATGTTAATGATTCAAAACAACCTGTGCAATACGATTGCCAAACATCCACACGAACTTATTACCTACGGAGGAAATGGTGCTGTTTTTCAAAATTGGGCTCAGTACAGATTATGTATGAAGTATCTGGCTGAAATGACCAATCATCAGACCCTTGTTCTATATTCGGGCCATCCGATGGGTCTTTTTCCTTCTTCCCCTTCTGCTCCAAGAGTAGTGGTGACCAATGGCATGATGATTCCTAACTACTCTTCTAAAGACGATTGGAACAAGTTCAATGCTCTTGGTGTAACGCAATACGGCCAAATGACTGCGGGTTCCTTTATGTATATTGGGCCTCAGGGGATTATTCACGGCACAACCATTACCCTACTCAATGCAGGCAGGAGGGTCGAAGCAGGACTTACCCACTTAAAAGGTAAGCTTTTTGTCACCTCAGGCCTGGGAGGAATGTCAGGAGCCCAACCTAAAGCTGGTGAGATTACAGGCTGCACCTCAATCATTGCCGAAGTTGATCCGGATGCTATTCAACAAAGGATTACAGACGGTTACATCCTAAGTTCAAATGTTTACAGCGATCTCAATAAACTCATTGATCGGGTTGTAGATGCAAAGGCCAACCGGGAGGGAATCTCTTTAATATATGCAGGTAATATAGTCGACCTATGGGAAGCACTTATTGCCCGGAAGGTGAAAGTAGAATTCGGATCCGATCAAACCTCTCTACACAATATAGACGATCTCGGCTACTGTCCTGTTGGATATACCTTTGACCAGGCAAAAAAACTGCTTTACTCTGATAAAAGGGCTTTCAATAAGGCAGTAAGGCAATCTCTTATAAGACATGTAAATGCAGTGAATAGGATGGCAGAATCCGGAATGTACTTCTGGGATTATGGAAATGCATTCCTAAAAGAAGCAGGAGAAGCAGGTGCCGATATCTGGAAAAATAAGGAGGAAGGCACATTTAAGTACTCTTCGTATGTCGAGGATATCATGGGTCCTATGTGCTTCGATTATGGATTTGGGCCCTTCAGATGGGTTTGCACCTCAGGGTCGATAGAAGACCTTGAAGCTACCGATAAAATTGCGGAAGAGGTTCTCACAGAGCAATACCAAAATTCCCCGGATGAAATAAAGGGGCAATTATCCGATAATATCAAATGGATTCAAACAGCTGGGCAAAATATTCCTAATGTAGGTTCTAAAGCTCGGATCCTCTATGCAGATTCGGACGGAAGGATTGCCATAGCCAGGGCATTTAACAATGCCATTAAAGAGGGAAGACTATCTGCTCCCGTAGTTTTGGGGAGAGACCATCACGACGTGTCAGGCACAGATTCACCTTTCAGGGAAACAGCCAATATTTATGACGGGTCGCGGTTTACTGCTGACATGGCAGTTCACAATGTAATTGGCGACTCATTCAGAGGAGCTACCTGGGTAAGTCTTCACAACGGTGGCGGAGTTGGCTGGGGTGAAGTCATCAATGGAGGATTTGGACTGGTGTTGGATGGAACAACCGAAGCTGAAAAAAATCTTGAATCAATGCTTTATTGGGATGTCAACAATGGAATTGCCAGAAGATCCTGGGCGAGAAATCAGGAGGCTATTTTTGCCATCAAGCGAGCCATGGATTCAAATCCCCTTTTAAAAGTTACTATTCCCGAAATTGCCGAAGATAGTTTAACAAATGGCCTTTTTGATTGACTTTCAATAATTTAAATCAATTTTAAAGCGATTCTCAGCCTCTATTGGAAACCTCAAACGGTTAAAATTGTATTAAACGGTTTTGGGGATTCGAAATCTTACACTAAATTTATCCGAAATTTTAAAATCTTAGAAAATGAATGAACCTATTTCAAAAATAATGACCACCAATCTGATCACGGCTTCGCCTGAAGTCACATTGGACAAGATCAAAGATATTTTCCAATCCAGGAAGATTCACCACCTTCCAATTACTAAAAATGGACATATCGTTGGCCTCATTACCACCTCAGACCTATTGTGGCTCAACCGACCATTCGATGAGTATCCAAAAATTAGGGCCAAGGAGGTAATGACTACCAAGATCGCCAAAATGAGTCCTTATGATAAAATTGGATCCGCTGCCGATATTTTCCTTAGAAATTGGTTCCATGCTATTCCTATAGTAGACGATGAACAAATGCTGGTAGGTATCGTAACTACTTTTGACATTTTAAAGTACAATTATTCTCAAGCTTATCCGGACGATCCGGTAAACTACTAAAATGCTTTTGTAACTTCCTGTTTTAGCCCTGCTTTGTTGCCCTGAGCAGCTTCTTGTACTATTCAAGGGATGAGTTGCTGAACTGATGCGTTCTATGCAATTCACTTCGGTGATTGTATATCCAGGAATGACTAGCCATGTCCTCTCTAAATTTCAAGGCACGTAATTGTTCCATGTTGAAAAGCTATCTCACAAGAAAGACCAGCTTGATATTTATCCACAGTATGGCTTCATAGAAACTTAATGGCACTTGAGGTAGTGTTTATAGCCTGGAGACTGTTATGAGTTCCCCAAACTGGGGGGAGTGATTGATTGCGCACAATGCGAAGTAGAGGAGCAATGGAAAATAAATAAGCCCCTTTTCAATGAAAAAAATTGTGTGGATTTGGGCCAAAAAAAACCGAATCCACTAATGCGAATTCGGCTGGTAGCCCATAGGGGAATCGAACCCCTGTTTCAAGGATGAAAACCTTGCGTCCTAACCACTAGACGAATGGGCCAAAAATAAGGAAAGCGCTCATACATTAACGGCGCTTGCTCAAAAAGCAGGGCAAAGATAATACCCTCCAATAATATCACCAAATCTGAAGCAAATTTTTAAGGGGATTTTATAAATTGTTACCGGGGGGCTTCTGAAAACCAGTACAGGGGCAATTCTTGCAGTGATTCCCATCTTCAAAACATCCAAATTCCCAGTGAAATAAAGATGGAAAGTGAATATCCATGTGACGAGTATCGCCGAGGAGATAAAGTCCTATATTTACCATTTGTTAGAAATCAAATAAGGCAATGATAAACTTGATCAGCGATACAGTTACGATACCCTGCACGGCAATGCTAAAAGCGATGTTTGAAGCGAAGGTGGGAGACGATGTTTTCAAGGAAGACCCTGCTGTAAATGAATTGGAAGAATATGCTGCCGACCTTTTCAATAAAGAAGCGGCTATTTTTTGCCCAAGTGGGACGATGACGAACCAGATAGCACTTAGGGTCAACACCAGACCTTTGGATGAGGTAATTTGTGACATTCACTCTCATATATTCCACTATGAAAATGCAGCTTATGCCACGAATGCAGGTGTTGGATTGAATTTGATCCAATCTACAAATGGAATCATGACGGTGCCCCAAATCTCAAATGCCATAAGGCCAAAGACGGATTGGTACCCCAACAGTTCCCTGGTTGTCGTAGAAAACACCTGCAACAAAGCAGGAGGAACCCATTATTCCCTGAAGGAGATGTCCGATGTTTCAAATTTTAGCAGAGAGATGGGTCTTCGGCTCCATTTAGATGGCGCCAGAATTTTCAACGCATTGGTTATTGACCGGGCTAAACCTGAATCAGTAGGCCCCCTTTTTGACACCATTTCTGTGTGTCTCTCAAAGGGACTTGGTGCACCTGTGGGTTCTTTGCTATTAGCAGATAAAGAAGACATTGATGTTGCGAGAAGAATAAGAAAATCAATGGGAGGGGGAATGCGACAGGCGGGTTACCTGGCAGCTGCTGGTCTTTTTGCTCTCAAAAACAACATTCCTCAACTTGAGCTCGACCACTATAAAGCTCAAAGCTTGAAAAAAGCCCTTCAAGGTAAAAGCTGGGTAAAAAAAATTCATCCGGGCGAAACCAATATAGTAATCTTTGACCTGGAAGAGCGCATAACGGCTGCAACATTTATTTCTTCCCTAAAGAAAAAAGGAATATTGTGTGTTGCCTTTGGGCCACATACCATTCGTTTTGTAACTCATAGAGATGTGAGTGAAGCTAAAATTCGTAGGTGTTGCGACATAATAAAGGAGCTTACCTTTAGAACCTGAATAGCTTGAACACCAACAAGTTTCAGGAGTCAACCTTTTTACGCCTATTAATTTCGTCTCTTATTTTTGCGGCTTTCTCGTAGTTTTCTTCCTTAAGACTATCGTCCAACATGGCCTTTAACTGTGCATCGGGAATATTTTCCAGGGTATCTCCACCTGTTTTTTCTCGCTTTCTTTTACCCTCCGAAGATTGGGATTCACTTTTTTCAGAATCATCATATGAAATTCCAGCTGCATCCAGGATGAAATCATAGGTATAAATCGGGCAATTAAATCTAACAGCCATGGCTATTGAGTCGGAGGTCCTGGCATCAATTTCGTATAGTTCTCCCTCCTTTTCACAAACAAGGCGCGCATAAAATATCCCATCATAAAGCTTATTTATTATCACCTCTCGAAGGACAATATCAAAGGTATCAAGGGTATTTTTGAAAAGGTCGTGAGTAAGTGGACGATTGGGAGTCATGCGCTCCATGGCAACGGCTATGGCCTGAGCTTCGAAAGATCCAATTACAATGGGAAGTCGACGGTTTCCATCTCTCTCACCCAACACCACCGCATAGTTATGGGATTGACTGAGACTATGGGAAAGCGCTACAATATCCAATTCTATTTTTCTCATATCATTTATCAGCTTTAACAATCAATTCATCCACTGCTGATCTCAATTGGAGGCTGCTTTATATTTTTTTACGGCTTCAGTTAATTTGGGGACGACCTCAAAAAGGTCAGCACAAATGCCATAATCTGCAGCTTTGAAAAAAGGAGCTTCAGGGTCTTTATTAATAACGACAATAACCTTTGAATTATTTACTCCGGCCAGGTGCTGAATAGCACCACTAATGCCAATAGCAATGTATAAATTTGGTCTAATGGCAATCCCGGTTTGGCCTACATGCTCATGGTGAGGCCTCCAACCTGAATCAGAAACCGGTCTACTGCATGCAGTAGTTGCACCCAGCTCATTTGCAAGCTCTTCAATAATTCCCCAATTGGATGGATCCTTCATTCCCCTACCGGCAGACACCACCAGTTCAGCTTCGGGCAATGGAACAGTACCTGTGATCACATCCTTCTTGATCAACTTCACGCCTGAACCGGATACCTCAACCTCATGCTCTTCCACCTCAACTGGATCTGCTCCATCAACTTCTGTCAATTGAAGGGAATTGGGAATAATAGAAATTACAGAGGGGCCCGAAGTTTGATAATGGGCAAATGCCTTTCCGGAAAAAACCGGCTTGACAAAAACCGGATCACTGCCTAACATAAGGTGTCCTTTTACTGCAGGCACACATCCCGCCTTCAAAGAAACGGCCAACCTCCCAATCAATCCTTTTCCAAGTGCGGTATGAGAGAGAATAATAAAATTAGCCCCTACATCTGATGCGACTTTGTTAATGGCGTTTTTATAGGCTACGTCATCAAATTCGTTGAGTTGATGGTTATTCAAGTGAATTACTTTTTTAGCACCGTACTTTCCAAGTGATTCCGGCTGATCACTCTCCCCAAGCACAACCGCATGACATTCCATACCGAGGTCGGAAGCCAAAGAACTTCCAAATTTAACTGCTTCAAAAGCATTCTTCTTAAATTTTCCTTCTTTATTTTCAGCAAAAACCAATATCATTATTAAGTATTTAATATCATTTATAAATCAGATCACTTTTGATTCCTCGTGAAGCAGCCGTACCAGTTCGTCCATATTTTCAGGATCGATCATTTTAACTGATCCTTTAGCAGGAGGCAATTCAAACTTCAGGACTTTAACCTTATTCTCGATCTCCGAACCGGTCTTGATATCTAATGGCTTCCTCTTTGCCATCATAATTCCCCGCATATTGGGGATGCGCTGTTCTGCTAATCCCTTGGCTGCACTGATTACAAAGGGTGTTTTTGCCTCTACCACCTCTACCCCACCTTCTACATCTCTATTGATAGTCGCCTTACCATCTGCAAATTCCATTTTGCTCGCATAGGAAATAAAGGGTACATCCAATATTTCCGCCAACATTCCTCCAAAAACACTGCCGTTGTAATCAATGGTTTCCTTCCCACAAAAGACGATATCAAAACCCTCATCTTTTGCATAGGTTGCCACCTGGCCTGCAGCCTCAAATGCAGTCTGAGGATCGCAATCAATGCGGATCGCCTTATCGGCACCTATGGCCAAACCCTTTCTCAAAATGGCATCATTTGAAGCCGGACCAGCATTGATGATCACCACTTCGCCCCCATTCGCTTCCTTCAGCTCCAATGCCCTTACTAAAGCATACCACTCATCATAGGGATTCATTATAAATTGCTTACCATCTTCATTGTATGACGAACTGTCGGACGTAAAATCTACCTTAGCAGTAGTATCGGGAGTTTTGCTTACACAAACCAGTAATTTCATTCGATTGAGAATTTGTTATATTATTGGAATGCAAATATATTGCTATTGTTTGAAAAAACAGCCAAAAGTCAAGACTGATTAAAACTGTTTCTTACTTTTGAATAAAAAAGCAGAATGTACAAAAGGCTGGAGCAATTACTGGAATTGTATAAAGAATCGGAGGATGACCCATTTGTGATTTATGCCCTTGCAAAAGAATATGAAAAAGCCGATCGATTTACGGAAGCACTTGACTTCTATCTCAGATTAGTTGAAGACCATCCAAATTACACCGGTACCTACTATCATCTTGGTGGTCTTTATGAGAAGATCAATCAAACTGAAAAAGCTAAAAACATATATCGCAAGGGTCTTGAGGTTGCGAAAAAGTTAAATGACGACCATGCCTATAGAGAGTTGTTTTCTGCCTTTTCTAAGTTCACCACATGAGGGCTATTCCCAAAATGCCAATCCGACTCAAAAACCTTAATTGCCGGTCCAGTCAGCCAGACATTTGTATATCTTCTCAGTGATTGTCTTTCGAGAGAAACCGTCAATTCTCCTCCTGCTGAACGAAGTAAAAACGATCCACCCTTGTTGGTTTTTTCTGCTAGAAACACAGCCGCTGCAACCGCCCCTGTTCCACATGCATAGGTAAAGTCTTCAACTCCCCTTTCATAGGTGACCATATCTACAGCCTTCTTATCTGTGTTTCGCAAAAAATTTACATTGACTCCATTCCCTGAAAAGGGCGGGGAGTATCTAATTCCCTCAGCGATTTTGCGCAGTTTTTTCCAATCCGTTTCGTTCGACTCCAGAATCAAGTGAGGGGAGCCTGTATCGACTAAAAACCCTTCCTTACAGTCTCCAAAGTCGTTCACATCTACCAAATTTACAGAAATTCTAATCCCATCTTCAGAGAAACCCCTGTAAGTTTTACCTCCGAAAAGAAAGTCAAATTCTTCACCCGCTTTCACCCAGCCAAGCTCAATGGCGGTCCGGCAAATGCATCTGCTACCGTTACCACAAAAGCTTCCCCGGCTCCCATCGGAATTGTAGTACACCATCTCAAAGGCGAAATTATCTGAATATATTGGTTTCATCAATAAAACTCCATCAGCCCCGACGCCAAAGCGTCTGTGACACAGAAATCGGATCTCTTTCACCAAAACATCATAGTTCATGTCTTCAAAAACATCCTCCGAAAAAAGCACAAAGTCATTTCCGGCGCCGTGATATTTGTAAAAGTGTTTTTTCATGGTATTTGTGAAAGTTTATTAAGTAAACGTCAAAGCCCTCAATTTCCTGAAGATAAGCGACCTTGCAAATTTTGTTGAAAATTACAGGACTGACCTGATGCCATCAATTCCCCCGCCCAGATCTCCGTACTTCAAATGGCGGTATATAAACAAAAGCAAAAACACCAAAATAACCACAGCTGAGAATTTCAAAAAACCGGGACCCCAAACAGTCCCAACATATTCGGTATTTTTTTCGTTATTCTCCTGATTTTCGTTTCTGTTGTAGAACATAATGTGTATAATTGTATTCACAAAGCTAAGCAATCTAACTTAATACATCAATTCCTGTCGCGTGAAAATATTGTATAAACTATTGATAATTTCCCTAATAGCTGCAATTATATCTACGGCTTCAATTATCATTTACGATCACTATCTGGTAAAGGAAACAGTTATTATCAAGGAATCCAGAACCAGTTCGCTGGTAAAATCTGAAGACCTGCTACTCAATGGAAATCTTCAGCGCCACTTTTTGTCATCGGCACCTACCAATTTTATCCAAGCTGCAAAAAAAGCCACTCCCGCAGTAGTTTACATTAGAGCAAGCAATGGAGACAGTTTTCAAAATATGAGGGGGTATAACAATGCTGCAGGATCTGGAGTAATTATTTCTTCTGATGGCTACATTGCAACCAACAATCACGTCATCGAAGATGGAACCAATATCACCGTGGTACTGAATGACAGGCGCGAATTTTCGGCTGAGATTATTGGTAAAGACCCCACTACCGACCTCGCTCTTCTAAAAATTGAGGCATCAGAACTACCCTATCTTGTATTTGGAAACAGCGATTCCCTCCAGGTAGGCGAATGGGTGCTTGCAGTGGGCAATCCTTTCAGGTTGCAATCAACCGTGACAGCCGGAATCGTCAGTGCAAAGGGAAGAAACATTAATATATTGGATACCGAATACGGAATTGAGAGTTTCATTCAAACCGATGCAGCGGTCAATCCAGGAAATAGTGGTGGCGCTTTAGTCAATACAAATGGTGAGTTAGTAGGAATAAATACAGCCATCATTACTTACTCAGGAAGATATGAGGGCTATTCATTTGCCATTCCAGCCAATCTGGCCATGAAAGTAATCTTTGACCTGAAGGAATTTGGGGCTGTTCACAGAGGTCTTCTCGGAATAACCGCAGAAAACCTAAGTGTCGATCGAGCAAGGCAACTGGGCCTTCCAAGCCCCAATGGTGTACATGTGGTTAGGGTCAGTCCGGAAAGTGGGGCCCACAAGGCAGGTATAAGGAGAGGGGATGTCATTTTGAGAATACAGGGCCGGCGAATCAATACCCTTCCTGAAATGCTTGAAATACTTGGGCGATTCCGACCTGGTGATGAGGTTGAGGTGAGCTACTATCGAAACGGGGAGGAATTTACAACTCTGTCCATATTGAAAAATCAGTTAAACACAACCGACCTCGTTTCAGTACGCAAGGACAAAATCCTCACCGACCTGGGCTTTGAAGTCAGGGATTTGTTGCCCTCAGAAGAGCGAAGACTCGGAAAGGAAGGAGGCGTGAAGGTCATTTCAATCTACCGCGGGAGTACCATCGCAAGGACTAAAATGGAACCGGGATACATCATTACCAAAATGAATGAGCAAGCTATTACCTCTGCTGACCAGCTGGTAAAAATGCTTGAGGAAACCAGAGGCAGAATTTTCTTTGAGGGGCATTATGAAAAATACCCGGGTCCCTGGTGGTATGCATTTCACCGTTGATCAGTTTCGGCGAAATTTGTTAGAAGTAATGGACATATTATTGGGCTCAATGCGATTATTTACTTGTAAAAAATATCTGTAAAAGTCGGGTTTTAGAGGTAGGCTTTCCAAAAATTTTGAACCATTTGGACTCCATTAGCTGTCATTATGGACTCAGGATGAAATTGAACACCCTCGATTGGAAGGCTTTGATGCCGCAATCCCATAAGATGACCTAACTCATCAACTGCAGTAACTACCAGTTCGTCACTTATGCTTTCAGCATCAACTATCCAACTGTGGTACCTGCCAACAACTGCCTTCAGTTCAATACCCTTAAACAGTGTACTATAGTCCATTATTTTGAGCTCAGACCGCTTACCATGAGCGACAGCTGGAAGTTGGAGAAGTTTGCAACCGAAGTGGATCGCAAGTGCCTGATGGCCAAGACAAACACCTAGAATAGGCTTTTTTTGAATAAAAGAATCAATAACCTCCATCATCCCGGGAGCATCTTCAGGCAGGCCAGGACCGGGGGAAAGTATAAGCGCATCGCAGCTGAGGAGTTTTTCTATGTCAATTTCATCATTCTTTTGAAGAATAACTCTGCTTTTAGTGGTCTCCTCCACCAACCTAAGCAGCAGATGACTAAAGCTATCGTAATTGTCGACTAGTCCTATTTTCATCGGGGGAAAAATTACACCAACTCTAGAATATCTGAAACAAGATTGCGAAACATTGACTCCTCATCATCCTGAAAGTAATGAATACCCTTAGATCTGAGGTCGTACTCGTACAAAATTCCAAAAGCCCTTTCACACTTGGCCTTGTTGAAAACACGGGCAGCAGAAACATATTCTTTTGCAAAAAATGCGTGTCCTATTTTAAGTGTTTTGGCAACATTGAAGTCAGATTTGTCTCTGAGGGAATGCACCCTGTAAACGCGGGAAAAATAAGAGTACAGAGCCCCGTTCAACATAAAAATTGGATTGTTTTTGGGGTCGTGACTCATTATATTGGCGATGTGACTAGCCCGATCCTTATCCCCCATTGACAACGCTTTCGTGAGTTCAAAAACTCCAAACTTCCTCGACTGCCCAACGTATTTTTCAATAAGGTCAATCGTAAACTCCTTGCTACCCTTTTCAAGATTTATCTCCAGCTTGTCCAATTCTTTCACTATGCCCTCTATGTTGTTGCCGAGGTACTCCGTCATCAAGGTTGCTGCCTTCATGCTTATTCTCATGCCTCTGTTCTTGACCTCGGACACAATCCACTCGGGAATTTTATTGTCATACAGCTTTTTGGCTTCAAATATTTCTGCTAGCCCCTCCTTCTCCAGCTTTTGTACTTGCTTGTAGAAAGCTGTCCTACCGTCAAATTTCTTTTCAGGATGGGCAATAACTAGAATGGTGAAGTCAACAGGCTTTTTTACATAGGACAAAAGGGGCTCCCAATCCTTAAATTGATGAGCATTTTTCAAAATTACCAGTTGGGGGTCGCCTATCATAGGTCTGGTCGTAACCTGGTCCAGAATTCGGACTCCTTTAGCATCTAAGCCAAAGTAGGTAAATTTATTAAACTCTTCAAAACCAGGTTGAATGACTCCCTTCTCGATTCTTTCCAACTCCCTGTTGATCAGAAAGGATTCCTCTCCGTGAAGTAAATAAACCCGTTTGAATGATTGGGACATGGCCTCTTGGTTGCTAACAAAAGATGAAGTGCGAAGCTACAAAATTCCGTCATAGAAAAATTATCCTAAGTACAAATTTTTTGTTCTTGAAAGGGGTTTAGGCTACCTAAGAGCTGATCCCTTCGCGTTACTGTAATTTCGCATCCTGATATCTCAAGGGGAACTGCCAGTGTAATTTCACTTCCATCTTTAGACAACCCTTACTTCCACCACTCCAGCCACTAAAAATTAAAGCTTATGGCACAGAAAAAACTATCCAGGCTCGCAATTTATACTAATGAAAACAACAGGAACACAGTTAAGCGGCACAAAATCAACACTATATATTTAAAATATGAACCTAATTAACAAGCAGCGGCAAAAGTCCTCGTAAATAATATCTGGGTCATCGATAATTTTTAGAGTTTTCAGAGGGCATTTTTGCCATTCCACTCAATATCCCTCAAAAGACCAAGGGCTAGTTTAAGCCGTTTCTCACCCTCGATCAACCCCCAATTGCAATCGTAAAAAGCCAGAAAGTTGACATACCTTTCAAATAATTGATCCCGGTCGCTGGGATTCTCCCTAAAGGGCCCCGGGGTCCATTCAATATCGGGTTTACAAAGTAAGAAAAAATCTCCTTTGCAGTTTTCCAGACAATCTATAATAAAATTATCTACCCTTCCAAATCTTACCTCCGACCAAATTTTCAATACCAGCATAGATGTATCACATATAATGGGAGGTCCATACTCTTTCAGAGCTTCCATTTCCCTTTGGTATTGACCTAAAGCTATTTCCTTGATATCTTCATAGGTGTATTCCCCATTGGTATTGCGTAAGTATTCGACTGCATACTCTCCCACCACAGGCAACTCCAGGTGTTGGCCGAGAGCGTCCGCAAGGGTACTTTTCCCTGAAGACTCCGGCCCAGTGATAATTATTTTATTAAAACTCATTTGGCTCAGACGATTTTTTATTCGACCCTCAAGTAGTGCAAGATAGCTAATTTCATTCATTGTAATCAAAATAGATGCGTGAAAAACCACGAATTAAGGGCCAAATCCACTTAACTAGGCACCTTTCCTCTAGGGCCAATAATCATCGGTCTGTTTTGGCAACAATTCAAGACAGTCATTTCGTTATGTATTGAAATGTTATAACTTTGAGATATCAAGTGAGCAGAAAAAGAAGGATTTTTAACACATGTACGACATAGAACCTCATTATTTTTGGAGAGATGATTACATAGCATCTGAGGATGAAAACTCCCCTTTTTTCCGCAGGGAAAACAGTGAATTCTATTTTGAAAACAAGATATACAACTACTTCATCCATCCGCAATGGGATCCGTTTGGTTCTCCCACGCTATATATGAAAGCACTGTTTGTAGATTACGATGAAGGATTTGCCATATTGGAAATGTTTGGAGAGTGGAACGACTGCATTCACAATGATGTGATGTTTCTCAAGCGGAACATAGCCGAACCAATGATGGAGAAGGGCATCAAAAAGTTTATTCTCATTTGTGAAAACGTACTCAATTTTCATGGAGATGACGATTGCTACTATGAAGAGTGGTCTGAGGAGCTGACCGAAGAAGGAGGATACATCGCATTGGTCAATACTCTGCAGCATGTGGAAGAAGAAATGAACTCAACCTGGTTAGACAACTATCTGTCCTTCGGCCACCAATTTAACAACCTCAACTGGCGAAAATTAAAGCCGCAACAACTCGTCATGAAGGTAGAGGAGATTCTAATGCGGCAGACCAAAAGATTGGGCTTATGACACATAAATCTGGCTTCGTAAATATAATTGGAAAACCCAATGCCGGTAAATCTACACTGGTAAATGCCCTTGTCGGTGAAAACATGTCCATCATCAACAGTAAACCACAGACAACAAGGCACCGGATTTTTGCCATTATCAACAGCGATGACTTTCAAATTATCCTCTCTGACACACCGGGATTGATCAAAAAACCGGCCTATGTAATGCAGGAAAAGATGAACCGATTTGCCTACAGCACCTTTGAGGATGCAGATGTATTTCTGGTAGTGACCGATGGTGGTGTCCCCTCGGAAATACCGGATTCCGCACTAAAAAGACTGAAAGAATCAGCAGTCCCAAAAATCCTAATCGTCAACAAAGCCGACCAGTTGAGTGATTCCCAAATTGAAAACTCCATACACGAGTGGGAAAAAGAGGTAGATTTCTGTAAAACCTTATTGATCAGTGCCCTCCACAAAATCAATACAGGACTAGTGCTGCATCACATATTGGAAAATCTGAAAGAGGGGCCTGCCTGGTATCCCAAAGATCAGATAACGGACAAACCCGAGCGCTTTTTTGTGAGCGAAATAATTCGCAATCAAATACTCAGCCTCTATCATCAGGAGATCCCCTATTCCACTGAAGTTATAGTCACTTCATTTAAGGAGGACCCCGGTAAGGATCTCGTTAAGATACATGCTGAAATCATTGTATCCAGAAAAAGTCAGAAGCCAATAATCATTGGCAAGGGAGGAGCCGGGATAAAACAACTCGGCATTGAATCACGAAAGGGAATTGAGGCCTTTCTGGAGAGAAGGGTCTATTTGGAACTCTTTGTGAAAGTAAAGGACAACTGGAGGGACGACGAACGAATGCTGAGGGAATTTGGGTATAGTCAGTAGCCTACAACAACTTCTCTGAAGTTAGTCATACTGTACCCATCGATTTAATCTTACCTCTTTTTTCAGTTTTGAAAAAGCCTTCTGGGGCTTTGTTCGCCCAGCTCTACAGCCTTAGCTATGCTCCTTTCCAGGATGGAAAAAATTAAAACTGCTAGGACTAAAGTCAGCATTGCCTCTTGAAAATGTTGACAAAACGAGAGTGATTGAACCTTCAGAATACACTTTACTTTCCACCAGAGAAAAATTGGGCTAAGCAATTGAGAATCAATTGAGAAAAAACAATTATACTATTGACATTCAATCAATAATAATTATGATTAAATGCGCACCAGTCCAAAACGAATAAAAAACGGCATGGTCATTTTCCCTACATTTGGGTTGACAAAAACCAACAACCATGCCATTTGTAAATGTTACACTTTTCTCCCAGTTTTTTGGATGATTAACCGCGAGTCCTTTAAGAGGCTTGTAAGAAAGCTTAAGAGCGATAAGTACGCTAAAGGGATCAATAGTTTGACCATATGGTTGCCATGATATTCATGCAACTGTCCGGATGTAATTCGTTTAGGGAGTCGAGTAGGACGGAGGACTCACCTCCAGCCCCTCACAGAACCGTACGTGACAGTCTCCCGACATACGACTCTTCAAAGTACAAGTCATGGAGTTGCAAATTTCCAGTGGTAAAGCGGGGAGGGGTTAGCTCTGTGGAAATTGCGGAGACACATTGTGGGTATTATATAAGCACGTTTAAACTTCCAAAAGTTCCTCCTTAGCCACAGAACAAGTCGAAAATTAAACCAGATCCATAATTAGTGCAAACATATTCTCTGCATTGCTTTTTGCATTCGTTAAACTTTCTCATAATGCACAATATATCTGATTCATTAAGAAATGAGAGACTTGAGTAATCTAATTGGAAAGGAGTGATGACAATCATCGGATAAACTGCAAATGGTCATTGTTCTCACTTATTTTTATCGTTAAGTTTGCATATTGATTTTTCAAAAAGTGAACCTGATTTTGCAGTTGGATTCACAGTGTTCAGCATTTTTAAATTTATACCGATGAAAAGATTTAAAATTTTGCCTTATCTCTTTGCGAGTACCTTATTAATGGGATTTTACGGATGTGGTGACGACAAGGTCGATGCGTGCTACCTTTCGGAAAACAGAATGACCATTAACAAGTCTGGTGAATTGCTTCTCCCAGATGCCAGAGAAGAACTGTGGACACCAGAGGCAGAAAAAAACTGCCACGCTAAAATGACTTTAGCAATTTGGTATCCCACTGTGGTAAGGGTATACAAAACCGGTGACCGACCATTTATAATCAACGATGGTGAGGATATTGACATAACAGAACACCTTTGGTATGAGTTTGGGGTGCCATTTGGTTACTTTCCTGCACAACATCAGGTTGAGCGCGGTTCTGCCAATTGGAATGGGCACCCAATTTATGCTCTCCGGTTTACCAGTTCTGTAGATCAAGGGGCCAGGAATTTCCCGGGAGATGTAGTCCCTTATATAGTAGAGTTTTCCCTGAGAAATTCTTTACGCGAATCAGAAGAATACCAAAGGCTTTTGAATCACCAACTTACAGAAGAGGAATTCGGTGAAAAATTTGCAGAAATTATCGACATGGATGATGTTGAGAATTTGGAAGATGAATCAAGCTTTTTCAGAATGAGTATTCCGGGCAACTATTTTATGGAGATTTCTTACACCATCCCACTCGGAAAGGACAATTAGCAATCGCAAACTCTCCTTGTAGGGATATTTTGTTCAGAAATCTCGTGCATCGTTTCGATAGGAGTTAAACTTTATTCAAAAAATACTACCTGTACTTTATAAGCGGCAACAAGTTATTTATACCGACTGATAAATATCTCAAGTAAAATAATTATCAGGGGCTTTGAAGATTTGGCAGGTGTATTGAGAACCAAACAAATTCATTTGACAAAACCGGAAGAGCGAATAATTGAATTCAATATTTAACTCACTCTTAGACTTAGTTTTAAGATTAAACGTTATCAAATTCCCTGATTTCTTAAGTGGTAAACCCTATTCATACGTAAAGTTCACGCTTAAACATAAACCAATTGCCCTTGAGAGTAAGTATTGCTGGAAATCACCCATACTTTCGGCCGCTTTCCTTACTTTTGCGCATAATTAGAGATAAGGCATGAACAACGTTGTAGCCATTGTAGGCAGACCAAATGTGGGTAAATCCACTCTTTTCAATCGTTTGATAGGAGAGAAAAAATCCATTATCGATGACATCAGTGGAGTCACCAGAGACCGCCTATATGGCAACGCCAATTGGAATGGAAAAACCTTTTTGGTGGTAGACACAGGTGGCCTTGTACCGGACTCGGAGGATGTATTTGAAGCAGCCATTAGAGATCAGGTGCAGTTGGCCATTGAGGAAGCTGCTGTTATCATATTTGTCACTGATGTCACCACAGGTATCACCGATCTCGACTTTGAAGTAGCCAATATGTTGAGGAGGAAAGAAAAGAACGTGTTTTTGGTTGTCAACAAGGTGGACAATGCAAAGAGAGTTCTCGATGTGGCTGAATTCTGGAGTCTTGGACTGGACACTCCCTATCCAGTTAGCTCTATTTCCGGTAGTGGGACCGGAGAACTCCTGGATGAAATTGTGAAAAAGCTTCCCGAGGAGGAGCCTGACGAAAGGAACATTCCCAAGTTTGCCATCATCGGGCAGCCCAATGTGGGAAAGTCCTCGCTCACCAATGCACTTTTGGGTGAAGAGAGAAATATTGTAACAGATCAGGCGGGTACGACCAGGGATTCTATTCATTCCGTTTTCAATAAGTTTGGCAAGGAAGTCCTACTGATTGATACTGCAGGTATTCGAAAAAAATCCCGGGTACATGAAAATCTTGAATTTTACTCCGTTCTAAGAGCCATTCGGGCAATCGAAGAGGCAGATGTTTGCATTGCCATGATCGATGCGGTTGATTTTATCGAAAATCAGGACGTAAGACTGGTTTGGCTGGCTCACAAAAGACACAAAGGAGTAGTGGTGGTTGTCAACAAATGGGACCTCGCAAAAAAAGAAACCAATACTGCGCGGGATATGGAAAAAGCCATCAAAGAACGACTCGCTCCTTTTTCGGATGTACCGGTGGTCTTTACCTCAGTGACTGAAAAACAACGCATACTAAAAGTAATCGATACAGCTCTGGAGGTCTTTGAAAGGAGGCAGCAGGTCATTTCTACCTCTACTCTGAACAAGGTTATGCTTAAGGCGATTGAGCGCAAAAAACCCCCATCCTATCGCGGGCTTCATATCAAAATAAAGTATGTGACCCAAATCAGGGCAGCTTACCCCATATTTGCCTTCTTTTGCAACTACCCCAGATATGTATCAGACAGTTACAAACACTATTTAGAGAACCAATTGAGGAAAAACTTTGACTTTAAAGGTGTACCAATTTCCATTTTTTTTAGAGATAAATAAAGAACAGCCTGTATGGAGGTAAAAAAGGGAAAGATTGAAGGACTATTCACCATAGAACCAAAGGTTTTCAAAGACAAGCGGGGATATTTTTACGAGAGTTTCAATCAGCGCCTGTTTGAACAACATATTGGTAAAGTTCATTGGGTACAGGACAATGAAGCAGGTTCAATAAAAAGAGTCTTCAGGGGGTTTCACTATCAGGTGCCACCTCATGCACAGGCAAAACTCGTACGAGTTACACAGGGAGAAGTGCTGGATATTGCCATCGATATAAGACCAGGGTCCCCCACTTACGGTCAATCGGAGTCCGTTATCCTCTCAGCATCCAATCAGCTGCAGTTTTTCATTCCCGCAGGATTCGCCCACGGCTACCTGGTGCTAAGTGATTATGCAGTTTTTAACTACAAGTGTGACAACTACTATGCTCCCGGGCATGAGGGGGGAATCTTATTCTCAGACCCCAGCTTTGAGATCGATTGGCCTTTTAAACCTACAAGCTTTTTGGTGAGCGAAAAAGATCAAAATCTTCCAATACTGGGATCACACCGAAAATTTGAATTGATCAATTGATGCCGAATGAAGTCACTAATGCTTACAGGAGCCAATGGACAGTTGGGAGAGTGCTTTAAAAAACTCAGTAGTGAAAAACCTGAGTTCAATTGGCTATTTACAGGTAGACAAGAGCTGGATATTTCATCTGAGACACAGGTCTTTTCCTTCTTAGAAAAAAACCGCCCCTCTGTTCTCATCAATTGTGCAGCCTACACCTCGGTGGACAAAGCTGAATCAGAACCAGATAAAGCATTCCTGATCAATGAAAAAGCAGCAACACACCTGGCCTTTGCTTGCCGGCGTTTGGGTATTGTGTTTGTTCATTACTCCACCGATTATGTGTATGATGGAAAAAGTAACAAGGCCTATACCGAAAAGCACAACTGCGATCCGCGTTCTGTATACGGAAAAAGCAAATTGGCTGGTGAAAAAGCTGTTCTTCAAGCCAACTCGGACGCCATCATCATCAGGACCTCCTGGCTCTACTCATCCACTGGAGAAAACTTTCTGCTTAGCATACTCAAACTGGCCTCCAAAATGGAAGAAATAAAGGTGGTTGATGATCAAATTGGAACCCCAACCCTGGCCAATGACCTTGTTGCAGGCACATTGGCTCTGCTCGGCGAATTGGAACGCGACAATGATCAAATAAGAGGTCAACTATTTAATTTTTCAAACCATGGAGTATGCAGTTGGTATGACTTTGCACACGCCATTCTGGAATTCAGCGACTACAGAGGGCGATTAATCCCCGTAAGTTCATCTGAGTTTCCACGGCCGGCACCTCGTCCCGCTTTTAGCCTCATGTCAAAATCTAAATTCCAAATAGCCGTACCGTCTTTTGAAATACCGCATTGGCGAGACTCACTTAAAAAAGTAATCCTGGAGTTATAGATAAAAGCCATAAAATCAGGTAACTTATCCATGTAGTTTCACTTCACTTCACTGATGCCAATTTTTGTTTCGGGATAAGTCTATTTCTGCTTTCTTCCTTACTCAAAAATGATCAAGAAAAATGGCATTAAGGCAAATAAATAAAAAGCTGACTGTATTCACTGTCTGGCCTTACTGATTAATACCACCCCTCCCTCATGCTCGTTCGAATCACCATATGATGAGTCAAACACATTGATTAAATCTATTGTATTAGGCTATTAAATAATAAAGCTCATTTAGTCCTTGTTAATTTCACTCGAGACCAGTCAATGAGGGCCAATCTCAAAATGTAAACACCAATTATCAGACGCTCCTTTCAGAATTATTTGCTAAAGATTCCCCCCCCAACTAAATTACTTTAAAGTCAGTTGTTTAAATAGTAATGAAATGCATGTTTTAATTACCTTATCCTAATGTACATCAATGACTTGTACACAATTTTTACTTCTAATCAATCAATCCCTTTTTGCTATTGAATTGTTATCTCAAGTTTTCCTTTACTTTTTGTCTTGATGCTTCGGCAGGCTATTGAAATAAGGAAAAAGGTAAGTAATCAAAAGTGGTACAGAAGGATTTAACATTGCTTGCCTGCTATCATCAAACTAATTATACTATATTGGCGTTTGTTTTATTGACTATTTGACATCACTTTATACAATGACTATCAAATCGTTTCCCGCATTTTTTTTGATCCTGCTATTTCTCTGCTTGATCGGAGATTTGTATGGCACGCACAACCGGGCCGGGGAAATAAGATTGGAGCAAATTGGTGAGCTCAGATTAAGGGCGACCATTGTCACCTATACCAAAGCCTCAAGCGTAGATGCAGACAGGGACAGTCTGAGGATCGACTGGGGAGACGGCAATAATTCCATTGTGGGCCGGATCAATGGAAATGGGCAGGGAGAAATCATCGGTAACGATATCAAAATGAACATTTATATCGGTGAACACACTTTTCCCGGTAGGGGCACCTACACCATATCTATGATGGACCCCAATAGGATAGCAGGAATTAGAAATGTAAACTTCCCAAATTCAGTCATAGTTCCGTTCTATATCGAGAGCAGTTTCACCTTTTTAAACCCACAATTTCAAGGCTTCAACAACTCGGTAGTTCTGTTGAATCCCCCTCTGGACTTCGCCTGTGTTGGTCGGCGATTCATTCACAATCCAAACGCCTACGATCCGGATGGTGACAGTTTAAGCTACGAACTCGTTGTGCCCATGGAAACAAATGGGGAACCAGTTCCCAGATACGAGTTTCCTGATCAAGTGGTTCCAGGGCCTGATAACAATATTTCTTTGGACCCAGTGACAGGAGATTTTGTCTGGGATTCGCCTCAATTGGCCGGAGAGTACAATATAGCCATTCGCATCAATGAATTCCGAAACGGGAACCTGATCAACTACACCATAAGAGATATGCAGATCAACGTAAGGGACAATTGCGAGAGTGAGCCACCCGAAATTGAAGCTGCAGATGAGTTGTGCGTAATTGCAGGTGACACCATTAATGAATTGGTAATAGCTACCGATCCGGATAGAGACCCTCGTCAACTCGTTCGGCTTTCAGCCTCCGGCGGTCCATTTGAACAAGAATTCAGCCCGGCCAGATTCGAGATTTTAAATGGATTTCAAGAACATCCCTTAGAGGGCAGATTTATCTGGGAAACCATCTGCAATCACATCAGTGGTCAAAGCTACACAGTCATTTACAAGGCGGAAGACAACACATTCAATACAGCAGGTCTGGTAGAATTAAGGCAATTCCGGATTAAGGTATCGGGGCCACCCCCACAAAACCTGAGAACATCAGGAGGTCTCAATGAAATAGAATTGAGATGGGATCAACCATATGCTTGTGAGGAGACCTTCAACAATTATTTTAACGGATTCACCATCTGGAGGAAAGAAGGCATTTCAGATTTGGAAATAGATACTTGTGGTACTGACCCGGCCGATGCAGGATTTGTGCCCATTGGGTTTGGAGTTACCAACCTGGATGATGAAAGTTACTTTTTCAACGATAGGACTGCTGAGAAAGGAAAGGTATATTGCTACCGGGTAACAGCTGAATTTGCATTGAGGACGGATTTCGGTAATTATCCATTCAACCGTGTACAGAGTTTGCCCTCTGAAGAGGTGTGTGATCAATTGGGAAGGGATGTGCCTCTGATCGTGGAGGTCAGTGTTCTTGAAACCAATCCTCAGGATGGAAGCATCCAGATCAGCTGGACAAAACCAGTAGTGGGCGACCTGGATACCCTTGAATTTCCCGGTCCTTACCGCTACCAATTATTGAGATCGACCGGATTGGGCAATACAGACTTTAGCCCCGTACCGGGTGCTGATTTCAGCAGCCCTACATTTTCCGGAGCAAATGATACAACCTTTATCGACAGCGATATTGATACCGAAAATTTACCCTATACCTATACAGTAGCCTTCTATGCCGGCAGCAGCATTGAATATGGCCGTTCAGTTCCAGCGAGCAGTCTCAGACTCAATGCCACAGGAGCCAATAGAGTCAATCGCCTCAATTGGGAAGCAGTAGTACCCTGGAACAATTACTCCTTCGAACTCTATCTCACAAGCCGCGATGGCGAAATACTGGAACTCCTGGAGGTGACTGACAATTCAGAATACGTGCACCAGGAACTTGAAAACGAATCCGAATACTGCTACCTTGTTAGATCAGAAGGCACCTACGGCTTATCGGATATCCGCAGCCCTCTTTTCAATTTTAGTCAGGTGATTTGCTCGGTACCTATCGATACCATTCCTCCCTGTCCACCTGTACTTGAGGTAGAAAACATTTGCAATGCCCTGGATGACTCAGGACCAATAGATGAAGGCGATCTTGTAAACACGCTGAAATGGAGCCTTCAGGATTGCGGTGAGGGAGGCGACAACGAAGACTTAGCCGGCTTTCAAATATATTATGCTTCTTCAGAAAGTGAGTCACTGGAATTCTTCGAAGAAGTCTCCGGGAACACATTTACCATAACCCACAGTCCGGAATCAGGACTTATCGGATGCTATGCGGTAAGAGCCATTGACCTTTCTGGCAACATCAGCCCTTTCAGCAATATAGTCTGCAAGAACAACTGCCCTGTTTACAATCTGCCCAATGCTTTTACACCCAATGGAGATGGGCACAACGATCTCTTTGTTCCTTTTGAACCTTATTTATTTGTTGAAAGGGTAGAATTTGAGGTTTACAACCGTTGGGGGCAAAAGGTTTTTGAAACCACCAATCCTGAGATAAACTGGGACGGCACAAATTTTAACGGGCAGGACCTGAGTGAGGGCACCTACCATTACAGGGCCAAAGTATTTTTCAGAACAACTGACACCATAGAATCCTCAAGAGTTCTTACAGGTTTTATTCAACTAATTAGATAGTAATGTTTACCGGAATAATTAAAGAAACTGGAATGATCAGCAGTATTGTGGAAGCGGGATCTTCTCTTCAGCTTTGGGTAAGGTCACCTCTTTCAACCAAACTTAAGATCGATCAGTCTGTTAGTCACGACGGCATTTGTCTCACCGTTGACGACCTTTCTGAGGATGCTCACCGACTAACAGTAGTCAAGGAAACCATAGACCGCACCAATATAAAACATCGAGTGCCGGGCGACCTACTAAATCTAGAAACTTCTGCAACCCCTACCACCCTCCTCGACGGACATATAGTGCAGGGACATGTGGATGATACCGCAAAGGTCATTAGTATAGAGAATTTGGACGGCAGTTGGTACTTTTGGTTCTCCCTACCTGCATCGGGTCAACTGCTGGTTGTGAATAAAGGCTCCATTGCCATCAATGGCGTGTCTCTTACTATTGCGAAATTAATGGCGGACCAATTCTCAGTAGCAATCATCCCATACACCTTCGAAAATACGGGATTTAATAGGCTCAAGGTGAATGAGAAGGTCAATCTTGAGTATGACGTGATTGGGAAATATGTTGCCAGAATGATAGGTGAGAGGAAATTAATTGCAGGGATGTAATTGACCGCCAAGGCTTGAGGCCTATGAATTTCTGAGTGACATCCAAAGGATTTCGGTGTTTTTAGTGATCGGGTGTGGAGTTAAAAATAAGGACAGTTCGATTGCTCTTTTTAATTCGCTACCATAATCTCAAATGCAAATAAGTTTAGTTCCGAATGAAGCAATCCCTTGAATTGCTTAAAAATCCCGAGGAATATAGAAATGCTTCCGGCTAACAAAAAAAACCAGGTTGCACTACCTCCTCACAAACCCTCCGGAATAAACCTTTCCCTGTTCAACTAATCTGATAAAGTAAAGCCCTGAGGGCAATTCACTTATGTCAACTGATTGACTGGTCGGTTCAGACTCAAAATACACCCTATTTCCGGTCAGATCATACACTTCAACAAAATTCGGAATGGTCTCAGTGAGTAGGTGAATGGACTCAGCAGCGGGGTTTGGAAAGAGTTCAAGCTTTCCAATTGTCGGCATATCAACAACATTGCTGATCAGTTCAATGGAGGTAGTGGCCAAAGCATAGGCATTGAATCGATAATCCGCTCCGGGAATACCAACAATCATTGGATAATGAAATGGAATCGTAGTCAATAGCCTGGACTGTAGATCAACTTCATTAGACACTTCAAAAACGCTGTGATGTTCCTTTTGAATAATAGGTGAATTGGATACATTTGGCAAGTACCGCGAGCTGTAAAGATGGATCAATTCATAATCAGTTTCATCCTCTGACCTTAGGGTGTAAAATGCGTCATAAATCTCCAGAGGAGGTGCACCCGCTATGAGGGTATCCTTATTTAAAGAGACCCTAAAATCAAAAAGGAAAATATTTGCACGTTCGGGCAGAAAGGCCCCAAATCGCGGAAATTTTCTGAAAAACAACTGGTTGGAGATATTAGAAAGTTGAAACTCGCCCGCTGTAATCAGGTAATCTTCTGAAAAATACAACAAACTTTTTGACTGCCCCAGGTCTTCGGAGGTTGAAAAAATGATCTCAGCCTCCAAATTTTCGTCCATCCAAAAAATCTCAAGAATACCTTCGTCACTGCTCAAAATCAGAATCCCATCTTCCTGAACGAGCACTTGATCCACAGAATAAATTTCAACCGGGGAAATATATTCATTTACAAGCGAATTGAAGTCAATATCGTAAACCTGAATGAGATTGTTAAATACCATCACATTTTGTACCCCGAATAGCTTATGCCCGATAAAATTAACAAGGAGGCTTGCTTTCTCAACCAGACTGGACTCCATAACGGAATAAAGAGTTTCAGCAGACTGGTCTAAGTAAAAAACGGCCCCCAATGCATTTGAAAGCAGTTGTCCATCTGAGGATACAGCAGCGATTTCTTCGGCACCATCAAGATTAACTCTGTACAATCTATTGTCTGCCACAGAATACAGTTGATTCAGAGAGTCAAGAGCGACAGTAGTGGTAAGCGAGAGGCTAAATTCTGCCGGTATGCCTTGTATCCAACGCATAGAGGCCGTTTGACCATCATAGGATAGTACGAAAACATCCGTAGAAAAATCACTATAGGTACCTGACACCAGATTGTACAAAAGTACCCAAAGGATACCGTCACTGTCCATATACATTTCAGCCTCACCATTGAAGGATATGGGTTCCTCCAGGAGGTCAAAAACTCGACCATCCTCACCTACCACCCTTACAAATGTTTGTCCCGATCTTGAGTTCCTTGCTGCATAGACGATTTCTTCCCCCACAATTTCAACACTTAGGAGTTCTGTTTCAACTTCGGAATGGTCTAAAAATTCGAGGGTGGGCAACTGTGCAGATAAACCAATGGATAGTCCAATCAATAGTGGTAAGGGCAGGTAAAAGTATTTCAAATAGGCAATTAGGTGTTCGGTAATCATAGCTTACAAATTTAGGTTGCAAAAAGTAATTGATAAACAATTACAATAAATCGCAGTAAAGATAAGCAAAATTTTATACAGTCACAAGGGGTGCATGACTTTTTTTTTACTTCTGCCTTGAGAATTGTACAAATATAGCTAACCAATTTGCTCTGCACAAATTGAATACTGTGTCAATTAACGCTTAGCGCGGATGGTGGTTTCCCTTTGTATCCAACAAGGCACGAAATACCTTTGACCCTCTTGAAGGCCACGTTGAAATATATCTTCTACACTTGGCATATACTGCCGGTAGGTGTTGATTAGATTAGTAGCCTCGTTTCTTACCTGGGGGTCCTTGGAGCGTGCTCTTTCCCACTCATCAATGGCTACCCAGGTAACCACCTGACTATCCCAGCCTGTACCTGGACCACAGAGAGGACCGCTGGAAGCATAGAGTTTGCCTATCAGAATGTGGGGTTCCCCCCAACCAGGTCTAAATTCAATAGCTTTTTGAGCATAGGTTCTGGCCTGAGGAAAATTTCGCAAATGACTGTAGTAAATTTTTCCAACTACGAGAGCATAATCGGCCTTAAGCATCCGGTCATCTTGCTCTTCAATAGCTTTTTTGAAAAAATCTGCAGCTTCTCTAAAGTTCCCATCTCGCAGAGCCGAATAAGCATCTCTTACCAAAGTACTTGCAGTGACAGGGGCGACACAGTGCTCAGCTGAAGCTGCTCGCAAATCAACCATTATGTCCATATCTTCAGAACAACCACCCCATATGAGTTTGCCCAGGACGAGTTGTATGGTCTGACAATCTTCCGGACTCTCCTCAAAAAGAGGCAAATAATTCTTACGGTAATACTCACAGTCAAAAAAGCCTTCAATTCTCTCTAAATCGGCTAATCTCAGTGGTGCGTAATTGCGCACAATGTTCCAACCTTCATCCCCGGGATCGTCATGAAGGGCAACAAGTTGTAGGATTGTCTGAGCATAAACCCTTGAGCGGTCTATTTCAATTAACTCATCCAAAGTCTTTTGGACCAAAAGTGCAGTAAACGGATTGACGACAAAAGCAGGAGTTTCCTCTCCAAAGTAATTGAGAGCTCTCGAAAAGAGATCAAAAATCTCCTTATCTTCAGCATAGTCGCGGTAGTAATAGTACAAATCGAAGGCTTTTCTCGCCGAGGTATATTCCAATTGTTCAGGATAGCACAGACCAATTTGGTCATAAAGCTTCAAAATCATTCGGATGTATTCATCTCGTTTTCCCAGATCTTCTTCTTCCCTGAGTAAGTTTTCGTAAAACCATATTCCATCACTGAAAACAGTCCATCTCCTACCATCGGCAGCAGGTGCAATTTCGTAAACTTGCTGCCAATAGGCAAATGCATCCTCAAATTCACGTTCTCGAAGAAAACCTCTGTATATAACAAAATTCTCGAGGGCTGTTTCACCAAGCCTGGCGGATTCAAAGGTTTCGCAGCCTTCCGGGATTTCAGCAAGTTGACCTTCTTCTCCCTCATCCTTCGCTTCACCAGGTAAAACTTCTCCCTGTGAAGCTGGTGGACTGCTTTGGGGAGAACAAGAAAATAGCATCATCAAAATAATGAATGACAACCACGCCCAATTTACCTTTATGTTAAAATTCATAGAAATTTATTCTAAAGACAAGCAGCCTATTGAAAGTACTGTCTTAAACCAAACGAATCAAAAACCCATACGGGGATTCTAGCTTACTTAAACCTCAGCGTCACCGTTTCATTAAACCAACAGCTGACCGTAACCCGGTCCCCTTTGGAAAGGCCCCTCATAAATGCCTCTTCTTCCTCCGGCTTGGAAGCACGATAGGCAGCAGCCCTTCTGTTGGCATCTTGCCTCACTTCTGGATCAATTCTCGCAGCGTGCTGATATTTATCAATCGCTGCCAATACTGCTAGTCTCTGATTCCAGCTATCTCCACAATCCCTGCTCGAAGCTGCATAAAGGTCTCCGATCAACATAAACGGAGCCCCCCAATTGGGCCGTAGTTCAGCAGCTCTAAGGGCATTAGATCTCGCACTACTGTATTGATTTAGGTTTCGCCCCTGAATTGAGGCTATACGGAAGAAAAACTCACCTTTCCGCTCATCGCTTTCTTCTAATTCTATAGCCTGCTGAAATCGCTCAATAGCCCCCCTATAATCACCTTCTTCAAATAATCTTCTCGCTGCAATAGCAGGATTCCTAGTCTCTAAGTCTTCCTGAAGGGCGACATTGACACTATCAACGAATTGTTTGTTCCGCTCACGAATAGCAGCAAGGTCCGGATCATCTTCATCGCAACCTCTTGCTACCAACTGACTGAAAAGACTCCTGGCTAACTCACCATCGTGGGGCCTCGCTTCAAATTGAGGGATTAACCGGTCCTTGAAGTAATCACAGTCGTAAATCTCGTGCTCAATCTGAGCAACAAAATGATCGACAGAGGGCTTTACTGCTTCAAAGTGAGCGCGATGTGCTTCGTTATTTTCAATATTGTGTTCAACAATCGCGCTTACACGACTGTGTATATCTCTGGCAGTCTCATCGTCCAACTGACCTGCCCTGAATAATCGTACCATTGAACCGGCAGCAGGAACTACTACAATGTACTCCGTATCCAGACCTGTGAGGTCCATAGCTCTGACTGCTGCATCGAATACCTGGTCACTGGGCGAATTGAACTCGTAAAACATGTCATAAACCATTCTCCCGAGGATAACGCCAGCCCTCTTGTCGTAACACTCTTGGGTATTGCAAGACCTGAGGGCAATGGTGCCCATTTTATAGCAGCTTGCGCATTGCTCGTAAAGCTGAATAATCTTTTCTCTATATCTCGCAATTTCATCTTCATCCTCAGTTTGGCCAATCAAATACTTGTAAATGGCGATTCCGTCGGTAAAGTGAAAATCCCTTTGACCGTCAGCAGTTGGAGCATTCTGGTAGGCAATTTTCCAATTTTCATAAGCAATCTCCATGTCGTTGACCCTGATTGCCTGTCGATAAATTGAATGTGCGTTGATTACATCCTCCTTGTTGGGAAGATCCGTCCAACTCTCGCATTGACTGGTCGCGGATGTCTCTAACCCAAAAAACCAAAGTCCGGCAAAAATTGTGGTTAATAACAATTTAGTCTTCATAAGTATTCCAGTTAATCAATTTCAAGTTTTTTATTTCTTCCCTTCCTAGGGATCAATCAAATCTGCGTTTTAAAAACCAACTATTGTCATTGACGGTAAATCCAAAGCTCAAATTTACAAAGGTTTCTTGCAAGCCTCCACTGATTCCTCTCCTTCCAATTTGGAGCGAGGTGTGAAGTGAGGAGACACTTCTTTGAACTATAAAAGGAAAAGAGGCTCCAAGATTAAGCCCAAATTCCTCTAATTGATCACCTCCAACAACCCTTGGATCTTTGAAATAATAGATACCACCTCTATAGGTAACCCGTTCAAAAAAGCTGGTTATCGATTCGTGATTTGGTGTGTAGGAACCTCCTACTGCCAATCGCATTGAATTTTTTAACTCCTCTGGTTTGGCTTCATTTTCATAGCGGGACCACAACCCCATTTCTATATCAAACCCCAATTCCCATTTGTTCTTCACCACATAAGATGCGCCAAATCCAAATTCTGGTGGTAGCTGTCCGGATGATCTCAAATCTGATGAGCTAAACAGCGTATCCCTGTCGAGGACAAATTCATGCTGGGCAATATAAAGACTGTTGGCTGTATTGGTAAAGTTGGTTGCCGCTTTTCCGTGGGCGCCAAGGGTAATGTATCTCAGGGGGCGCCCTCTACCATCGTGATAGGGATCAGAATCGGAGCGCTCTAGAATAATGTCATGCATAAGGCCGACCTTCCAGTAAAAACCTCTGACTTTAATATCGTCATTAAACCCATTAATGTAATGCACTCCTGCATCGAGGAAACTCACCAGGCGCTCTTGTTCAATAGAGCCAAAGAGGTACCCGCCGTTGAAACCAATGGAGGTATTCATAAATTTTACAGATTGACCTAACATCAGCAGTTGAGTGCCTCCACTTCCTCTGAAATTTCTCCTCATACGACCTATTTCCGGATCTGAGTCGATTGACTCCACCTCGTAGCCTATCCCACTAAATGGCTGCAAAGCCACTACGGTTCCAAATCTCCAATCCGAGTAAGTCTGATCAAGCATTTCATTAATGGTATTGATCAGTGGGAATCCAATGGCGATGGTATTCATTCCTCCACTCCAGATATTGACACCAGAGACATCGTCAGAAAATCGGTTATACTGTATATTGAAGCCAGCATTGAGAGAAGCAGCCCTGAGATAGCTATATGAGGCGGGGTTGGCCAAATTGAGGTTTCTGTAAGACCAATCAGTTGAACTCAGCCCTCCCTTTCCTCTCACATTGGTCATACTGTTCCCGAAAAGCTCTCCCATACCAAGTCTGGAATAGGGAGATACAATGGTGTTTTGGCTGTAGCCATATTCCATCATAAAGACGCAAAATATAAGAAATAGTGTAAGCTTGCTTAGTTTATTTGGCATGATATTTTAAAATTTCGTACAATCCCAATAAAACGAGATTTGGCTCTGCAAATATCTCCGTTTTTAAAAAATTAGCAAAAAGACCTGCATCTCCACCTGTTAATAAAACCTTAATCGGGTAAACTGTTTTTTTTAACTCAGCAATCATACCCTCTATTTCAAACACTGCACCTGCAAGGGCTCCCTGCCCTATCGCTTCCAAAGTCGAGACAGCCCGGGGGTTTATGACTTTGGGGACAGAGACAAGGGGCAGATTTTTGGTAAACTTATTCATAGCTCTCAGTCTCATATTGAGACCGGGACTAATGGAACCTCCCAGATGAATACCATTTTTATCAACGACATCGTATGTGATGCAAGTACCTGCATCTATAACGAGAACATTTTCAGACGGAAAAATGACATTTGCAGCTGTGAACCCGGCTATACGGTCAGGTCCGAGGGTATCGGGAGTGGTGTATTCAGAAGTAACAGGCCCAAATGTCCCTGGGCGGACTTCGAAAATCTCAACACCCTTTAATTTTTCCTCAAAAAGATTTCTATGGACAATACCGGAGGCACAATAAACACAATGAGTTACAAATTCAGGAACAGCTGGGAAAGATGAAAAATCCGAGCTAGCCTTCCCAGAATCTGAAAGTATGCCTTTTTCAAATACACCCCATTTAAGGGTAGTGTTTCCAATGTCCAGTGCAAGCTCTGCCAAAACTTTTAGTGTTTAAAGTGTCTGATTCCAGTGAGATACATGGCCATCCCATTGGAGTTACAAAAGTCAATGCTATCCTTGTCCTTAAGCGATCCGCCAGGCTGGACCACGGCATTGACACCTGCACTGAAGGCGATTTCAACGCAATCACTAAATGGGAAAAAGGCGTCGGAGGCCATAACTGCACCCTCAAGGGAAAGATTATTATTTTCAGCCTTTTCTATTGCTTGTTTCAAGGCATCTACTCGAGAGGTTTGCCCGGCGCCCATGCCCACAATCATCCTATTTTTTACTAAAACAATGGCATTTGACTTAAGGTGCTTGACTACTCGATTGGCGAAATGAAGGTCTTCCATTTGACCTAATTCACCTTTCGATCGGGTGGAAAGTATCCAATCCCCGGTTTGATGAAGGAAGTGATCTTCATCCTGAACCAGAAAGCCATTCAGACAGCTCTTTACATTTTTTTCCCTCACTGGATATCCCATAAGTTCGAGCAGAATTCTCTTTTTCTTCTGCTTCAAAAAATCCAAAGCCTCTCTCGTAAAGGATGGCGCAAGAAGTACCTCGTAAAATATTTTATTGATTTCAATTGCAGTGTCGAGGTCCACCTCTGTATTGGAACAGATAATTCCACCAAAGGCTGAAAGCGGATCGCCTCTTAGTGCATCCTTCCAGGCTTCAATAACATTAGGCCTGGTGGCCATTCCACAACTATTATTGTGTTTAAATACAGCCACGGTGGGTAAATCATCAGAAAACTCAGACATCAGTCTTAATGCCGAATCAATATCTAGAAGGTTGTTGTAGGATATCGATTTGCCACTAATTTGACGGAAGCACTCCCTAGGTTTGCCAAAATATGAAGCCGTTTGATGAGGATTTTCACCATATCTCAGCGGGGTATTTTCTAAATGGGTAAAATTGAGACTAGTGTGTGAATCATCCGAATTGAAATAATTAGCAATTGCCATATCATAAGCTGTAGTTTGCTTAAAGGCAGCTAAAGCAAGTTCTTTTCTCTGCTCAATTGTGGTCTTACATTCAGAGAATTTAATGACGGATTCAAATCGAGGGTAAAAATTTCTGGAAGGAACAACTACTACATCCCGAAAATTTTTGGCTGCTGCCCTGATTAAAGAAATACCACCTATATCGATTTTCTCAATAATTTCAGCCTCCGATCCACCCGCAGCCAAAGTTTCCTCAAATGGATAAAGGTCTACAATAACACAATCGATTGGTGGCAGCTGGTATTGCTCAAGTGTATCCATATGTTCTTTTTCCCTTCGGGCAAGGATACCGGCAAAAACGGCAGGATGCAAAGTCTTAACGCGCCCACCAAGGATGGAGGGAAAACCCGTGATCTGTTCTACCCGGGTGACCTCAAGTCCGAGATTTTCTATAAAATCAGCCGTGCCGCCAGTACTGATCAAACTTACACCGTTTTCATCTAGCGCCCTCACCACTGGTTCCAATCCTTCTTTGGAAAATACTGAAATCAAGGCAGTATGGATCTTTCTCTCAACCATCTTTTAGATTTTGAAGCGCAAAACTAACTTATTCGGAGGGACTATTGATAAACATTGGGTTAAATTAGCCTGATTTTTGGTCTGAAATTATTCTAAGAAGTAGACCCCTACAATACAAATGTCAAAAATATTCATTGTTCTATAGCCAAACCCTCCAATTACCCCTATAAAAAAGGGCCGCCTCTTCCCGATTGTTAAAAATGGACTGACTGTTTCTTCACGCTCTTCCTCGATCTTGAATTTTTCGCTCATTTTCATAGTCAGAATGGTGTTCAGAGTGGACTCAGTAATTGCCATTGGAAAATTCAAGAAAAATAGAATTATCAGCGTGAAGACAACAACTTACCGAAAAAAAACGAAGCATAAGCGCAAAAAACAGTTTGAGAAATTGCTATCGTGAGCCTTCCATAAAAGTAGTGTTGGTCAATTAATCCAAAGCTTACTGAAAAGCCCATTGGTATTGCCCAAAAATAAAGGTATAAACCTTCAGAATACTCAAGCGGCTAAACCTTTGCTACCTAAAAATCTCAATCGAACAATATGTCCTCCTCCTCCTCTATCCGCCCTTCACCCTTAGGCTTTCTCTTTCGTTTTTCACTTCTCTCAAACAACTTGATGGTGTGAACGAATTCGTCAATTGAGTCAAACTCACGTCTGAAAGATACCCCAATACTATGTCGATTGCGCCTACCCTCTACCACGTAGTCGTAGTTGGTAGAAAGCCTGAGTCGCCATCGTCTATCGGGTGTGATAAAGTACTCAACTATGCCATAAGGAGCAAGATAGGGATCATTGGTAAAAAAGCTCTCTCTCACATAATTGCCACCAACATTGAGTTGGACCCTGTCGTCAAATAAGCTCGGCCTGAGCCCAACTCTAACCTCACTTTGCCGGGTGTCAATTCGACCTGCTTCAACAAATTCACCGGTAGGCAAAACATAACCTACGTCCATCTCAATACCCGAAATAAAGCCAACCTCCTCGAAAGCGTTGGATAGTAGATCGGATAAATAGAGAGACAGTTGAGTACTCAACCATTCATTTACCGTATTGGTAATGGCGGCAACGGAAGTTTCCAGATTGAGTGAGGCAGGCAAAAAGCCTCCGATGACTACAAGTGCAAAAACCTGCCGATTCATCTCATCAGGATTCTCTTCCAAATCGAGTATCCTGCGATCTGCAAGTGTCTTCAATTGGCCAGTAAGGTTTGGAAAGTCGATTGTGAAGTTGATCTCCGGATTTCTTAAAAACCCGGTAAGCAGCATAGTGAGATCCACAGCAGTTGACTGCAAAGCGCCCTGTCGGACAGTTTCATTACCATCTCCACCCTGTAAATAATCTTCTATAAAGTGGAAGGGGGCGGCATTCAATCCCGTATAGGAAGCTCGAACATCTATAAGCGCATCAAAGGGATCGCCTGTCCACTGTATTGTTCCTCCACTCAACACATCAAAAGGTTTGTTAATTTGTAGTAGGGCAAAGGAATTTGCAAAGAGGTAATTTCCCTGACTGATGTTGTAGTCACCAAAAATATTGAAGTCACCATTGCGAGTCAGGCTGAGTTGAAGATTTCCATTGCCTCGCCCCCTTAGTATATCTCCTGTCTGCTCATTGAATACCATCTGGACATCCGCATCCTCTGTCACACTTATATCCAACAAAAAATTCACACCGGTCACGTCCCGGAAAAATTCCCGTTGCCCTTCAACCGCATCCTCTTCAAAAGTAATAAAATCAATATCTCCCGACTCAATATTTTCTCCCACTAACACCGTAAAGTTAGAGCCTGGTCCATTTATGGCAGAAACTCTGATATCCGGACGTTGAAAGCTGCCGATGAAGCGAGCCTCCACCTGGCCAATAATGCGTCCGAAATACAAGTCACTGTCCTCCCTCCCAGTATCGTGTCCCAGAATTCTATCTGAACTAATCACCAGGTCCATACCTAAATCCGCAAAATTGCGATGAGTGAGACCTCCGGAAACAGTTGCAACATTATCAAATCGATCCCTGATTTCCAAACCCGAAAGATCGATAAGCGAGGATGAAATTCCAATATTTTGATCGTGAACATAATATCGCACTCCCAGAATTTCAATATTTGTGGCAGTATTAAAAACAGTGGCATTCCCATCAAACCTCAAATCATTTCCCGAATTACCCGTAACAGAAAGAGAACCATCAAAAACACCTACAGTGCCATTTACCCCGTTTTCAATTATTTTTTCAAAGATCATCATCGGGAACTGCTTAATATCCAAATGAAAATCCAACGCCTTTTTTCCTTCTGGAACAATATCGGGCTGTAAATACACCACTCCGCTCCCCCTCATACTTCGCTCCGGATGATCAGTTCTAAGGTTGAGTTCTAATGGTGCATTATCAGTTTGAAGTTGGGCTTCAAGGAAAAGTTGTCCGTACTCTATATCCTGAAAGAGAAAATCATCCAAAAAAAACTGCCCATTGAGAGCATCAATCTCAAAAATATTGGCAACCCAAAGCTGGATATCTGCCTCTCCATACATATTGTACCGGTGATCATTGATCAGGTCATCCAATATTGAAATATTAATGCCCGTCATACTTAGATTTACCCCGCGGTTGTTGATACTTTCTACAGAAACCATTTTCTCTCCACTTGAGAAAAAGAGGTTATCAGTGCGAAAAAAATTCTTGCCTACGACTAATTCATTCCCGGATGTTACATTCCAGTCATCTCCAAAAAAGGTGAGCTCAGTATTGGATATTCGAGCAGCCCAATATTCATCTCTCATGAAAATTCTACCTTCCATTTGGAGGCGGTCGAGGACTTCTCCATAGTCGGCAGTGTTGATAGTAAACCCAACGGTATCAGGATTAAAATCGAGAAAAAGAGTAGTAGGGTTAATCCCGGAAATACCTCCCACACTCAACTGATCAGCTGATATCATTAAATTACCAAAGCCTCCTTCAAAATTTGCCAAACCGTAAAGCTGTATGAATTCATTATTGCCCTGCTTCAATTCGGGAAAGGAAAACTCAAGTTTGTAAAAATCTGTTAATGCATTTACCTCCCCCCAAACCCGTCCGTCTATTACAGTATCCAGGGAAGGAAAAAGTAGCTGTTCAAAAGCTCTGGAATCGAATATATCTAATTCAAAGGTAAAAGCACTCTCAGTGCTTACTGTCTCGATACTATCTCCAAGGATAGTCTTCAGATAAGAAAAATTCTCCCCAAGGTAAGGTAAAAAAGCATGGGGTAACTCATCCCAAAAATAATTCCCCTTAATAAAAAACTCAAGTAGGTCAGACTGTATGGTCAATTGTTTGACGGAATCATCGAACACATCAGCATGAACATAAAAGTAATCAAGGTAGGTGTGGAGGGTATCGGGCACCTCTAAAATAAGGTCCTCAACCCCTAAATATCCAATGGGGTACCTTAGGTCTATCTGATTCAAATTGGCCTTAATTCCAGCGCTTATAATGTATTCTCTCTCAGATAGCCGAAGTTCTCTGGTATTTAAGTGGTTGAGATTAACATCTGCATTTACCCGAAGTTGTTCTTCACCATAGAATACGATTCCCACCAGTTCAAGATCGAGATTTTCATCTTCAATGCTAAAGTATCCGTCAAATACATTTTGATCGATGTATCCATCCATCATGAGGTTGGCATACTCGTAATCTCTGAATGAAAAAGATTCAATTTCAGCTACCAAATGAGCATGGACAAACTCTGAGGTCAGGCCCATCCCCTCATCTACTTCGGCGTAAAAGCTGAGCGGACCAAAGTCAGGATTTTCAGTCCAGCTTGCCAAATCAAAATCACTCACCCTCAATGTACCCGAATAGCTGGCCAAATCCGCTCCTCTCGTAACATCCAGGCGCATATCAGTCTTAATCAATCCCAGGTTAGTCTGCAAACTTCCCTCTGCTACAAAATCTCTGAAATACCCATCAAACCTGCCTTGAAAATAAAGGTCACCTAGTTTGTAAAAGTTTTCTGGGGCTTGAAAGTCGGGTATAAGCTTGCCCAGAGCTTCCATACTGGTTTCCAATCCTTCCAGATTAAGCCTGATCAGCTCCTCTCCGGGTCTTGCCAAACCCCTTGAAGAAAAACTTCCCCTTAGAGCCAGGTCACTTCCTATTGAAATATTAATATCATCTCCTCTAAAGTTATTTACAGATCCTGAAAAATCACCCTGCAGATTGATCAAGGCCTCCGCATTGGAAAAAAAGAAGTCATTTTTTCCAAGCTCGGGCAAAAAGTAAAGCAGCTCGGATATCTTTATTTCTGATCGTCTGAATGCCGCCTCTATCTCCACAAAATCCGTAAAGTTGTTAAAATCATTCAAATTACTGAATTTCAAGCTGATGTCATCATCCAAATAGCTGTATTCAGTAAGCAATTGTAGATTGCTCAACTCCAGGCCTGTATCGCTAAATGTAAATCTATCAGCTCTAATGCTAGTGAGCTCAATATCATCACCTACCCGGAGACTGAGCAATTGCGGAGTAGCTTTTACTCCAGTGCTGTCTAGCGAAAATCCCGACCATTGCAATTCGATTTCCTGCAGGCGAAAATCTCCGTAATCGATATGAGGAAACCCATAAGCAGGGGAAGGTATCCCGATCGTATTCAGGTTTTCAAATCTACTGTTCCTAACCTCAAAGTAATCGAGTTGTATATTCACTTTTGGTCTGAATAACCCATCCCCCAACTCACCAGAAAACAATGGAGGTTCTTCGGCATCAGATTTTACTCCTCCATAGTTAAAAAATTGGGCATTGGCCTGGTCCAAAACTAGACTGTTTAGGTGAAATCGATTATTCAGCAAATCAATTTCATCTATGGAAAGAAAAATTTTGTCTAACTCTATTTTTCTTTCCACTCCTTCAAATAAGTTTTGCTGAAAGACCTTGAGATTACTACCTGAAATAGCGTCTAGACTGAAGTACAAAGTTCTAAAGAAACCCGGATGAGGCCCATCCCCTTTCCTGGATTGCTTGCGAAGATGTGAAAAAATATCATCAGGCCGATCCGGTCCAATCAATAGGTTTAGTTCTGCACCATTCAATGCGATCTCATTTACCTCCAGGCTTCTAAGGACTATGCTTGTAAGTGGCTTCTTTGTGCTGGCGTGCATTTGGCTGGCATAAAACAAGGTATCACCCTGTTCATAGAGGATGAGCAAATCTTTAATTTGCAAGCGGTTTATGAAATTGAAATCCACTCCACCAACTCTCACTTCTAAGCCGAGATCCCTCGTGAGGGCGTTAGCTACAAGACCAGTCAGGGGTTTTTGAACTACGGGCAATCTCAGTGCTCCTAGCAAAAGAACGAAGAACAACAAAAAAATACCCGCTATCTTCAGGCCGCGTCTTAGACGAGAAGACTTTATAGTATTAGTTTTCTTATTGTTCTGCTTATCCATTAGCTGTTTCCATCCTTAGAACGGGAATAAGGCACTTATTATTCAGAAAGAGATATTTTTTCCTAAATCCAAAACACTATAGGTAGGCAAATGCAAAAACCTATCTACTTACCGGCAATTGAAAATCTCTCAAAGACGCGAATACAGTCCACTGACTCCTTTACGTCATGAACCCTTAAAATCTTCGCACCTTTGGTGAGTGCATAAAAATTCAGAGCCGTGGAGACAGATAGCACCTCCTCGGGCGCCCCCCCTAGCGGGGAGTAAATCATTGATTTTCTCGACAAACCAACTAGCACAGGGCAGCCGGTCAACCCAAACATCTCTAGATTTTTCAAGAGTTCATAATTCTGGTCGATGGTTTTAGAAAAACCAAAACCAGGATCTACAATGATATCTACAATTCCCTTATCCCTTAGCAATTGGATTTTGGAAAAAAAATAATCCATCACTTCTCCATTCAGATCATTGTACTCGGTGTACTTCTGCATGACAGCAGACTTTGCCCTGTTGTGCATTAATACATAAGGAACACCTGAGTCTTTAACTACTTCTAAAATATGGGGCTCGAACATGCCCCCACTAATATCGTTTACAATATCCACGCCCTCGATCAAAGCTCTCCTCACCACCTCCGCCCTGTATGAGTCGATGGAAAGGGTTGCGGAAGGGAAGGCTTTCCGAATTGCGGCAATTGAAGGTCCTACTCTTCTCCATTCCTCCTCAGGCTCTATCTCTGCACTTCCCGGTCTTGATGACATACCTCCAATATCCAGAATAGTTGCACCATCTTCCAGAGCTTTTTCGGCATAGTTAAGGACCTGATCGGTAGTTTCAGTGCTAATACTGTGGAAAAAAGATTCCGGACTTAGATTCAATATCGCCATCACTACAGGCCTACTGAGATCCAATAATTTACCCCTGCAGTTAATCGTCAACGCAATGTTAAGATTTTCCACCTGATCACTTCTTAAAATAAGAAGCAACAACCTCATTTCCTCTTCCTCCGCTGTAATCATAAAATCCAACCCCTGATTTTACGCCCAGATTTCCGGCCTCTACCATATTGACCAGAAGGGGACAGGGCGCATATTTTGGATTTCCAAACCCATCGTGCATAACTCGAAGAATAGAAAGACATACGTCCAGCCCAATGAAATCAGCAAGCTGAAGAGGTCCCATTGGATGAGCCATTCCGAGCTTCATGACAGAGTCAATCTCTTCCACCCCTGCAACACCTTCGTGGAGGGTGATAATGGCTTCATTAATCATCGGCATGAGGATACGATTTGCAACAAATCCCGGATAATCGCTTACTTCAACCGGCACTTTGGATAAATTTTTACTGAGTTCCACGACTGTCTCTGTAACCTCATTTGAGGTTGAATAGCCCCTGATCACTTCTACAAGTTTCATAACAGGCACAGGATTCATAAAATGCATACCGATTACTTTGTCCGGCCTGGAAGTAACTGCCGCAATCCTGGTGATCGATATGGATGAAGTATTGGTTGCCAAAATACAATGATCAGGTGCATTAGCATCCAGACTTTTGAAAATATCAAACTTTAGATTTACATTCTCCGTGGCTGCCTCTACAATGAGATCTGCAGACTTGACTCCAACTTTCATGTCAGTGACAGTTGAGAGGTTTTTTAGAGTGGCTGCTTTGGCCTCCTCGCTAATTTTCTGCTTGGAGACCATTCTATCGAGGTTCTTTTCAATGGTTTTCAATGCCTTTTCTAGCGCGCCTTCATTGATGTCAATCAAATTTACCTTAAAGCCATTCATGGCAAAAACGTGAGCGATTCCGTTGCCCATCGTTCCTGCGCCAATAACAGATACATTTTGCATATTGAATAATATTTGTGATTTTGAAAAAATAGAACTGCAAATGTAATGATTGACCGGCAATCGTTGTTTAACAGATTTGAGTAAACCATTGGGCAAATCAAAATAAATAGTATTTTTTAAAAAAAATGAAGGAGATGAGTAACAATCAAATTGCCATGCTTTATGTAACCTACCCCAATAGAGAGGAAGCGGAAAAGACGGGGCAAGTGATGATAAAGGAAGGGTTGGCAGCCTGTATGAATACAATACCAGTGACAAGCTGCTACATTTGGCAGGGGGCCTTCGAAAAGGAGGCTGAAATTGTGGGTATTTTCAAAACCAGACCAGGCCTGGTTCAATCTTTTAGAGAAAAAATAGCACACCTCCATTCCTATGAGGTTCCATGCATCATCCACTGGCTCGTTCAAGTCAATGAGAGCTATGCAAAATGGGTCCATTCCAATACAAAAGCATAACTTTGGGGCAAAATAAACAAACTGATTGAATGTCTGTAATAAAAAATGTAAAGCGGGTCACCACCCGAACCCTTTATGAAATGAAAGTGGCAGGGGAAAAAATTGCCATGTTGACCGCATATGATTTCTCAATGGCAAAAATCCTGGATGATGCCGGAATAGATGTAATCCTTGTAGGTGATTCAGCCTCCAATGTGATGGCAGGACACGAAACGACTCTTCCCATCACCTTGGATCAGATGATATACCATGCCTCCTCAGTTGTCAGAGGAGTCAACCGTTCATTTGTGGTAGTAGATCTCCCCTTTGGCACCTATCAGGGTAATTCCTCTTTGGCCCTTGCATCGGCTATTCGCATCATGAAGGAAAGTGGTGCCCATGGGGTAAAGCTGGAAGGCGGTAGCGAGGTAATTGAGTCAGTAAAGAGGATTCTTTCTGCAGGCGTCCCTGTAATGGGACATCTTGGATTAATGCCACAATCCATTTATAAATTTGGAACCTATACAGTGAGAGCCAGGCAGGAAGCTGAAGCAGAAAAACTTTTAGAAGACGCGAGGCTACTAACGGAAGTGGGGTGTTTTAGTATTGTTCTTGAAAAAATTCCCGCTGATCTAGCTAGAAAAGTAAGTGAAGAGGTAGATATACCCACCATCGGCATAGGAGCAGGTCCACTGACAGATGGTCAGGTTTTGGTCACCCACGATATGGTTGGGATAACCTCTGAATTTCACCCGCGCTTCCTGAGGAGATATTTACAACTTTACGACGACATGAAAGATGCAGTCCGGAGGTATATCCAGGATGTACGTGACAGAGATTTTCCAAACGACAAGGAAAGCTATTGATCAGGGGGTACAAATGAGCAAAAGGAGAAAAATCATCATTGCAGCTACAGTCTTTGCAGCGGCAACTTTAATAGGAGCGGGCTTTATTGCACACCGCTATTACCAATATATTAAAGGTCCAAACCTTACAGCCCCTGAGGGATTCTGTGAGATTTTCATCTATCCGGAAAGTTCTTTTGAAGACGTGGTTGAGGCGTTTAAAGGAAGGAGTTGCCTAAAAAATATTTACTCTTTTGAGTGGGTGGCTTCGAGAATGGGTTATACAGAAAGTAGCATAAGACCGGGCAGATACTTATTTCAAAACGGGATGGCAAATCGCTACATTATAGGCAAATTGCGGTCGGGCAATCAGGATGCGGTAAATGTGACCATTATTCCAGGAAGGGACCTAGGCTTTATAGCAGAAAGAGCAGCCCGAAATATCCTAGCTGATTCGGCATCCATTATGGAGTTTTTCACTTCAGATAGGTTGCAAACTGAATTCGGGATTGATATGACCGGATTGAAAACGAGAATATTGCCCAATACATATCAAATGTGGTGGAATACTGGTCCGATTGAGTTGGTTGAGAGGTTACTTAAGGAATACAGTAGATTTTGGCAAACCAATGACCGACTAGCCAAAGCTGAAAAATTGAACCTGAGCCCTGAGGAGGTTATTATTTTAGCCAGCATAGTTGAAAGTGAAACAAACTATGTCCCTGAAATGCCTACCATAGCCGGAGTGTATCTCAATCGCCTCAAATCAGGCTGGCTTTTACAGGCCGATCCAACAGTTGTATTTGCACTTGGCAATCCCGGAATAAGACGAGTTTTGACACGAGATCTCGAAGTGGACTCTCCTTACAATACCTACAAAAATCCAGGTCTGCCTCCCGGACCAATAAATATCCCGTCTATTCACGCCATTGAAGCAGTACTAAATCCCGATTCGCACGAATACTATTACTTTTGTGCCAGACCGGACAATAGCGGTACCCATGTTTTTTCAAAAACTCTCAGTGCTCACCTCAACAATGCAAGGCAATTTCAGAATTGGCTAAACCGACAGCGAATCATGCGCTAATTGAATCACCACCCACTCCAGTTCAATGAAAAAGAAGGTAAAACGATTTATCCGCAATAGGGCACTTTTTGAAAAAGAAAACAAATTGTTGGTAGCAGTAAGTGGCGGTATGGACTCTGTAGCCCTTTGCCATTTTTTAAAATTGGAGGGATATCCATTCGAGATAGCCCATGTAAATTATGGACTCCGGGGAGAAGAATCTGATTCAGATGAAGAATTTGTAAAAAATCTTTCAGCTCAACTTGAGGTTAATTGTCATATTTTGGTTGCAACAGAAAGGCTTGATAAGGAGAAGGCTATCCAGGAAAAAGCCAGAAAGATTAGGTATCAATGGTTTAGTTCCCTGCTCAAAAGTGAGGGGCTGGATTATATCTTAACCGCCCACCATAGTGATGATAGCACAGAGACGCTCTTAATGAATTTGTTTCGGGGCAGTGGTCCGGGAGGGCTCTCAGGAATAGCCCCAAATCCCGGCAATATAAGACGTCCCTTTCTGACTGTTAAAAAAAACGAAATTCAACAATGGGCAGAAAAAAAGAATCTTCAATGGCGGGAAGACCTCAGTAATCGGAGATCAGATTACAACAGAAATTTTATCAGAAATGAACTGATTCCTTTAATAGAAACCCGCTGGAAAGGATTTGGCAATACTTGTATTCAAACAGCGGAAATTATGCACGAAGCTAAAAATATCACTGAATTCTGGGCCGGAAGTGAGTTAATTTCAGCAACTCGGGACGAAGGAGGGATCACCATACTCGACCTTGCAAAAATCAGAGAAAGTATCGCTCCCAAGACCATGCTACACTATGCTTTGAAGGATATCTCCATCAATGCCGTGATCATCAAAGACATTCTAAAGGGGAGACAATCCGGAAAAGAGTGGTATTCTGCTGACCGTCAATTCCGGCTTCTGCTCGAACCGGGAGAAAAATTATCCGTAGAAAAAATTTCCGGTAGAGTGAATTTTACACCGATGCTAATTCCTGAAAATAAAAGCAAAATTAAAACACCTCTGGGCATCCTCTCCATAAATAAAGGGAATGAGAAAAATAACCAGTCAATTGTTTTGGACGGCAGCAAGCTGAATTATCCAATGGAACTCAGAAAATGGCGACCGGGTGATTATTTCCATCCTGCGGGAATGAGGGGCAACCGAAAGAAAATAAAACAGTTTCTAACGGACTTAAAACTCGGTAAAAGAAAAAAAGAAAACACCCTGGTTCTATGCTCCCGAGGCGCAGTTGTGTGGGTTGTAGGGCTGAGGGCTGACCAGCGGTTTGTGGAAAAAGCCCACAGCAAAAAGAAGGATCGGCTGACATTGAGATGGGACCAAAGGGTTTGAGGTGATTTACCCTGAATAAATCCTAAATCCAAAGTTGAAGCTGGGATAAATCGAAACCGCAATAAGTTATTTAAAGGGGGTTGAAAGTACCATTCCTATGGACTGTTTATGGCTAATCCCCCATGTCTAATTAAAGTCAACTATAAACATTTCCCACTTTTCAAAATTTTCCTCCCATTTTCTTGCAAAAGTCTTTCCCATTTCCTATATTTGCCACAATTGCTATTTTTTTTTCACAAAAAACTTCAAACCATGAAAAATCAATTACATTACATTGCATTACTTTGCTTTGCGATGCTTATGGTGAGTTGTCAAAAAGAGCAAGTTATTGAGGAGGTCGTACTTCCCAATACAACTGTGGAAGCTCAGGAACGCTGTATCGATAGGTGTGAGGACTGCCCGACTATGACACATTGTTGTTGTGAGGTAAAAATTATTGATGCAATGGATGCTGAATTAAGATTTTGCGGCGATTTTCTTGGATGCACTACTTTAAATCCTCAATGCAATTTTGGCGGAATTTTCACTTGTCCACCAATCGATGGGCTCAAGTTAATTGGCAATTTTAGTACTGGTGATACTTTGTTGCTTTGTATTCCTCAGGATGAAGCTTTTATTATCCGAAACCCGAATCCTTCCGTTATTTCAGTCGAGATTGAATGTCAGCAAGCTTCAGGGCCTCCTGTTGTAATTCCAATCGATTTAGAGTTTAGCGAATTTGCAATAATTGAAGTGAGTGGAAATTGTATTCCCGACCAATGCAATTAAAACTTAACAGCATGGTGAGGATTTCAACCATAGTCTTTGTATTCTTCTGCATTTCTCTACCGGGTAAATCGCAATCCTTTGAAGTGTTCGCTAGTTTACATGAACTAAATGGCCCTGGTTTTGAAGCATTTGCTAAACTACTAATAAATTATGAAAACGGTGAGTGCTCAATAATTGAGGATTTTGGCGATCAACAAGAAAAAATGATTTCTGGAATTGGATTTTGTTCCACGGGTGAACTTTATACCCTGGGAATGTGGAATTCACCTTCAGCTGGCATTTTATATATATTTGACCCGGACACCGGGGAATTTGAGTACGTTACTGATGCCGTGTTTTTGCATTATCAAAACGGATATCCTCGCCTGCATCCAATAGCCTGCCTCAATAATACCTTATATTCTAAAAATTTTCAATCATTTTGGAAATTTGACATGGATTCCGAAGAATTTACATTCTTGGGACATAGTACTCTTATTGGCACTCATTCCAGTGATATAGGAGTTTTATACCAGGAAGTGATGTTTTCACCTAGTAATACCCCTGGAACTACCCAGGGAATTTATCAATTGGATACTGTAAATCCAAATAACAGTACAAGAATTTTCCCATACCCCATACCAGAATGGCCGGAATATTGGACCCATTCTTTAACGGGCTCTCCGGTCTGCAACTCTGTTTTTGTAACGAGACAACACCCCCTATTTGGAGACAATAAAGGGGCATTTTACAATGTAGATAATCACAGCTATTCACTTATCTGCGATATGCCACCCTATTTGTATTCAAGAAAAACCTCCATGGCAGAACACCTCCCTAAAGAGGAATGCGAGGCCATCATCGACT
>REEI01000061.1 GCA_007695145.1 Saprospirales bacterium | reverse complement strand
CTTAACGCCAAATCCTTGAAGGCCGGGAAAGGGCTATTGAAATTCGAAAATGTTATGTCTCTTAAATTTTGCTTCCATTATTCAATTGATTGCTTTGATAACCATCATCATTCAAGCTTATTATTTATTAGCCTAATTCGAAAATAATAATCCCAGCACTAATGGACAATCTTGATTTACGAACAAGGAACACCGATTAACGATTTTACATTTTTACCAATTAATCTTTCCTACAAATCATAGCTAATCATACATTTAATGTTTAAGTAGTTCACAAATGGGCGTTCGTTAATCGGTGTTCGTTAATCAACCACTGTCCTATTTCACCTTTACTCATTAAGATTGGCCCTCTTTCACTTGTCTGGATTGAAGACAACCAAGACTTTTTGATCTATATTCCCAAATAGCCTAATTCAAAAGTCTTAATTCCCTGCTTCAAATACAGAAGTAAATCCGATGTATGCTCCTGCAATTCCACCGATGACAGTAAAGATTAGAAAATAAACAAGGTAAAAAAGAAGCCCCATTAAAACAGCCCGCTTGAGAGAAAACCTATAAAAATCTTTGGTAGCGTATACCCAATACAAAATACTCACTAAAAAACTTCCGAGTCCTATATAAAAAAGAGGCATTCCTGCCAACCACAAGAAGGTAATCGGAATGGTGAGTAATTTCATATGTCCGAAGGCATAGAGTGCCAACCATGAGTTGCCTTTGAATCCTTTGTTCTGGTTTATATAAACAAGTGATACTAAGAGCAGTGCTACAGGTAACATCAAAAGCTTCTGACCCATCTCGCTCACCAAAAATTGTAAGAATCCCCCCATTTTGTCAATCATAATTTGTACATCTCCCTCAGAAAGAGATTCATGCTTTCCAAAAGCTTCCTGAACTTGAAGGAGCTGGCTCTCCAAATAAAAATCCCGATAACCTGAAAGGGATGTAACAATATACTCGAGAGTCAGAAGGCCAAAGAAGTAAATTACCGGGGAAATCAATGGTTTTCGACTACCCTCCAGATAAGATTCTATTACCCTTCCAGGGCGCAATGTCAATCCTCTTATGGTGTAAAATATCTGATTGTCCTTAACCCCAATCAACTCACTTGCCACCTCCTTTAAGTCTTTCCCAGTTGAATTTTCTTTCATCTACAAACTTGATTTGATCAAATATAGATAAAAATATCGGATCAAAAAAGCCCTGTCTCTTTGCAATAGAGAAGCAGGGCAAAAGAAACTTTTTAGTAGGCTTCACATTAATATTCGTTAACCACAAGAAAGCTACCAAAAATGATCGACCATTTCGAGAGGGGGGGGTAAACCTACGGGTGCAGCCCTACCAACTTTGAATTGCTGAAAACAATTGGTACTTATCTAAAAGTGGCGCCATGTGCTCAACTAAACCCAGGCAATCCGGTTCGTTAATTCAACTCTACCGGAGGGTCATTAGAGAACCCTTTATAAACGCTTTCGTCAACAACGGCAGGCTCCCATTGTTCCCCGGGCTGAGAGGAGAACTTTAGTCCAAGATGTCCTGCATCTACATAGACTGTGTCACCGGTGGCGAAATCGCCGGCAAGGATATGGCGTGAAAGCTCATTGACCAATTCCTTCTGCAACACCCTCTTCATGGGGCGGGCACCATATTGAGGATCAAATCCAAGGTCAGCTAAAACAGTAGCCGCTTTTTTGCTTACTTCAATAGACAGACCTTGCTTCTTGAGGCTGGCCCTCACCTTGTCGAGCAACAGGTGGAAAATCTGCTCAATCTCGTGTCGTGTGAGGGGCAGAAACATAATCCGCTCATCAATTCTGTTAAGGAATTCAGGTCTAAGGTGTTTTTTAAGCAACTCAAAAACCTCAAGACGAGTGGTCTCGATGATATCATCCCGGTGCTTATCTTCGGCCTCAGCGAGATCCTCGAAGTTGTCCAGAATGATGTCTGATCCCAGATTGGAGGTCATGATGATAATGGTATTTTTAAAATCTGCCACCCTTCCCTTATTGTCTGTAAGCCTTCCATCATCAAGAACCTGCAGCAGTATATTAAAGGTATCCGGATGCGCCTTTTCTATTTCATCCAGAAGTACAATGCTGTAGGGCTTTCTTCTAACGGCCTCTGTCAATTGTCCTCCCTCGTCGTATCCGACATAACCGGGAGGTGCACCAACTAATCTCGATACAGCATGTCGCTCCTGATACTCGCTCATGTCAAGGCGGATTACTGCTTTTTCATCATCAAAGAGAACATAAGCAAGGGACTTTGCCAATTCAGTTTTTCCCACGCCGGTTGGGCCCAGGAAGATGAATGACCCTATAGGTTTATTGGCATCCTGAAGGCCGGCCCGGCTCCTTCTCACTGCGTCGGCCACAGCTTTAACCGCCTCATCCTGACCAATCAATCGCTTATTGATCTCATCTTCCATGGAGAGCAATTTCTCCTTTTCGGATTGCAGCATTTTTCTCAGTGGAATACCCGTCCATCTGGAGACCACCTCTGCAATATCTCCCGAAGTCACTTCGTCCTTGGTAAATCGGCGATCTTCAGGAAGGGCGTGCAATTTTTCCTCAGCCACCCTGAGCATGGCTTCCTTTTCCTTCAATTCACCGTAGCGAATTTTGGCCACCAATTCATAATTACTGTCCCTTTCAGCCTTCTGAGCTGTCAATTCCAACTCCTCGATATCCTTTCTTATTCCCTGAATGGTATCGACTATCTCTTTTTCATTTTTCCATCCAGCCTTCAGCTCGTCCAGCTTCTCCCGCGCATTGGCAATCTGTTGATTGATGGAATCGATTTGGCGCTTATTCTTCTCTCGTTTAAAATGCTCTTTTTCTATCTCTAATTGTCGCACCTTTCGATCCCATTCATCGATGATCTCCGGCACAGAATCCAGCTCCAGTCTCAATTTAGCAGCTGCTTCATCAATCAGATCAATAGCCTTATCCGGTAGAGCCCGATCGGTAATGTAGCGATCGGACAACTCCGCGGCCGCGATAAGAGCTTCGTCCAGAATCTCAATCTTGTGGTAAACCTCATACCTCTCCTGCAGGCCTCTCAATATGGTAATGGTATCCTCAACGGTGGGCTGTCCAATGACCACTTTTTGGAAGCGACGCTCTAGTGCTTTGTCACTCTCGAAGTATTTTTGGTATTCATCCAGGGTGGTAGCACCGATAGTGCGCAATTCGCCTCTTGCTAATGCCGGTTTTAGAATATTGGCAGCGTCCATTGCACCCCCTCCCCCTCCGGCGCCAATTAAAGTGTGAATTTCATCAATAAATAGTATAATTCTGCCATCTGAGGAGGTCACCTCCTTTATGACCGCCTTGAGTCTTTCTTCAAATTCGCCTTTGTACTTTGCCCCCGCTATTAGCGAGGCCAGATCCAGGGTAAAAATTTCTTTATTACCGAGGTTTTCAGGTATATCTCCCTTTACGATCCTCCATGCTATTCCCTCAACTATGGCAGTTTTTCCAACTCCTGCATCACCTATTAGTATGGGATTGTTCTTTTTTCTTCTGCTCAGAATGTGCATAACTCTGCGTATCTCCTCGTCTCTTCCAATTATGGGATCCAACTTTCCGCTTTCAGCTTGCTCATTTAGGTTTATAGCATACTTACTCAGGGCATTGTATTGATTGTCAGCTTGTTGATCTTTGACTCGGCTACCCTTCCGCAACTCCTCAATAGCAGCTCTCAAGGTCTTTTCAGTCGCTCCGGCTTCCTTTAATATCTTAGAACCCTTATCGCTACCTTGCAGTATGCTTAGAAGAATCAACTCAAGGGAAATGTATTCATCTCCAAATTCCTTCAGCAACTTGCCTGCTCTATTGAGGGCCTGATTGGCATCATTGGTGAGGTACTGTTTATCCGTTCCATCTACAATGGGATAGGACTTTATGGCTTCATCAAGCCTGGTCTTTACTCCCGGATAATTGAGTCCCATCTTTCCAAATAGAAAAGAAACAACGTCGTCTCCCTCCTCAATTATCCCCTTTATGAGGTGTGGTGTATCAACCGTTTGCTGATTGAAACCCTGGGCAATCTGCTGAGCCTTTAGGATGGCCTCCTGAGATTTTATGGTGAAATTTTCGAATGTCATTGTTCAATTTTTTATTCACTCAGACCATTGCAAATTTACTTCCAATGATGAAAAAACAAGAAAATCGGTCATTATGACAGTATAGGACGGATTTTTTGGCAGGAAATGGCAAGAAAATTGAATATCTGGAGAGAACAGGACCAATTAGATCATCACTCGTGGATGGTCCCAATCAAATTGTTGGATAGGGCAAGGCCAATGGACTTTGACCATCACATTAAAAAGGGCGCTTAAAGACAGATAGTAAGGTTGGAGGGATTAAAAGAGACTTTGCAATTGACCCCATTTGAACAAAACCTCTTGCAGCAATCATCCCCAAAAATTAGAACCACTTTTGTTGAAAAACGAACTTATTCCAACTCGTAATTGGGTTTGAGATCCTTTGACTTTTCGCCGGAGTAAAAGGTATTGATATATTCAATAGTCTCATCCACACTATCAGTCAGTAAAAAGAGGTTGAGGTCTACCTCTGAGACCTTTCCCTGGTCGACAAGCGTATTCACAATCCAGTCCACAAGACCACGCCAGTAATCTTTTCCAAAAAGAATGACAGGGACCGGTGTGATTTTATTGGTTTGGATGAGGGTGAGCACTTCGAAGAGTTCGTCCAGGGTTCCAAATCCACCTGGCATTACCACAAATCCCTGAGCGTATTTTACAAACATCACCTTTCTTACAAAAAAGTACCTGTGATTTAGGTTTTTGTCCGGATCGATAAAGGAATTATTGCCCTGTTCAAAGGGCAGGTCTATATTCAAACCAACGGAAACACCATTCTGCAAGGTAGCTCCCTTGTTCCCGGCTTCCATTATTCCTGGACCTCCCCCGGTAATGATTCCATAACCTTCATCTATTAATCTCCGGGCAATTTCTACTGCTTTTGTGTATTCGGGATGGTTGGCCTTGGTTCTGGCAGAACCAAAAATTGAAATGCAGGGCCCGATTTGATTCAATCTTTCAAATCCCTCGACAAACTCCGACATCACCTTAAACATGGTCCAGGCGTTTTCCCCCTTTATTTCACTCCACTTCCTCTGTTGTTGCTTTTGCATATTTTCAAGTTTTTTTTAGGTTGTTGTATTGCAGGTCAGTCCAAAAGGATATTGTTTTTCGAAAGTACCCGATTTCGGAATTCAACCCCAAAAGAACACCAAAGATAGAAAATTGATCAATTTTAAATATGAAGTAAGGTTTTTCAATATTCTGCGAAGTGATAATTGATGAGTCCACTCCGAAAACCTCTTTTTATTACAAATGGCTGCAAAATCCAATATCTTCGTCATCGGGCAAAATCTTTCCTCAACGTAGCTATGGCTACGCCTGCGGAATATTTTTCCCTCTTTCTCAATCTTGAACTTTTCGCTCATTTTCATGTACAAAAGGGTTTTCGGAGTGGACTCATTGATGAAAAAAGGTTGAAATACTAAAATTTTTCCCTTGAAATCCCAGATGATGTTAATGTAGTCCATTACAGCCACTAGCCTTCGGCAGTTTTTAGTTCATAATCGTAGGCGGTGGTATTATTTGGCCGGAATGACAACTGCAGGTTTATGGAGTTTTAAGACTTATGAAATCAGCTACCAGCGAAATGCAGTGGGTTGCTTAACACAAATTTATTAGTGGAAAAGTTGGAATTGGACTCCTGCTCAGGAAGCTATCAACAATTAAGAAAAAATAGCAAACATCTCCTTACTTTGAAGTCGCATCCTCCAGGATTAAGGGACTAAAAAGTAGCAAACTAATGGCCAAAAGGTTGTTAGCAAGGGATTGGAAAGCACCACCAATCAATGCTTATGACTACTCAGTGGTTCTTGTAAATAGCGAGTACCCAGGAGGAGATAATTACAGAAAAGCAAGAAAAGGGATCAATACTTCTCTTCTTTAAACCTCTTATATTCCTTGTCGATGTAATGCTTTAGCGAATCGAGATCATCAAAACTGGAAAGCAACTCAGAAATCCGGCTTTTCCTGGTACTTGGCGGATAAACGTACTCTTGAAAATCTGAAACAGTAACCACTTTTCCACTGAGTATGATCAAGCGCTCCACGACATTACGAAGTTCTCGTATATTTCCTGTCCAGTTGAATTCTTCAAGCGCTGAAAGACATTTGGCCTCAAATTTTTTCTGGGGAACTCCGTACTCCTCACAAATTGCCCGGCTAAAATGATCGACCAGGAGTGGAATGTCCTCCTTCCGCTCGTTCAAAGGTGGCACTGATACAATAATTACAGCCAATCTGTGATAGAGGTCCTCTCTAAAGCGACCCTCCTCTATTTCTTTTCGCAGATCCTTATTGGTGGCCGCTATGACTCTCACGTCCACCTTTATGGCCTTATCCCCACCTACACGCACTATATAGTTTTCCTGTAGAGCCCTCAATACTTTTGCCTGAGCGGACAAACTCATGTCGCCTATTTCATCCAGGAATAAGGTACCCCCATTGGCTTGCTCAAATTTCCCTATACGCTGTTTTACGGCTGAGGTAAATGATCCCTTTTCGTGACCAAAAAGCTCGCTCTCAATCAACTCTGAGGGAATGGCTGCACAATTTACCTCAATGAGCGAAGATTCTCTTCGCGGGCTTTTTTCATGCAGCCACCTGGCAACCAATTCCTTTCCGGTTCCATTTGGGCCCGTCACCAGGACTCTGGCATCGGTAGGAGCCACTCGCTCTATGGTGTCTTTGATTTGTGCAATCGCCGGTGACCCACCAATGATTTCCTGCACATTGGATTTGCATATTTTTTTCTTGAGTATTTTCTTTTCAGTCACGAGATGCGAGTGATCCAGTGCATTCCTCAGGGTGATTAACAGCCTGTTCAAGTCAGGTGGTTTGGAAATAAAGTCAAATGCACCCTTTTTTACAGCCTCCACAGCAGTATCGATGGTAGCGTGACCTGAAATCATCAGAACCGGAATATCAGGAGCGAGTATCTGCAATCGCTCCAGCGTTTCTGTGCCATCCAAATTCGGCATTTTTATATCCAGGATGATCACATCGTACTTACCTGATTTTACCTTTACGAGGCACTCCATACCGTCAGCAGCTTCATCCACCTCGTACTTTTCGTATTCGAGTATCTCTCTAAGGGTCCTCCTGATGCTCTTCTCGTCGTCAACTATCAATACTTTAGCAGCCATACATATTAAATTTTATGCAAATATAAACTACCTTACTATTCAGTGCAAATAATATTACAATTTTTTTTAATATTTATTGATTTGCCCCTATCCATGCCATCAGTAAACTGCCTGTAAGGAGGGCATCCTCGTCAATATCGAATCTCGGCGTGTGGATAGGTGCTACAATTCCCTTTTCGCGATTGCCGGTACCCAATCGGAAAAAGCAGGCCGGCATTTCCCTCGCAAAATAGGAGAAGTCCTCTGCTGTCATTCTTGGATCCATATCGACCACATTTTCGGCCCCGAGAAGGTCCACAGCTGCCTGTCTGCTCCTTCTCGTCACTTCGGGATCGTTGTAAAGAGCAGGATATCCCTTTAATATATTTACATCACATGCACCGCCATTGCTAACAGCGATTCCATGACAAATTTTTTCAATGTATTCATGTATTTCAGATCGCCAGGATTCATCAAAAGTCCTTATGGTTCCCGCCATTTTCACCTCGGAGGGAATCACGTTAAAGGAGCCTCCTGTGCTTTCAATTTTTCCGATGGATAAAACTGTAGGCATAAAAGGGTCCGCTTTGCGCGAAACAATCTGCTGCAATGCCTGCACAATTTGAGCTGCTATAGGTATTGGATCGATGCAATCCTTCACAAGTGCAGCGTGCCCACCCCGTCCTTTGACAGTCAGATATATCTCATCTGCGGATGCCATTGATTGACCTTCGATAAAGGCTACCTTTCCCGCTTCGAGTGGAGGATGCACATGTTGGCCAATGGCAATTTCGGGTTGGTATTTTTGAATGAGACCCGCTTCGAGCATTGCCTTTGCTCCTCCCGGGGTTTTTTCCTCTGCGGGTTGAAAGACTCCAACAATGGACCCATTCCACAGTTTTTTGGTCCTGTTGAGCATAATTAGAGCGCCGAGCAGGCAGGAAGAATGGACATCGTGGCCACAAGCATGCATCACACCGGGATTTTGGGATTTATACGAAACATCATTTTCTTCCTGAATTGGCAAGGCGTCCATATCGGCCCTCAACAAGACACAAGGTCCGGCTCCGGTTCCTTCTAAGGTTGCCACTATCCCAAAGCCACCTATCGATGTTTCATGGAAAATCCCCTCTTCCTTCAATGCAGACGAAATAAAAGCCATGGTCTCTTTTTCCTCAAAGGAAAGTTCCGGATTCATATGCAAATGTCTCCGAAAATCTACCATCTTTGGGTAGAGATTGTCAACCAGGGACTTTAATTCTGACTTAAGGTTGTTGGTTTTCATCATTAGAATTTTGTCACAAAGATATTTACAAATTATTTATTATCATAATATGTTTTTAGAAACAGACCATGGGCAGTAAGAAAAAAAAGAAACCCAAATTTTATGTAGTATGGGAGGGGCATGAACCGGGTATTTATGAATCGTGGGAGGACTGTAAAGCGCAGGTGACCAATTTTCGCGGAGCCAAGTACAAGTCTTTTCCAACCAGAGAAGAAGCAGAAGATGCCTATTTCAGTGGCCCAAAGGAGTTTATGAGCAAAGGGCGGCCAAAAAAATCTCTTGAAAAGCCCAATCCTGAACCGGCCTCAATTGCAGTGGATGCGGCCTCTTCGGGCAATCCGGGAATCATGGAGTACCGTGGGGTGTGGGCGGACAACGGAGACGAATTGTTTCGGATGGGTCCTTTTGAAGAGGGTACAGCAAATGTGGGGGAATTTCTGGCGCTGGTGCATGGGCTTGCATTTCTGCACAAACACAATATGGAGCAAACCTCAATTTACAGCGACTCCAAAATAGCAATTGGATGGGTTCAGCGAAAAAAGTGCAATACTAAACTGAAACGGAGCAGGAAGAATGAAAAGTTATTTGAATTGATCTCAAGGGCTGAAAAATGGTTAAAGACCCACGAATTCCAAAACCGCATCATCAAATGGCCTACTAAAGTTTGGGGAGAAATCCCGGCTGATTTTGGTCGGAAATAGGGCTTTCAATACATGCCTAATTTCATATATATAAATAACCAAATATAGTGCAGATCAGAAGTCATTACAGGCCACCATTTCTTTAGCGACCTGACCTTCCATGAAGAAACCTCCTTGCATACTCCGGGCAAATGTAGGGATAGCCCTTTTTATTAATGCCCAATCCTTCTAGGCCGATGAAATAATGGTTTAGGGTCACAAACCAAAGCACTGACTGGTCAAATACTGCTAAGGAAAATATGGTGAATGACTGCTTTAGATTCTATGGTTTACCATCACCTGACTATCATCCACTAACCTTGTCTCCAGCAATCGACCAACTGACTCTTAATACCTAGCCTTTTTCATTCAATGGTAAATGCGCAAGCTGATTAAATTAGATGCTCTTAAATGAAGGTATTTTAAACAGGTCACATTACTTGATGATGCAATAAAACCAGGGCATTTTTAGCAGCCATACGGCAACTTTAAATTAAAGCTGATTTTAGAAAAATATCCGATCTTACTAATGAGTTCAAACCTTAAGTCAATTATTGAATGAAAAACCGAAAATCTATGAAATTAAGAATTTTACCTGTCATTGGACTTTTTCTAAGCCTTAGTTTTCAGTCATTCTCTCAGGAAATGATCCACTATTGGCACTTCAATGCCGCATCCGGAATCCAGGATGAGGTACCTGCAGATGTTTTTTCCGGAGGAGAAGCACCTGTTTTAGTCTATCAAAAAATAGATCCCAATGGACCTGAAATAGGGATCATGGACGATGTTGGAGGCTCAAACATCAACGCTCAACCGGGATTTGAAGCCGGTCGTGGAATACGCCCGAGAAACCCATCTTTCAATGGGGAGCTATACATCCAACTCAATTCGGAAGGCTTTGAAAATTTGCAGCTCTCCTATGCCACCGAGCGATCGGGACAGGGAATGCTGAAACAGGTGTTTTATGTCTCCACAGATGGAGAGAATTTTTTCCCATTTGGAGACACTATAGATATTGAAACGGATTATCATTTAGTGGAGTTAGATTTCTCAAGTCTGCCCGGAGCCGATAACAATCCAGACTTTTCTCTGAAAATTAGATTTTTGGAACAAAACACAGCAGACAATGGCAACAACCGCTTTGACAATATCTTGCTGGTAGGCGACCCCTTGTTTGAAACAGCCATAGTTCACTATTGGCACCTCAACAATGTATCCGGTGTACTGGACACCGTTTTTGCTGATTACTTCAACGGACTGCATCCCTCCTACTTATTGTACCGAAAAATAGATCCAAATGGTGATGATATCGGAATCATGGATGATGTGGGGGGGAGTGCAATCAATGCGCGCAACAATTACGAGGCGGGCAGAGGCATAAGGCCGAGGAACCCCTCACTTAATGGAGAATTGTTCATATCTCTGAATTCTGAAGGTTTTGAGGACCTTCTATTGAGCTATGCAACCGAAAGGTCGGGACAGGGAATGTTGAAGCAAGTACTCTACTATACCACCGATGGCGAAAACTTTACTCCTTTTGGCGATACTTTTGAAGTGGCCACCTCTTATCAATTGGCCGCCTTTGATTTTAGCAGTATACCCGAAGTGAATGACAATCCCAATTTTGGAGTACTGATCCGTTTTCTCGATCAGAATACCGCAGACAATGGCAACAATCGCTTTGATAATATTGTGCTGGAAGCCACTCCTAAGGACGCAGTGGTGGAAGGGGTTGTCATCAATGAGAAGGACGTGAGGATAGTGGTGGGATCTGAATTTGAATTCAGTGCAACCATTTTACCGTTGAATGCGAACAATCAAAATGTCAGTTGGAGGTCTCTGAATGAAGAGGTTGCTGTTATCGACGAATCCGGGCGGGCCGACGGATTGCGAGCAGGGAGTACACACATTGTGGTCACCACAGAAGATGGAGGCTTTGAAGATTCGAGTCTACTGACTGTGCTTCAAATTTACGAGCTTGAGGTGCTGGTCACTGACGGGACTCAGCCCCTGGAGGATGTCGAACTAATACTTGGAGGAGAAGCTCAGCACACCAATGCTTCCGGGATAGCAGGTTTTAGTATAACAGCAGACAAATATGATTTAAAGGCTTCGAAATCGGGCTTCCTTCCCTATTTTCGGGAGGTACTTATAGAGAGCGATACATCCATAAAAATAGAGTTGAACCAGATTCCCGGAACCCTACTCCACTATTGGCATTTCAATGGAATACCGGTAGGCACTATTGATTTGGTGGATGCGGATTATACCATTATTGAAGATTCGAGGCCGGTAATTTACTACGACTTTCTTCCGGACTATGTCGAAAATCCTGATATGACCATTGGCTATATGGACGATTATGTCAATGGGAGCATATTAAATGTTCAGTTGGGTCAACCCGCCGGGGCTGCGCTGAGAGTTCGCAACCGTTCAGAAGGGCGGGCATTGATCATTGAAATTCCGACGACGGGTGCAAAAAACATCTCACTTGTCTTCGATGTATACCGAAGTGGACAGGGAATGCTGATCAATCATTTTGAGTACTCCATAGACGGCACTAATTTTCAAAATGTGGACCTCTACCCGGTTAGTGTTGATATTCCGGAAGAGTATGCCACTCAAACCATCGATCTCACAGGAGTTGAAGGAGCCAATGACAACCCCAATTTTGCTATTCGCATCACCTATGAGGGCAATACCGATCAGGGAAATGGGAACAACCGCTATGACAATATAGCAGTGTTTGGTGATTTGGTTTCCTCTATACCCTCCATTCAAACGGGGGAAAGTATCAGAATTTTTCCAAATCCCAGTTCAGGATCAGTAAAAATAGAAGGTAATGGCAATCTTTCAAATGAAACAGGAACCTTTTATCTATTTAGTCTCGACGGCAAATTGATTAAGTCAGGGGAATTCCAAAGTGGCAAAATCCTTCGATTTGAAGACTTGCCCAGAGGACCTTACACCATCCTGCTGGATTGGAGAGGTGAGCAGTTCCAGGAGAGGTTGATACTCCATTAATGAATATTTCCAACCCTTCCCTTCTAGTTCGAAAAAATTGAGGGGGGGGTAGATGATGCCATACCGACAAAGCAAGCTATTTTAGGTCTCGCAGAAAAAGGATGGACCTACCAGGCCGGAAGATTTCTGTACTTGTTGATTGGGGGGGGTAGGAACAGTCTTCGGGTCCCATACTTTTATCTTGGTACTTAGTCAAGAAGTTCCTTTTTTTTTAGCATTAGGACTTATGATTAATGGATTGGCACTTCTTTACACCGACTTTTGTCTGGCAGTCGAATGCTTATCGCCTTCAGACAGTACCATTTACATTGCCTTTAGCAAGCGAGATGCTGACTATTGGCATTCGTTTTGTTTATTAAATTATTGGAAAAATAAACCCACTATATGGATTGTTTACCATACAGACTATATTTCCATAAAGTCTGTATCGATGGGCAAGGGCTTAAATCTGCATGGATACCTATGGACGATTGGTCCGGTAGATTAATTGCCTTCTGTTTAAATCTATTGTATTAGGCTCTTAAATAATAAAGCTCATTTAGTCCTTGTTAATTTCACTCGAGACAAGTCAATGAGGGCCAATCTTAAAAAGTAAACACAGATTAGCGGATGCCCCTTTCAGAATTTTTTACTAAAGATTCCTCCCTAC
>REEI01000135.1 GCA_007695145.1 Saprospirales bacterium | reverse complement strand
ATCCCAAAAAAAGGCCAAAAATTAGTGCTTTTGAGGGGGGGTGGGCCAAGTTGGGTTAAAAACTTTCATCCTTTTACCCTCAACTCGAGCTAGGCAAATCCTGCGAGAACGTAACGGGGTGACTTTTATTCGGATTAGTGATTATTTTTTGAAAATATCCTCAAATAATTTACAAGCCAGAACCCCTGATTTTTCTACATCTTTTAAAAAAAGTTACTCATAATATGAAAATTTTTTTAAATATATGTTTACAGTAATATGTTTTTCACTAATTTAGCCGCTGTTATTCATTATAAAATTAATTGTTATGAATCACATGGTCTCCAGGAGATTTATTGAAAGCATAAAGAAGTTGAAAGAGGAGGGCAAAGTCAGAAGCTTCAGACAGTTTGCCATTTCGGTAGATTATCTGCCTCAATCACTCAGTGAGGTGATGAAAGGCAGGCGGGATGTGACCATAGACTTGCTTTTCAAGACGATCGAAAAGTATCAGCTGAGTCCTGCTTTCCTCTTTGAGGGAACGGGAGACCCCTTTAGCAGTGGTAATGATCAGGATTTTCGTGTAGTGACACTGATGGTGGACCAACACGGAAAGGAGAACATTGTGCATGTACCTGTTCCTGCACAGGCAGGTTATGCTTCTGGAATGTCTACCCAGACAATGAGGGAGGAGTTACCTGTCTATTCACTGCCTGACTACCAATACAAGGGCGGCACATTTCGATCTTTTGATGTGTCAGGTGACAGTATGGAGCCCGTACTGGAAGATGGAGACAAGGTGGTGTGCAGTTTTGTAGAGCCCATATACTGGAAGCATTCTATTAAGTCGGGCCATGTGTATGTGGTGGTGACAGTAGATGACGTATTGGTCAAGCGCATTGAGAACAATATATTAACCAATGGAAGCTTGAAATTGATTTCAGATAATCCTTATTTTAATCCCTATGATGTCCCCCTCTCTGAGGTAAAAGAGATTTGGCATGTAAAGACCAGAATTTCGCAGTTTTTTCAGGGGCGTTCGAGATACAGTTCTCTTCAAGAGCAAATCAATCAGCAAAAGGAGATCATCAATCGGCAGTCTCGCCTGATAGAATCCCTTGAAGGATTGCTAAAGGAATCAAGTACCTCCCACTGATGAGCAAAATAGTTACCGGTAGAATAATATTGTTGCCATTTGGGATTGACTCCTGGGGTATTGAGGGTGATGACGGACAGAATTACGAACCGGTCAATCTTCCCGATCCATTTAAAGCGGAAGGGCTCCGCATAGGCTTTCGTATATTGCCTTCCCCGGACCTGGTTTCAGTCACGATGTGGGGAAAGCCTGTGAAGATTGACAATCCCGAACTACTGGACGAATGATATCCTCCCTACATTTTTTTCATTAGAATGCCATTCCTTCCTGACTTGAGTTGATTTACTCTGAACTGTAAATCTGAATTCAATGATTCTATTTTACATAAGTAGTTGCCAATCAATAATTAATGAAGGAGGGAAAGCCAAAATTGAGTAGTTTACTTCGTATGTGCATCCTTTCAGCCCTTCCCAATTAAAATTTTCTTAGATACTGTCCTTGGGTCCTTCCATTTTCTTGATGTAGGCCACTACATCCAAAAATTTGGCCCACAGGAGTGAAGTAAAATTTCAACAAGCAAGCTATAAAATTAATTGGTTCGCTTGATCGGTCGGTAAGTATTGACTGTCTTAGTGTAATGGTGGAGACCGATAAGTGCAGCTGCGAATGCCCTACTTTTATTTGCTTCAATTAGTTTTTCCTGCCTGAAATACTGCTCTACAAATTTGGTGGTAAATGTTCCATCTCTGAATGCGGGGTGATCGATGGCAAACTTTCCAAAGGGCAGTGTAGTGGCCACCCCTTCAACCATGTATTCACTGATTGCCTTTAGCATTTGAGCGATTGCCTCATCCCTGTTTTTTCCCCAGACGATGAGTTTAGATAACATGGGGTCGTAGTAAACAGGTACCTCTAAACCCTGTTCATACCCATCATCAACTCGGATATTTTCTCCTTTCGGTGGCTGGTAGAGAGAGAGAGTCCCTGTAGAGGGTAAAAAATCATTGGTAGGGTCTTCGGCATAAACTCTCAGTTCGATGGAGTGACCAAAGGGCTTTATTTCGTGCTGTTTCATGTCTAACATTTCACCCCTTGCAATCCGAATTTGCCAGGCAACGAGGTCTATTCCTGTGATGAGTTCCGTAACTGGATGTTCCACTTGTAGGCGGGTGTTCATTTCAAGAAAGTAGTATTTTTTTTCCTCATCCATAATGAATTCTACTGTACCCGCACTTTCATAGCCACAGATTTCAGCCAGACGGACGGCGTCATCTCCCATTCTACGTCTGAGTTCAGTGTCAACAATCGGGCTAGGCGCCTCCTCGATCACCTTTTGATGGCGCCTTTGCACGGAGCATTCCCTTTCTAGCAGACTGATCGCTTTGCCATTCTTATCGGCCAATATTTGAATTTCAATATGTTTGGGATTTTCGATGTACTTTTCAACAAATACCGCACCATTCCCAAAGGCATTAAGTGCCTCACTGGTGGCCCTTTTCATTTGAGAGGCAAATTCCCCTTTTTCCTTTACTATTCTCATCCCCTTTCCACCACCACCTGCAGCCGCTTTAATTATTACAGGGAAACCGATTTCAATTGCGAATTTCATCGCTTCTTCCGGGTCTGTTACGGCACTTTTTGTTCCCGGCACCAAAGGGACTCCGGCTTTTTCTGCCACTTCCCTGGCTGCGAGTTTGTCGCCCATCATTTCGATTGCTTCAGGACCCGGTCCAATAAATGTAAAACCGGCTTCTTGTACAGCAGCTGAAAAGGATGCATTTTCGCTGAGGAAACCATAACCTGGGTGAATAGCATCAACTTTTTTACTCTTTGCTACTTTGATTATTTTATCGATATCGAGGTAGGATTGGTTACTGGGAGCAGGACCAATACAAACGGCTTCATCTGCTTCCCTCACAAAGGGCATCTTCCGATCCGCTCCGCTGAATACTGCTACTGTTCTGATTCCCATTTTGGAGGCAGTACGCATAATTCTGGAAGCAATTTCCCCTCTGTTTGCAATTAGTATTTTCTTCATCTAAGCACTTATTTCTTGCGAAGTTAAAAAATATAAGCCAACCGCTCTAATTTTCAAATAGCTTTAGAGCCTGAGGAAAAGACCTGCGTGTGCATTTATACCGTGACTGGTATAGTTGGCCCAACGTTGTCTTTTGTTGTTGATCAGATTTTGGACATTGAAGAAAAGGGCAAAATTTTCAGAAATAAAATAGTCGGCACCCAGGCTGAAGTCCAGTAAACCCTTAAGCCTCTCGGATTCGCCCTCCTGATTGAGTGTGTAGACCCCACTTTCTACAAAAAGAGAAGACCTCAGATGGAGTCTGTCATCCACACTTTTGTAAAGCCCTGATAGGGTCCAGATAAAAGTGGGAATGTGCCATGCCTCATCCAGATTTTTCTGGTTGAAAAAATTGGCATTGAGCTCAGTTTGTACCCGCAATCCATCGTAAACCTCCGCTTCAAGTGATGCCTGAAGGGAAATGACCCTGGTCTCATCGAATACCGGGTCAAAGAGGTACTTTAAACTGGAATTTGGCAGGTAAAATGCCATCCGCTCAATATTCTGATAGCGGAGCTCCGCTGAATAGGCAAACTGCCTGTATAGTCCTTTTGCACCTGCGTAAATATTGAGGCGCGTAGTGTTCCCCAAGGTATCCAGGCGATGATTGATGAAAGGATTGTAAGAGGATAGGTGGGTGTAGTGATTTTTGTAGAGATCACCTTCTACTCCTGCATATCCGATTAAAGTTTGTCCTGCTATTCGATAATCAATCCGCGCAAGAGGAAAAAAGTAAAACTCGTCCTTACTGGAACTCAGGTTTACACCTCCCATGGCCGAAAACCTATCTCCGTAATAGGTGAAAGAAGGCTTTATAAAAAAGTTATTGAGATCCCTCACCAGAGTGTCCCTGAGGTTGGTGAAATCTGTTCCAACTTCAATGGAAAGAGGGTGCTGTTCTCCCAGCCATTTTTTAGCACCAAAATGCAATAGGATGTTGTTCTCCCTGGATGCCCTGTTGTCCGAAAGCCTATTGAGCTTAAACTTCCCGAAATAGTCAATCTGCTGACGATTTGGCACTGAATTGAATAAAGTGGCTTCAGCGCTGAGATTGGTATACCGCTTAAGCACGTTTTCATCGATGGTGGTGTCCTCAAGAAAGTTAATTGCGTAGTAGTAATAGTCATCAATATCCAGAGCTGCATCAGCAGAGAGGGTGATGTAGGGATTGATCACATATTGTCCAAATACAGCTGCATGAGTTTCCCTAAATTTTTGGTTGACTATATCTTTATTGTTTGCGGATAAATGCCGACCGGTAAAACCCAGTGAGAGATTATTGCGCTCATTGATGTGGTATCCGGCTTCCAACAGGGGTGAATTTGGAAAACCGTAGCCCATCCTGAGAAATCCGTTGTAAAAATCGGGCAGGGATTCCTTCCTCATTGCTATGGGCCTGATTTCTGGTTCACTGTAGGTCACCGCATAAGGCCTTGGATTTAAGCGGTAAGTATAGCTGAGCTGTCTGGTGGTATCCATCCCTGCCTGAGTGGGATTGAGCGTCAGTTTTTCAGCGTCGAGTAAGCGGGCATCAAAGCTCCTGATTACTTCGATTTGTTCAGAGGGCAGATCCTCCTGCTGGGCTGTGAGGAGCAATGGGTAAAGGGCAATAAGTATCCAGATATATTTTATTGACTTCATTTCATTTGCTTTTATGGGGTTAATCAATGGGTTCTTCCATTTGCATTCCTCCTTCCGGTGAGCCACCATTGGGCTTTTGTTCTTTCGGATCATCTCCTTTCAATCTTTGAAGTTTGGTTTTGGCTTCTTCAACAATTTCCGGATCTTCATCAAAGTGTTCAACCACTGCTGCAAGGGCAGCTCTCGCATTGAATTCATCACCCTGCATGACCAATATATCGGCGAGGAGTATCAGAGATTTTGCCACCCAGAAAGGATAATTGGAATTCTCCTGAACAGCAGAGCGCGCAAGTTCTCCAGCAAACTCAATTTCATTTTGCAGTAGATATATTCTGGCTATTCTATACCTTGACTCTGCGGCATAAATGTTGTCAGTATTGCGGGTAACTCGGTTGAAATGCTCCAGAGCTTCCTGGAATTGCTTCAATTCATACTTTATCTTTCCCATAAAAAATTGAGCTGTTGCAATATCCTCACCACCAGCTCTTTCATTGTTGATCACTTTGCTCCCCATTTCTAAAACTCCATCTATATGTCTCGAGCGGTAAGCACTTCTCAGCGCCCCCAAAGAAGCTTCAAATCGCTGTTCTCCAGTTCCCGCTGCTGTTTCAAGCGTACGATAAAGTTGAAAAGACCTTTGGAAATCTTCTGCATGGTGATAACTAATGGCAGCTGCCTTTTCCAGAGCCCGCAAATAGTAGGTGCCCGGCCCTCTATTGACAACCGTTTCATAATCGTTGAGCGCCCTGTCCCACCGCCTTTGTATGGAGTAGCATTCTCCACGGTTATAGTAAGCCTGCACTAGAAAGGCACCCCTTGGGAATTGCTGAATGTAAGTGGTGTATGATTGAATAGCGCGCTCGCAATTGCCATCCATAAACTGCAATTCGGCAGCCCTGAACGTGAGAGAGTCTCTCGCAAAGTCGGAGAAATCAAAAAGTCCGATCCTCTCCACCAGAGAGAAATAATCCTCCGGTTTTCCGAGGTCGTTTACATAAATTTCTTCCAATGCTGCAAGGGCATCTCTCGCCTCGCGCTTATCCGGGTTGTTTTCAAAAACCTTTTGGTAGTGGTAAAGGGCTGTTGGAAGGTCTCCCTGGTTGTAGTGGATCAGTCCCAGCCTCAGGTGTGCCTGATTGACCAGAAGGGAGGTTTGACCATACTCTGAAATCAATCGCTCGAGGGATCGTATGGCTTCGTTGCCTCTGTTGAGCTCCTGGAAAGTTACCGCCAATTGCATAAGTGCATCATCCGCAAAGGAGGATTTCGGCTGCTCTGCAATTAAGTCTTCCAGCAAAACTATTTTTTCAAATGGTTTTCCCGTCAGGCCCATAATCAGTGCCTTCTGGAAAATAGCGTAATCGTGACCGCTATGCCCCATATCAATAGCGTCGTTGTAAAACCGAAGTGCCTGATTGTAACGATTGTTTTTAAAAAGGCAATCTCCCGCTCGCATCATTGCATCACTCAATACGAGATTTCTAATATAAGGGCTGGTAAAATTGACCGTATTCAATCGAATGGTAGAAACGGCATCCTGAAAAAATCCAAGAGCCACATCGTAGCGCTCCAGTTTCAAATAATTGTACCCCTGCAGATAATTGGCCATCGGAATGCTCGACATTTCAGGTAATTGACCGGCCCCCGGGGCAATGGTAAAAAACTGATTGAGCTCGTCTATGCTTTGTTGGTAATTCCGGTCGCGGTGAGACAATTCCGCCTTCCAGAATAGAGCTTGTGCCCTGAGATTGGTGTTCAGCGGCTGAGTTAGGGATTTTTCAAAATGGTCCCGGGCCTCATCCGGTTCGTTGTCATTCATCAGTTGTACCGCTCTTCGAAAGGCCACTTTTTGATAGGCCCTCCTGATGGCCGGCGGGGGAGATTGAATGCTCTCAATGATTTCCAAAGAGCGGGCATAATCTCTGCTGTTGAGCAATACGTCTGCCAGGACTTCCTGAGCCTGGGCAAAATATATAGATCCGGCTTCGATTTGGACCAGTGAATTCACCGCCTCCCGGTCGTAATTGAGTTCTGCACTTAGCTTGCCATAATTGAAGCGGGCTTCTTCAACTATATCTTTATTTATCCCTATCCTGATGGCATTGGCAAAGGCATTTCTGGCAGATTCTTTGTCACCGGTACGCAAATAACATTCTGCGAGATAAAAATTGGCGTTCTGCCCCATTTCATCCGACTCAGTACTCAAGTATTGAAGGTGCAAAATGGCGTCTTCGTATGCTCCAATTTGGTAGAGAGAAAAGCCCAACTGATACCTAAGTGCCCTATCCGATTGCTTCCCTCCTCTTATGGCTTGCCTGAGAAATTTTGCCGCTTTTTCGTAGTTTTGCTGTTCAAACCAGGACTGGCCCAATATAAGATAAATGTCCTCACTGTAACGCACTCCTTCGCTTTCTGCATAGGGGGTCAGGTACTCTATAGCACGCTCAAAATTTTTCTCCGAAAAATAAATAGCTCCAACATAATAGGGAGTCAACCGGCCGTAATATCCGGAGCTCTCCACTCGGCGAAATCCTTCAAGGGCTATATCTCTCTGCCCGGTATGCCATGCACTCATGGCGTGGTAATAATTGGCAGGGTAGTAGTAAATGGTTCTCTCATCCATGATGGTGGAAAAAGCATTCATAGCCGGTTGAAATTCTTGCTGTGCAAAATGAGAATATCCGGTTTTGAAGGCAATTTCAGCCCGCATATCAGCTGGGAGATCGTGAAGCCTGATTTTATTGTAAAAACGAATTGCCTCCTGGTAGTTTCCAAGATTGTAATGGTAGTTGGCCACTTCGGCTATGGCAAGAGTTGCGACAGGATTGTTGGGGTTTTGACGGAGAAACAATGCCATCTTTTGTTCGCCTTCCGGTATTCCCATTCTGATGAGACAGGCGGCTTTCATCAATTGAGCCTTGGCGATCACTACCGAGGAAGGTTCACGATGAATGGGGAATTCCTGATTGAGGGCCATTCTGAACTCATGAATGGCCGCACCAAAAAGGCCTTTTTCATAGTACTCCATTCCCTTTTTAAAATGCCTGTCAGAGTCCGTAAACAAAGCAGTTTTCTGAGCTGCGGTCCAGCTTAATCCCACTGTGCAAAATAAAGCAATCCATGCTATTCTTAGTATCATCCTCCGGTTCCAGATTTAGTAAACCAATAAACTACCGGATAACATTCCGACAGCTTCAAATATTGCCACTAAATTACGATTATTTTTAATATGTGAAGGACAAATAGGGTGTTTTTTATTAGAAACTCCGGTTATGATTACTGAAGACCATTTTCCTCGGACAAGGCATAGCATCAAACCAGTATTTAAGTTCTTGATGCTTAAACTTCTAATCAGGATTACAGGTGGAAAATATCAATAATTGTACTTATCAATTATTTCTTTCCAAAAAGCATGTAATCCAGCGAAATTTTTCCCGGCCCTAAAATAAACAACACTATATAACCGCTGAGGAAGAGCAGGGATTTCTCCATCATTGAAAAGGGGTCGTTGGCATGGTGAATAAAACCTGCTACAAACATGGTGATGATAAGGGGAATAAGTACCAACCTGGTTCCCAACCCGAGCATCACTAAAATTGCGCAAAAAAACTCTGCAAATACAGCCATTGCAAGAGAAGTGGCAGAACCGACCCCAAGTGGATCAGGGAAAACCGAAGACCGCTCAGCAAATCCGGCCAGCTTTGGCCAACCGTGCGCTAACATCATACCACCAAAAGCGAGACGTCCAATTAATAATGCGATACTTCTTTGCAAAGCGGAGGGAGTGGAGCTCAATAACTTTTTTATCATAACTATTTTGTTTACCTCTATAAAGGATCAAAACTCCATTTGGTTTTCAGCTACCTAAAAAAATATTAACCAAATATTGAAAGTAGTGGCTTAAGTCCCGGAATTGCTTTACACTTTGTAACCCAAAATCAAGTAAAGCCACGAAGAAAAGTAAAGTTTTTTTAGGACTTAAGCCACCGAGCGCACTTTCACTTGAAAACCGAAATATGATTTTAGAAGAATTCTTGCGCACCGAGATTAGAGGCATTAGGAAATATCCACGAACATTTCTCAATCACAATTCTCCAGTTCCAGAATGTAATACCCTTTGGTTTTAATGTCATTCATCCATTGTGGCCAAATCCTTCTAACGTGACATAATCTGCATTCTTTGGCGGAAAGTTGTTGTCCCTCTTCTCCTTTTTCCCTCAGATAATCTCTCCCGTAAGAAAAAATGATAGAGGTATCCTGAAGTGCAGAGGGGACAATAATATCAAAGTGCATCACTCTTCCATCCTTTCGTGTGACATAGGTGTCCCAGACTGCAACCTGAGTGTTGTTGTCGATGGGAATATTTGGTGGATTTTGACTATTCATACAAGAGATAAATAATGAGATAGATAACAATGCAAATAAGCTTTTCATATTATAATAGTGTTTTAATTAAAAATAGCTGATAATAATAGAGTTAGATCAAAATAATGTGGTCCGCTTAAGCTTTTACTATCGCCTCTTCTTTCTGACTGAATAGGGTAGAGAGAGGTCCCCACTTCCAACCGAGAAAACCGAGTACACACCTAACATGGGCATCTCTCCTCCACCATGTGAGCTTTCTCCGCCGGTATTTACTTCCATGTAACAGGTGACCCCATCGTATTGAAAGTCCAAATTGTTTCTTATCCTGAAATCAGGAACTACCACCCTTATGGTTCTTCTGTCGGTGACAATTTGGAATCCCGGGGAGTCCATATACATCGGCATTCCGGGATTGGTTGGAGGAAGTACAACAGATTGGTCGTCCGCCATGAATTCCTTTACTGAGAATCCTCCTTCTACTCTGTCATCTGAAACCAGAACCACCCAGTGAGGATGCCATATTGCTCCGTCATTGTTGTAATCTCCATCCCCACTTTCATCCCATAGTGGAGTGTCATCAAAATCAGGGTGGGAAGCAAGTGCCAGCGCCAAAATACCTTCAGTTTTGTCAAAGCCTACACTGGTTGGACACAGAGTCGTTGGAAATACATACCCCAAGACAGGTGCTCCGTGTAGCTGACCTGCAGGTCTTGGTATGGTGTTGCCAGCCTGCCCTTTTACCTCCATCTCCCAAACGGTCGCAGCGATATAGGGATGGTGGGTAACCTGTACTTTTCTAATTTGAAAGTCATCGTTGTTGTAGCTGGTGCAATTGTCGCAGGCGAGTATATTTCCCGCATTGAACAGACCAAAAACAATGAGCGTAAAAACGCAAATTTGGTTCAGAAATCTGCCTTTAAAGCTAGCGGCCTTTTTTGCTAAAAAGGAGTTTGTAGTTCGGCCATGAACATTGCTACCGACAAGCCCTTTTATGGTCGCCAGGAAGTTTGCATTACCTTTTTTCAATTCTAAGGATTGAATAACGGCATTTGATAAGATCTTCATTTTAAATAGTTTTAGTGAAAAATTGATGATGCAAATATAGTTAGGAATCCTAATTAAAAGAGATAATGTTAGGTGCGAATTTATAGATATAAATAATTACAATGTATAAGGTGAACTAAAACAATCAAAATGGCAGATTTTCTGAGCTGCATCACCTGGGTGGTGAAGATAGGGTAGGAATCAATCTTCGCGAAGGTTAAAGCAGGATTTGAAGGACAGCATAGTGTTGATGTCTTTCAGGGTTTAGGAGTAGATTCGTGTTTATTTGTTGTACCTCTATAAACCGATTGGGATTAGTTGATAAAACTTCCATAGTGACCTACAATTTTTCCGAGTGTCTCATCCTCAATGTCAAGATCGTAACCATACTTTTCCAGATACCTTTTGCCATATATCTGATACCAGGCCATGACTTCAGGGATTAACTCTATATAACTTCCAAAGAAAAAGAAAATACTTTCGAAGGATACCAGCTGATGATTATGAGCCATCGAAGCTATAATAGCATCGTCAAATCGCTGAATAATGGACTGAATGTTGTATATCTGCGCTAGTGCATTGGTCAGGTCAATAGGAATGTCCCGGGTAACTCCCGCATTGAAAAGGGTCTGATGGGCGGTTGAGCGCAACATGGGCAGATGAAGGCCTCTCCACTGAGGCAGTTTAACGATATTTAATTCCTCAATTTCCTCGGGATGATTTTTTTGAATACTGTCCAGAGCCGTAATAAGAGAATAAAAGTACTCGAAGGATGAACTCAATCTGTAGTGATTATAAACCATTTCTGCTGCTATGTTTTCCAGTCCGTTTTCAATGACTTTTCGGTTGTTTTTGGTCTCTCTCAGGTCACTGAGGTAGAAAGCCAGGAAAACACTCGCAAATATGAATATCCCCTGTAAAAGATGATCGGTATAATTCATTTTGTAGCGACGAAAACCATCGCTCCTGAGATTTGCTTTTTTCGCTTCACCACCCCTGGAATCCATATACTGTTTTTTTTAAAAAGGTTGATTAACTCCTTTTTGCCATTTTAAAAAGGCCTGATTGAGTCTGTAAATGTATTGAAACTATTTTAAAAAGGACCTTAAGTTGAGATTCAGAGCAATTTGAAGCCGGTGTCATTGCATGGAAGAATAATTTTCTCAAAAAAACAAGTCGTTTATTGTCAACATTTTTTAAAAATTCTTTACCTTAGTGCCAAAATTATTTTCTACCTTTAAAATTATACCGCTATGAAGAGCAAATTTAATCAGTTTACGGGAGCTATATACTTGTGTGTGTGTGTTAGTATGCTCATCCTGCAATAAGGAGGAAGACTTTACCAATGCTGAGGCACCTTTAAGTTCAATTTCTGCCTCCGAATATCGCACAGATATTATCGACGACAACTATGACGGTCTCGGTAATGATGCCCCAATGATATTGGGAGATTCGATTGCCAATCCCTATAATGTCAAAACCATGCAGCAAGCATTTGATATTTTCAATCAGGTCATCGAGGAATCTCCTTTTGGGGAAAAGGTGGTTGCTGCAAGTCATTATTACATCAGGATTGTTCTCAATAGTATAGAGGATTTGGAGGTTATCTACGACATTGAGGAATCCGAGGGCCCGGATGCTCCTGTATTTCATATGTATCCACTTCATCTGGAAATTTTACAGCCTGGTGATTATTATTATGAGTTGGACACCACCGCGATAAAGGCTACAGGAACGGTGGATATGAGCGAACACCCTATATATACTGTAATCGAATCCGATTATGTGCTTCCGGCCTCCCTAAGTGTTGAAATTCTTGATGAAATCTACAAGCCAACACATGAGGAGCATATTGTCAAGCTCATAGCCTATCAGTTGGCAGGATGGCATAACCACTTCGGGGGCTTTGGACTGCCGGGTAATATGGAGACTCTGTTGCTATGGGTGGGTGATTATCCTGATTTTGAAGGTATTTATCCTCCTGGCTTTGTTCCAGACCCGCCTGCTCCGGGGAGTGGAGGCAATAGCGGAAGTGGCACTGGATTTTATAGTAACAATACTCATGGCAGGGTTACCATAAGAAGCGACCATCCCAATGATGCGGGTGTGAGACCCGTAATTCAGATGCCGATACAATATGGGAGATTTATTTGGTGGAACCGAACGCAAACCAATGAGGATGGATGGTTTGAGACCCACAAGAGATACAGGGGAACAGTTTTGGTTAGAGCCGACTGGAGGTATGGAAATTCAGCAGCCAGCATAAGGGAACAGAATCATGAAAAATTTGGATTATTTGTTAGGGATCACCAGATGAAGATAAGAAATGGCGCCTTGAGCAGGATTAAATTTATTGCTGGTGATGGGGAAAGGCTACATGTGTGGAATAAGGCCACCATCCACAATGGATTGATGATTTACAATCAATACTGTTTGGCACACGGGCTACCTCCGGTGATGGGAGCTGTGGTTTGGTCAATGCCCAGGGGGGATGCTGCCAGTAATCCCATGTTGAATCAATTTGGATTGCTTCCCACGATTGCCACATTTTCAGGTTTTAGCGAAATAGATACCTGGACCGGTCTTTGGCACCACCTAATATCGATACCCTTAAATGCTGTGATTCAAGTACTGGATGCATTCATACGGCTACCCGATCAGATATATGGACTTGAAGGCAACAGGCGCACTACCGCGCATATCCATCAAACAGTCTTTCATGAGTCGGCCCATTTCTCTCATGCTTCGCAAGCAGGGCAAGTTTTCTGGGCGAAAGCTTACGCTGACCAGTTAAAAAATGGCATACTCAGAAGCACCCCTAGAGGAAACGGAGTGCAACCAACAACCGAAGGAGGCCAGCGAATTGCTCTGGTGGAGGGCTGGGCAGACCTGGCAGATGTGATTATTTCTTTACATCATTATCAAAATGCAAGAATTGATGGAGTACTTCGCAATCAAAT
>REEI01000131.1 GCA_007695145.1 Saprospirales bacterium | reverse complement strand
TCTGGGACCGGCGAAAAAATATTTGAGCTCAAACTTTACTCCATCCTTTAAAACAGCATCCCAAATCAAAACACATTGTGGTATTTCGACGAACCAACTAAAGTTTATTAAACCTCATTTTAAGCTGATGATCGTTTGAGAAAAGGTGCAAAATATACACCCCGGAAAGAAGGTCCTCCACCAATATTGTATTTGTGAATTCTCCACTTTTCACCATTTGCCCACTTACATTGAATATTTTGTAATTGTTAGAATTAAAATCTTCAAACCAAGATATATATAGAATATCAACCACTGGATTTGGATATATTCTGATATTTGGTATAGGAATATCATCTACATTGGTCATGGTACAATCTTCTGAAGAAAATTGATAATTAAAGCGATGATCAGAATAACATCTTAGGTACCCGAAGCAATTATTTGATGCTGGTCTTATATCAACCATAGCTATAAGGGCCTCTAAATTCCCTACCGGCTCCACTACAATGGGCATCCACAAATCAAAAATTCCTGCCGGTAAAAAGTTGAATTGTCTGGTTGTATAACCATTGAGTTCCACCGTGTCAATAGCGGTTAAAGTAAAGGGGAAAGGAGACTCCTCAGAAAAATATGGTATTTGTTCATCATGCGTAAAACCGACATCTAGAGACATCCTGTTTTTCGGTATGTGGTGCCACAATGTATCCCCGGGCTGCAAACTGAAGTCATAGAGTAATTTAAACTCCTCATCCTCAAAAAAATACACTCTTCCTTCATTAGAATGAACTATAAGAGTGGAAAATTTATCCGGGCGGTCATTCCAGTCTATTTCCAATATTCTGGAAAGCCTATTATTGATAAGAGTATCTTTTTTCGCCTCCACGGTGAAGAAATTATTATCGTGTTCACAATTGGATGCAAAAGTTCTGTACCACCATTTTGCTCCCAAGGGGGCGAATTCTTCATCGCCAATGGGTTGGCTTTCTAATTGAGTGGGCAATACAAAAGTGAATGACAAAAATAGAAATGCTATTAAGGTATTTAGTTTCATGGTATCGAGTTTTAAAATTTTGTAAATTGTTTTTTTGCCTCGTGGGTATCCGAGGACACAACCAAGAGGTAATTTCCAGCTGCCAGTCCTGACACATCAATATGATCCTGAGAGAATAGGCCGTTTCGGACTGTTCTGCCTTCCATATTTACGATCCTGTATTTATCCAGGCGATATTCCTCCAAACCTGAAACTCGTAAGTAATCCAATGCGGGATTGGGGAATATATTAAATTTCGAAGCGGGAATATTTATGACTGAGCTCGCAAAGTCACAGGGTTCTGTGCTGTAATTAAACCATCCAAATTCTGGGTCGTAATGGCAACGCAAATATCCGGGATAACCTTCCTCATCACCTTTGGTAACATGGCCTGCAAATCCAAATTCACTACCATAGAAATCGGTTGTAAGCCCCAGTTCCACCCTATATTCATTGCCTGCTTCCACATGTTGAAACTTCTGTTGGATCCGGTAGGAAGGATAGTAATTGTCCTCAGAGAGCTGGATTGTTTCCAAGTAATTGGGCAATGTTCTTGCCCGATGCTGCTCCTTTGGGTAAGGGGGGGAATTGGGATTGTAAGGAATGGCCGGATTAAATAAGTTGTAATTTGAAGGTATGTAGAAATATTTTTCCATTAAGGGGTCTCCATAATGAAAAGAGGACAGAGGCCAGAATTCTCCATTCTCGTAGAAGTAAATGGTGCGATCCTCGTGAAAAACAATTAAATGAGTTACAATTTCACCAACATCTGATCTGTAAACTTCCAACAACCTACAATGCCTTTCTCCAACAAAAGTATCCTTTACCGCAGTAATTTCAGTATATGAATGATGGTCCTGTTCATAATGGTGGTTTCTGTAATACCACTTTGCCCCCACTGGAGCAAAATATTGGGAAATGTTGCTGTGATCCAATTTTGAACAGTCGGGTGTACGACAACCGTTTGAATCCAGTGTCATTAACAATATTCCATTCTCTACTCTGTTAAAAGGAACAAAGTCATCAGGAGGGACAAACTCTGATGCCATACCTGTTATTAGGAAGCTGCCATCATCCTGCTCAATTCCGTCAGAAAACCAAATGAACCGATTTTCCTTTTCAAAGGGGTAGTTGCCCAATTCCGGATATTTTGTCGGATCCAATATCTTTCTCTCCCAAAGGAGATTTCCCTCCCTATCCAGTCGGAAAATCCACCCTGCATTTCCATAATAGTCTAAATCTCTACCGGTTCTGATGTTTGGCAGTGAAGCCCTTCCAAGCCCTAACAAGTCACCGTTTTTTAATTCCAGCATTTGATTTAAAGTGTAGTAACCCAAAGATTCAAAAAATCTCTCCCAAAGAATGGTTCCATCTGGTTTTAGGTTATACATATAAACTGCGGTTTCAGCTCTTAATCCACCCAGGAATTTATTGTCAACAATACCTGTAGTTACATAGATTAAATTGCCATTTTTAAGCGGCACTAAATCTGGTACAGTCCAGTGTTCCAACCGTGATTTCTGGGAGGGGGTGAATTCAAATTGATCCAATATATTTCCACTTCGGTCAATTTTTATTAGAACTGAAACATAGCGGTCAGTTGCTGTATAATCCTTACCAGATCCTGCTATCCACATCGTACCATCAGGGCTTTCATTAAGCTGGGTAGCATGAAATCCATTTTTAAAACCAGGATCAAAAGTGAAGGATTCTAAAAGGTCCCCTTTTATGGAAAAAGTACTGATATAAATAGTGTTACTATACCCACCTGGTGCCTCTTCGGCGTGTAGCATATACAACCGGTCGCTGTATGGAGAGTAGTGAAAAGCTGCATCCAAGCCATTCAGAGATTCTCTGTAAGTACGATAAAAAACTTTTTCGCCTGTTGCCATGTCCAAAGCCATTATTCCTGGATAGAGGGTGCCATTTTCTCTCGGCTTAAATAAAGAGAGAAAGATGGTATCGCCTCTTACTGAATTTTTTTTATGACTTCTTGAAAATCCATAATCAGTTACATAATAATCGTCGTATTCTAAAAAATTCCCATCAGTATCTGTTTTAATATACCCATTCCATTGCCTGGCGTATTTACCAATAAAATATTGGTTGAAATTTAAAATAAAGTAACCTTCATTTATTGGAAAAATCCTGTAGCCAAAGTCTCTGAAGTCCGGATTGTGTCCATTGTGTATATTTATTTGGTGAATTTGAAATATATGGTCGTTGGTCTGGAGAAATATATAATTTAGCATAAATATGTGAATGAAAAATATAATGATGAATGTTTTCATGTTTTATTATTTAAAAAAGCAGGGGAAAGACCTTTAGGTTTCCCCTGCTTGAGTTAATTATTAATCAAACTTTAAAATACCTTCAGTATGGAGTATAGAACCATCATTGGAAATGGTAATCAGATACATACCCTCAGGCCAGGTACGTGTCTGAATTAAATGGTTCTCTCCTGGGCTGAGTTTGGTATTATTCCTGTAAATTTCACGACCCATTAGATCAAGTACAGAAATTTCATAATTCTCAGTTTGATCCAATTTGGACGTTATCGTTAATTCAGAAAGTGTAGGATTTGGAAATACCTTAATGAAATTTTCCGGCTCCTCATTCCTGTTAGGGTCAGCAATACGAGCATCTCCTCCTGGGGGATCAAAGTAAATTGGGAATCGAATATTCTCAATAAGTAAAAGCAAACCTTTTGCAAAGACTCGTGATGGAAGATCGCTTTCGGCTATGTCAATTAATTGAGCTTTTACAGATGGATGTAGTTCATAATCGCTCCCGGTCTGGAGAAAATCGAGATTCACTTCTTGTGTTAATTTATAGGCCGCATCCTCCTGATTTGAAGTGGGGAGAAGTTGGATAAGGCTATCCGCACCGTTATAATCTGAAAAAATCTTTTTTAGACCGATAGTTAATCTCAATCCAAAATTGTTTACCTCATTAGTCAACAGGGCCTCTGAGGCAGCAAGGGTTCCATTTTCTACAGTTTGTTGAAGAAGCCACCCTAGGATATGGTCCTTATCTGCCAAAGATTCAGCCAATTGAGCTTGAAGTGTTAGATTCGTTGGATTGGAGGAAAGATAATACTCAATAGTACTTATGTCATCATAAGCATCTGCCAGATCTGTATCTGTGAATGGAGGAGTGGGTCTTGGGCTGGTAGAACATGGATTTAAAGGAGTGCTTCCTAAAAAATAGTTATTACTTCCCCCATCACTCAGGTTATCCAATGGCTTCAGGCAGCCTGGAGGAACTACAGATGTGTTATAATAGTAGTAGAAAGTTGCAGTTTCTGATGGATGAGCTATGATATCCGGAGTTCCATTTGTAAAGCAATTTTGACCTAAATTGTGGGTTCTTATTGATCCTTGTATCCCATCAAGCGCACCTATAAAAACATCTGTAGATTGAGTTGAGAATTGATTTCCTTGAAACTGAGAACCGGCTACCAAACCATTGTTCCCAAGAAAGCCTATACCATAATCGATATTGGTATAAAGGTGGTTACAGTTTACGTAGTTTGAATTACTTCCAGTATTCATTGCCAAAAAAGAAGCTTGTTGGTTCCAGAAGCTGTTCTCCTGAACATCATACCGAAGACTACCCTCCAACCAAATTCCTATATCACTATCAAAAAAATCGTTATTGGTTATTGTGAGTCCATCTCCGAAAACGGACGATCCTGAAAGTATATGAATGTGATTGTTGTAGAAATAATTTGAGTTGGTTGTTGGATCGCCTATTTTAAAATCATTTACATTGAAAGTAGTAGCTAGAGACTCTATGCCGATATTGCATTTATTGAATACATTGTCGTTCTTTATAATCGCCGAAAAATTAATTCCACCGATACCCGTCTCATTAAAGTTTATAAACTCATTTTCTTCAAATAAAATGTCGCGACACCTCCATATTGTCATTCCCGTGGTCTTGGAATGAACCTGATCATTTATCTCAAACTTACAGTTTGTAAAACTACTTTTATTTGAATAATCATATCTCATAAACCCAAAAGAAGACCGGTTGTTTAGGAAAGAGCTATTCTCTGCGATTACCAAACCTCCTCTATAAGAGGGCCAGTCCCAACCATCTTGGTGCCATCTGGCAACATTTATTGCTTTGTCCATGTACTCTATCGTCGAATTATTTTTGATTATTAATACCCCGGCATCATCAGATTGTAAGGAGCTATAAGGAGTGGGTTGTTCCTTATTGGCATTTCCCCATACTTCAAAACCTCCCCAGGTATCTCCGCATCCCCTGGATCGGGTAAGTGTGGAGTTATCAATTATCATACGTGCTCCCCGCTTAATTATTACGTCCGCATCCTGGGCCATTCTAAGGGTAGCATTTTCGACAATCAACTCTCCACCTGGTTCTATATGCAATTGTCTTACAAATTTATCCTCGTCCCATACTTCTGATCCGGTAATGGTATAAATCCCATAATTTTGTAGCATTAAAAGAGCTTCATATGCACAAGGAATACCGGGGACAGGAGAACTCGGATAATAATGCTGGTTATTGCAAACGCTGCTAACATCCTGTTCGGTAGCTTTTAAAATTGCCATGACATCCTCAAAGTGCAAGCAGGGCTCCTCCGCTAAAAGCAATGCGATAAGCCCTGCTACCTGGGGAGAGGAAAAAGAGGTTCCTCTCGCAGAACCGAATCCATCAGGTCCTGATTCTAGCACATGAACACAATGCCCTTGGGCTAAAAAGTCAACCTTTTCATTATTAGTGTGGTATAGCGGGTCAATAGTTTTATGTGCCCAGCAATCCCATGTTGATTCTATGCACCTGGAGGAGGATACTGCCCCAATGCTGATTACATTATCATAGGAGGCTGGGTAGACGTAACCATGATCCCCTCCGCAACTTGGGCCAAAATTTCCATTTCCACTTGAGGCTACAATTATTATTCCCATATCCGAAATCATGGTCATCATGTCCTGATGGTCGGGATTGTGAGAACATGAGCTTGAAATCCAGGAATTATTAATCACTCGTGCACCATTTAATGCTGCCTCCATAATCCCAGCATAACCCAATCTCAGTAACATAAGACTCGAATTATAACCGGCACCACTTAGTCCAAAACTATTATCAGTAACTGCTGCCGCTGCACCCGCAACCTGATTTCCATGGAAATTGTTATCAACAGTCACATCAGACTGGACATATTTTATTTTTCCCATTAAATCTATATGGCTGGTGTCAAAAGCTGCATCAACGATTGCAATCCAGATATCTTCACTTCCCTGGGTAATGCACCATGCTTCGGGTAGGCAAAGCATTTCATGTCTATCCGCATTCCACGAAGCTTCAAGTGGATCATCTGGAAGGCACTGGGGTGGACTAGAGGAACTTGAAGTCAAATAGTATCCATTATCAAAAACCTGAACACGATCAACCATCCCGCTCGCATTGGCAATAACACTATCTCTTAATGCGCTTATTTCCCCATCAACTTTTACCATGTATACTCTGGAAAGAGATTCCGCCAGAGGATGGTCAAAAGAATCAGCCAAAGGGTAGGCTCGCTGTAAATGTGTTACCTGAAACTGATTGAAAACTGACTCCAATACACCCCCTCTGGTTTTAACGTTCTGATCCACTAATCCAGTAGGTGTTGCATCGCCATCGATTACCCGAAATGTCATTATCATCTCACTTTCACTTTGAGCTTCGATTATTTTTGCTGGTGCAAAATAAAATATTAAAAAACATAGGAAAAACAATATGTTTTTTGCCCCCCCCCCCATTTTTTGTGGTTAACATTTTGTTTGAGTAGCCTTTAGTAAAACCACTATTAGTTAAATTTCTCATAATTAAGATTTTTAAAATTAAAAAATAAATTTAGTGTTCCCTAAAATCAAGAGTGAAATTTGGGGAAATTGGTTACCGGGTAAAGAGGCCTTCTACATCAGTAGCAATGGCATAAAGTTATAAGAAAAAATATTATTCTACAAAATTTCTTTAAATATTATATAAAGCGGCAAATAGGATCTTTATGTATTTATGAGATAAATTATATAAAAAATACTGAAATTCAATTATATATATTCTTTGTTTTGCGAATGTTAAATAATGTTAAAAATTTTGCTAGCACATAGGTGAAACAGGTGAGCTTACTTAAAGAAGTTGAAAAAAAGCCCACTTTCTCAAAAAGGGGTATTAATTTTATACCCGGTATCCTGCCAAATGTGTACTTGGATAGATACCGTTAAAAAAGGTCAGATATTGACAATTGTTAACCCGGGTACCTACTGGTTGAATAGACCATAGGTACTATATCCATCCCGGTCGATTTGGCAAAGAGTGAGCGGCATAAAAGATATATAGGCTTCCAACTGTTGAGAGGCCTAATACCAGGTGGTTGGACCGCCTTTTTTGTACTCATTCATTTTAGCCTTGCACTTTCTCAAAACCTCCAATTCAAAAATCTCGGACCCAATCATGGAATTGATGCGGTGGATATTTACAAGGCTGTTTTCGATAAGGATGGACTGCTGTGGGTGCCTACGAGCAATGGGGTGTACAGATACGATGGTTATGAGTTTACTCATTACTATCAGGAAAAGAATCCGGGGCTGCTTCACGACGGAGTAGGGCGAATATTTTGTGACCGAAATAACCAAATATGGTTAGGAACATTGGCAGGCATATCATTTATAACTCAGGAAGATATAATTAAGCCCACAATCACTGAAACTCACCAACGCAGCTTTGGTTTTGTTGAATCGGAATTTTACGGACTGATTTCCGTCGGAGAATCGGGCCTGTTTCGGTATGTGGTGGATTCGAATGACTGGGAGTATGTGGAAGTTTTTGACTCCTATTTAAAAGGCAGGTCTGTGCTACGGGTGTTTCACCTGGCCGAGAATCAATTTATTATTTATTTGGCTGATGGAGAATCACTGTATTTTCATTTGATGGGAAGGGAAATTGAATCAAGGCCTTTGAAGGTAACCAATCCACTCGACGCCTTTCTTGCAGAAGAGGGAAATTTATATATCCTGGCCAATGGAGGAAGGGTGTTGCAGAAATACTCTTTGAGGACCGGGTCCATAAAGATTTTATATAGTATAGAGAAAGAACGAGCGGTTTCCGGGGATTATATGACAGGCATTGGTCTCTTTGAAGGTAAAATGTATGTCAGCAAAGCCTTTGGTGGGCTGAATGTACTCGATATAGAGGGGGGTCCAATAAAGCATTATTTTGGGAAGCCATCCAACTTCGCTCTGCCGACGAACAGACTTAAGAATCTGGTGCTGGATCAAAAAGGCAATTTGGTATTGATTCATTCAAAAGGTTTGTCCATCACTCAGTTGAACAGATATTTTTTGAATAAAATTAATGATCTCAGTGTCAGTTTTGGAGTGGACGACAATCTGATACGAAGTATGAGTCGGGACGAAAAGGGAAATATTTACCTTTCAACTGCCAGTGGCTTGTTGGTATGGAATTTTGAAAGTGGGGAAATTCGATCTTTTGAGGATTTGAATGAAAGAAACTGGTTTTATGTCGGGGGTAGTTTGCCAATCAAGGACGCTGTGTATATTTCCAGTCTCAGCAACATCATACACGTTTTCGATACCTCCGGAAGAAAAAAGCGGGAAATCAAGATAGAAGAACTGGCGGACATTCGGTTTTTTTACCAACTGAATGGCGATACTATGCTCATTGCTACGGAGGATGGGGTTCACTTGTTTGATATTGGTAAGGAGCAGATTTTGGATGAAGCACACATAGATTTTCTCAAAAAGGTAAAAGGAAGAGTGGTGCAAATTTTTAGAAATGGGGATGACTTTTTTTTAGCTACTTCTTATTCTGAGGGTTTGTATCACTATAATTTTTCCACAAAAAAGCTCAAAGTATACTCGGAAGAAACAGGATTATTGAGCAATCGCATGTATGCAGTTACCATGGACCATGAAAGAAATATTTACATTGGTACCAGACTGGGACTTTCTATACTAAAGCAAGATGGATCTATACAAAACATAACCAAAGCCAATGGACTGAAGTATGACCGGGTTGAAAATTTAGTTGCTGACAGGAATGGAAGCATCTGGATAACCAACAATTCGCTAATTTTTCAATACAATCCGAATACAGAAAACTTTCATTCTCTGGATGAATTTTTAATTGGAGATCGATTCCCTTTTAGTGTTAACACCTCTGCTTCCATAGGGGATTCTATCATTATTTTTGGAGGCAGGAATGGTCTGGTTTATTTCCATAGCGAAGAGGCGAGCTGGTTTAACGGTCCACTGGAAACTGCTTTGATTATAGAAGGGCAAAATCAGGGTCGCAATATTTTAAGAAAAACAAACAACAAGCTAAAACTGCCGTATGACAAGGCCATGATAAGAATCAATATGCTGGTCAATGATCTGATGGTTGGAGAAAGGTATAAATATCGTTATAGGATGACCGGCTTTGAAGAGGAATGGTCCAAAGGACTGTCGAATCGATCTGTTCAGTTCAGCCTGAGGCCGGGCAACTACCTGTTTGAATTTGAAGTATCCTTAGATGAAAGAACCTGGAGTCCATCAGCTACCTCTTTGGCCATTTTAATTACTCCACCTTTTTGGCAAAATCCCTGGTATTTGAGTTTTTTTCTTCTTATAGTTATTTCCTCAGCTTATTACCTGTATCGTTGGAGAATTCACCAAATAAAAGTCACTGAAGCAGTTAGGAATAAAATAGCCGCTGATCTTCACGATGATGTGGCTTCCACAGTAAGCAGTTTGTCTTATTACAGCGAATTTGCAAAATCCCTCATTAATCGCGACAACCCTGTACTTGTAGATTTAATAGAGCGAATAGGAGAAAATTCCCGGGAATCACTGGAAACCATGCGAGAAGTTATTTGGGCAACGCAATCCCAATTCGATAATTTCCAGTCCCTTAAACTCAAGTTGATTGATTTTTGTAAAAGTGCCAGTGCCGCAAAATCAGTCAATTTCCAGTGGAATGACAATCTGGGAGTTGAGGATATGAAGCTTTCTCCTCTGCTGAGAAGAAATGTTTTTTTGATAGTTAAAGAAGGGGTGAACAATGCACTAAGACACTCCGGATGTACTACTATAAGCGTCAGCATGGATTTAAAAAAATCTGAAATAAGATTAGAAATTAAGGATAATGGGCAGGGCTATAATTTAGAACATAGCAACCATGGCAATGGAATTTTAAATATAAAGAGAAGGGCTTTGGAATGCAAGGGGACAGTATCTATTCAAAGTCAGAAAAATGAAGGAACTTCCATTCTTGCGACCTTAAAAAACATATGAAATTAGCTAGATGGAATATTTTTTTTAATTTCCTTTATTTGCTTCGCCATCATAGCCCTGGTAATGCGGGGAAAAAATCGAGCTAAAAACACAAACACCTTGCCATGACCGGTTATGACCTGTAACTTTTTACGTTTGGTTATTGCTCTGATCATATCTTTGACGGCTTTGTCAGTGGGCCACATGAGATTGGCAGGTCGTGGGTCTTTGGTATTGGGATCAAAATGACCTTTATTATCCACTCGTGTGATATTGCTATCTATAAAGCCGGGATGCAGCGTGATACATGTTACGCCTGTACCCAATAGCTCTACCTGAAGTGACTCACCAATGATGTGTACAGCGGCTTTACTCGCTCCATAGGCGCTGGTATATGGATTGGGAACATAAGCCGAAACGCTGCCCATCAAGACCAATCTACCTTTGGTCTTTTTTAGCTCGGGTAATACATGCTTCACGGTCATTGCCAGACCTATAACATTGATATCAAGTTGCCTTGTCCACTCCTCTTTGGTGAGATTTTCGAAAAATCCGACAACGACACAACCCGCATTGGCCACGGCAATATCTATTCTACCAAAGTGTTGTACAACTTGATTTATCGCATTAACGATTTCTGTCTCATCGGTCACATCACAGGCCACAGCCATGGCGTCTCCTCCTTTAGATTTTATATCACTTACCAATTCATCCAAAAGCTCTGTTCTCCGTGCACTAACTGCCACTGCATATCCTTTAGCACCATATTGGAGTGCCATTTCCTTTCCTATTCCGGATGAAGCACCGGTGATCCATACGATTTGTTTGTTTGAATTCATGACTTTATGATTTAATTATTCTCCAATGTAACACTTTTCAATAAAAATTATATTAATTGTGCAAAAAATATCACTTCAAATCCTCCAAAAGATACCCGATATAATCTCCAAAAGAAGTATGCACTACATAGTCAGTAATGTCGCTGAGAATATATGCTTGAAAGTACAGCCAGTGTATAAAATTGGATTCAATCAAGCTCTGGTTTTCTGCTATGTAAATGGAAAATATTTCATTTTTGGAGACAGGATTATTAATTCTCTCCAGTATTTTTAGGACCAGGTATAATAATTCCTTTTGTTCAGCCTTATCGCTTTGATCCATCCAATAATGATATGCAAACAAGACATTTTCATAATTGGCTAAATAATAATTGCTGTTAGGGGCTGCATTTTTTTCGAGAAGCAGGGCGTCATAGACCATCTGTGGGACAATAAAATTTTGAAAGAAAAATCCGAAAATAATATCTATTTCCTTTTCATTAAACCCAGATGATTTAAGGCTTGGTCGCAATTCGGTATCTAAGGGCTTGCGCAACAATAAGTTCCTTAGAATAGTCGAAGTTGTTTTGTGCGCTAACAAGGCAAAAAACGTAGGCATAGTGGAGCTGCGGCGTGGCTTCTTACGCACTTAGCGTGCAAAAGAACGAGGCTAAATGAGTAAGTTATTGTTGCGCAAGACCCTAGTTCATTCTAAAAGAAATGGGAAACTATGAGTTAGTAACCAGCCCTATCGAATTTATTTTAAATCCAGGGAAATGCTCACCTGTTGACGATTCCTCTCTACATAGGAGAAAGAAAATTTTTGATTGGTAGATGCTACTGTCCCACTGGCCTCAATAAGCAGTAAGTACCCCAATTCATCTCTTGGGACATTGTACTCGGCATAACTGCCTTTTCCCATAAGTGGCTGGAGTGACTCCAGCTCTCCAATGGTCAATACTCCATCTGCAATAGCGTTGTCAAATTTGTCTTCGTCCAAAATCCACATATCAACGTTTTCTCCTTGCCCAAAACCGATAGCCGGAAAATCGCCCGGCTGGGCATCGGCTTCAATCAAAATGGTTCCGGTTATAGTCAATTGACAGAAGAATGCATTGGGCACATGAGCCAAATCCAATAAGTTGAATTCTTTATCAATACACGATACCCCCCTAAGAATAGGTATGAATACTTTGCCTTTGGATCTAAAGACCAATTCGGCATCCGGGAATTTCCCAACCCTTGCATAAAATGGTGGACCTGGATCTACATCAGGAAAGCTCACTTCAATCAAGTCAGGATTCTTTTTTAATTCTTCATAGCGCTTTTTACCTTCCTCAAGTACAGATACGCTTCCATCATCATCCTTACTACAAGACGAAAATGTGACTCCACAGACAATGGTAATGGCTAGAACCAGAAAAAAGGAATTTTGTAATTTCATTTGAAAAAGGTTTTAAAGTTTAAATGATGATGCAAATTTGGACCTATATTTGTTTGTGCACAATCCCATATTTAAGGGGTATTCAATTAGTAGGAAGATTACTCTGTGAAATATGCGGTGTGTAGAGAAATTCAAGCAAAGAACTCCTGAATGCCAGTCTTTTTTAACTACTCAATTGGATAGGGTGCATTCGGTGCCGACTGTCCTAACTATTGCTTCCCTTCTTTCACCACAGATTCCACAGATTTGCACAGATTTATGGAGGGCTCTTGCGAGGATGAACTCTGTGTAACTCTACGCCTTCACGGTGAGTAGAGATACATTTACCTCACAGACGCAATGAACGCAAAGTTTGCGCTGCGAAAGATTGCACCATTGAAAAGACTCTAGGAAAGTTTGCAGCCCTGAGGTGTGTAGAGAAATTCAAGCAAAGAACTCCTGAATGCCAGTCTTTTTTAACTACTCAATTGGATAGGGTGCATTCGGTGCCGACTGTCCTAACTATTGCTTCCCTTCTTTCACCACAGATTCCACAGATTTGCACAGATTTATGGAGGGCTCTTGCGAGGATGAACTCTGTGTAACTCTACGCCTTCACGGTGAGTAGAGA
>REEI01000090.1 GCA_007695145.1 Saprospirales bacterium | reverse complement strand
GCGTCGGCAAGGTTAGGGATGGATACTTCAACTAAAACAGAATCGACTGCAGAACAACCATCAGGAGTGGATGCGGTTACTGAGTATAGGGTAGAGAACAGTGGGTCAACTATGTGTGTACTACCGGCACCCAGTCCCTGATTCCAGGAATATGTTACACCGGAACCTCCAGTAGCAGTGGCAGTTAAAATGGAGTTTTCCCCCTGACAAATTGAAATAGGCGAAGCACTTGCCTCAACCTCAAGAGTACATCCTACTGGTTCCCAAAGACAATAAGTATAGTTTCCACTGGCCCCTGGAGCAAAAGCAAGTTTAATGATGTATTCGTTTCCCTGAATTAGACCGTTGGTGATTCCATTATTTGTAAGGCAATCTCCAATTTGATTTCCATTACAGGCATCATAAACACTTATAAATACGTCTGTACCGGGATGATCGGCTGTATGATTCCACTCCTCGGCATCCGCTGTCTTAATAAACCATTGGTCTGACCAGGTTGACTCCATTGGGCATTCAGAATGGGAAATAGATGCGCCCGTCATATCATAAGTTTCAGGCGTACAGCTTCCCAAACCAAATGACGGTGTTCCCGCCGAGGAACAAACATCCCCGGGCTGGGCATTAAGGCTGACTCCTATCAAAAATAAAACCGTAAGTGGTAACCAGTATGCAAAGGTTTTCATTCTTTTGAGTTTAGTTGAAATATATAGGTTTGAGAACCTATGTTTTACAACCACAAAAGAATGAAAATGCAGAACTTTACATTTTGGGCCATTTGTGAATGGTTAAGAAGGGCTTGCAAATGGTACTTTACCTTGTAGAGAGATCCTCCTACTTTCCATTTTCAGTTGTTAAAGACAAATTATTAAATTCTTGTTTACTCCATCAAACCTCCAATTTTTTCATCCGTTCCTTGAGTGCAAACCACTCGTCTCTGAATTGAGCAGCACTCATAAAGTCCTGATCCTTAGCTGCTTTTTTCATGCGAGCTTCCGTTTCATCAATAAGGCGTTTAAGCTGATCCTGCGACATGTAATCGATGACGGGGTCGGCTGCAGCGGTCTGATGGTTGTTTTCAACATATGCTTTTTTCTTTCCTCCCTTTATATCTAGTATAGAACGCTGCTCCAAAATTTCCTCCCTCGATTTATAGATAGTTTGGGGAGTGATTCCATGCTCTTCATTGTAAGCCATCTGTATGGATCGTCGGCGATTCGTTTCATCTATGGTTCGCCGCATGGATTCGGTAACAGTGTCGGCATAAAAGATGACCAGTCCCTCTGCATTTCTCGCAGCACGTCCTGCTGTCTGTGTTAGTGAGCGATCATTTCTCAAAAAGCCCTCTTTATCTGCGTCCAGAATAGCCACCAGTGAGACCTCCGGAAGATCGAGGCCCTCCCTCAGTAGATTGACCCCTATCAGTACGTCAAAATTGCCCAACCTCAAATCTCTCAATATCTCCACACGTTCCATAGTGTCAATATCAGAGTGCAGATAGCGACATTTAATATTGAGTTTGGTCAGGTATTTTGCCAGTTCTTCAGACATCCGTTTTGTAAGGGTGGTCACCAGTACCCGCTCGCTCTTATTTACTCGATTGTCTATTTCCTCCAGGAGATCATCCATTTGATTCAGACTGGGACGCACATCTATAGGCGGATCGAGCAAACCGGTAGGACGGATCAACTGCTCCACAATTACACCTCCCGTTTTCTCCAGTTCAAAGTCCGATGGGGTAGCACTCACGAATATCACCTGGTTGGTAAGCGTTTGAAATTCCTCAAAATTAAGGGGTCTATTGTCCATGGCACTGGGCAACCTGAAACCGTAGTTGACCAAATTGAGTTTTCGCGCCCTGTCGCCTCCCCACATGCCTCTTAGTTGAGGGAGGGTCACATGGCTTTCATCTATGAACATCAGATAGTCGTCAGGAAAGTAGTCCAACAAACAAAAAGGCCTGGTTCCTGGCTTTCTCCGGTCAAAAAAGCGGGAATAATTTTCTACCCCGGAACAGTAACCGAGTTCTCTCATCATCTCCAAATCGAAGTCGGTCCTTTCCCTTATCCGTTTAGCTTCGATATAACGGCCCTCCTTTTCAAAGAACTTTTCGTGTTCAAAAAGCTCATCCTCTATCTCCCTTATGATTGTCTTCAGACGATCCTTTGGAGCGACATAAAGATTGGCGGGAAATATAGCGGCGTGTTCCAGGGCTTCGTTCCTCCGACCGGTGTCGGGATCAATCACGTCAATATTCTCAATTTCATCTCCGAAAAAGGTAATTCTATATCCGAAATCCACATATGGAAGATTGATATCTACTGTATCACCTTTTACCCTGAAATTTCCCCTTTCCAATTGGCCTTCAGTTCTCGAATAAAGGGCATCAACCAAAGCGTAGAGAAAACTATTGCGGCTGATTTTTTGACCAATGTGAATACGGGTGATGCCGGATTTGTAATCCTCGGGATTCCCCATGCCGTAAATACAGGAAACCGAGGCCACAATAATCACATCTCTCCTTCCCGACAGCAAGCTGCTCGTCGCCCTCAAACGCAGTTTATCTACTTCCTCGTTGATAGACAGGTCCTTTTCTATGTATGTATCGCTGGATGTGAGGTAGGCCTCCGGCTGATAATAATCGTAATAGGACACAAAATACTCCACTGCATTGTCCGGAAAAAACTCTCTGAACTCTCCGTAAAGTTGGGCAGTAAGGGTTTTATTGTGGGTCAAAATGAGCGTAGGCCTATTGAGTTTTTCGATGACATTGGCCATGGTAAAAGTCTTGCCAGAACCGGTCACTCCCAGGAGGGTTTGATACTTTTCACCGGCCTCGATTTCAGATACCAGTCGCTCAATGGCGGTTGGTTGATCGCCTGTAGGTTTAAAGGGCGCCTTTATTTCAAATTTCATTCCTCAAAGTTATGCATAATTGTTTTGCTTTCTAACTAACGCATATTAAAGTAGTAAAGGTTTGAATCATACCTGGCATTTTTTATCAGGGATCAAGCTTCCCCTTTTTACTTCAATTTGAATTTATACCCCATTGACCTTTTAGACAAAAGATGCCCATCAACAATTCTATCCATTGTGTAACATAAGTCACCAAAGTGAAAATATGCCCAGGGTACCTTTGCAATATCAATTGATTGGAAAACATGAATCACTTAGAATTATGAGAGGAATTTATATCTTTATCAGTATCTTTTTTTTCATTGCTTTCTCAACCTTTGCTCAGGAACCCGAAAAGTTGTCCCTTGAACAATTGATTGAAGAAGCCCTTGAGAATAATTTCCAGATTCTGATTGGAGAGCAAAGAATCAAGCAAGCAGAGGGATTGTATCGGCAAACAGACGCCTTGTTTTTACCTCAAATTTCGCTTTCGCACACTGGCATGATTACCAATAATCCACTTATGGCCTTTGGTTCAAAGTTGAATCAGGGCAAACTCACTGCCGCAGATTTTGATCCGAATTTATTAAATAATCCCGACAGAGTAGATAATTTCAATACGAAAATTGAGCTGACACAACCCATCTACAACCGAGACGGACAGCTGCGGAGGGCCTCCGCGAAAATGGGCATCGAAATGCACGACCTTGAATTAGCTGAAAGCAGAGCACTGATAACATTCCAAATGGAGGAATTGTACATGCGGCTCCAACTTAGCTATGAACAGATAAATGCCATTCAAAAAACCATTGAGTGGATAGATGCCACAGAGCTTCAAGCCATCAATTATTTGCGTGAGGGCTTGATACATCGAGCCGATTTGCTGGAAATATCATTCAGAAAAAACGAAGTCGAGAACCAACTCCAAAGAACTCTAAAAGAAATTGAGAATCTTTCCGATATGATGTCTTACTATATGGGCAAAGAAATAAACACCGTATGGGCTCCTGTGGAAGGACTAAAACCGGGGAATAATGCGATTGAGTTTCCCGACATTCCGTCAGAAAACCGAGAAGACATCCAGATGATGAAAGTTGCTGCAGAAATCAATAAAGTACAACGGAATGCTGTGTCGGCCTCCATTTTCCCACAGCTAAATGCCTTTGGGAGTTTTGAACTCAATGACAGCAAGGCTTTTCACGGAAGGTCCAATGGATACATCCTTGGTTTGCAGTTGACGTGGAAGGTATTTGAGGGAGGAATGCGCAGGGGGCGCATTCAAGAGGCCGAAGCGTCCCATAGGAAATCTCTGATAGCACTTGAAGAATATCAAAGCCGGACCCATTCAGATTTAAACCGCGCAAAAAGAATTTATGAACTGGCGATTGAGCAGGAGCAGCTGGCTGTAAATGGTCTGATAACGGCTAAAGAGGTACTTCGATTGAGAACTGATCGATTTGAGCAGGGACTGGAAAAGATCACCGACCTGCTCCTTGCTGAAAGCAGGTATACCGATAGGCAGCTTGAATACCATCGCGCCATTTATCAAAAGAATACTTCATTGGCAAAATTGAGATTTTTATCGAGAGGCAGTGAATAAAAAATAACAACCATCATGATTTATAAAATGATCAAAAAAATGAATTTAAGGAAGGCAAAAGGTACTCTGATCAATTGGAAATCAATTGCACTCATTATAGCAACTTCTCTACTTTTGGGATCCTGTAAGGGGGATGAAGCTCCTCAACAGCATAGCAGCACTTCCAGTCCTATAGAAGTTACTACTAAGAAACCAGTCTTTTCAGAGCAGGGTCATTTCCCGGCCAGTGGACGAACGAGAGCCGCTCAGACCACTCGACTTAGTACCCGGGCTATGGGTTCGATCACAGGAGTATATGTTGAGGTTGGGGATCGGGTAAGAAAAGGTCAAAGGCTGGTGAGTATCAGTAGTAAAGATCTGGAGGCTCAGAGGTCCGGAGCTGAATCTGTTATCCAGGAAGCCCAAACTGCTTTAGAGGCTGTAAAAAGAGACTACAACCGCATAGAAATACTATACGAAAGTCAAAGTGCAACCAGAAAAGAATTCGATGACATATCAGCTCAACTGGACATGGCCAAAGCCAGGCTTCGAACAGCTGAAAGTGCAAGAGAAGAGATAAACGCTCAATTCTTATATGTGGATATGCGCGCACCTTTTAGTGGCATTATTACGGAAAAATTGGTGGAACCCGGAGAAATAGCAGCTCCAGGGCAACCACTTTTAACCCTTGAGAATCAGGAGTCTTTTGAAGTGTGGGCGATGGTGCCGGAATCGGATATAACAAAAATATCAAAGGAAAAGGAAGTAAGGATTGTCCTTTCAAGTTCACCCGATCCTTTGAAAGGCACCATTAAGTCCATCAGTCCAACCAGCGAAGGTCAGAGCGGTCAGTTTCAAGTGAAGATATCACTCAATGCTCCTTCCACCAACATCATGGCTGGAATGTACGCCCGGGTTTTATTCCCTCAAGAATCGGCGGCAGAAACTATTATGGTACCAACATCTGCACTGATCCAACAGGGAGACCTGCGTGGGGTATATACGGTGAGTGAAGACGGACATGCTATTCTCAGATGGCTCAGACTTGGCCGAACCCAAAATGATTTTGTAGAGGTCCTTGCCGGATTAAATGCAGATGAGGAGATCATTGCCGCTTATGAAGGGAAGATATACAATGGAGCAAAAGTGACCAGGGCCCACTAAAGGAAACAGGGCTGATCTTATCAGCAGAAACAAGAGCTTTTTAATAGAAAGGAAAAACAAAATACTTCGATGAAAGATGGAATAGCCGGAAGACTGGCCGCAGCCTTTATAGATTCTAAGATTACAATTCTTTTAATGATCCTCTTTATGGTTGTAGGTGTCTACGCCTCCTTTTTAATACCACGTGAAGAGGAACCTCAAATTGACGTGCCACTGGCTGATATATTTATCGCCTATCCGGGGGCCTCTCCAGTAGAAGTGGAGTCAAGATTGATCAAACCCATAGAGAAAATTGTGTCAAACATACCCGGAATAGAATACGTATATTCTAAATCCATGAAAGAGCAGGGGATGGTGACTGCCAGATTTTTTGTGGGGGAAGACATTGAAAGGTCCTATGTGAAACTGTACAATGAACTAATGAAGCACATGGATCAATTCCCTTCGGGAGCGAGCTTTCCGTTGGTAAAGAGCAGATCCATAGACGATGTTCCTATCATGACCCTAACGCTGTGGAGTGAAACTTATGATGATTATGCGCTTCGCAAATTGGGCCATGAACTAAAGCATGAAATCAGGAAAATTAATGATGTCTCAACCACAGATGTGATAGGGGGAAGAAGCAGGGAGATTAAAATTCTCGCGGACAGGGAAAAAATGGCCACAGCCGGCATTGATTTTTCGACCATGGCACAAAGGATCCAAATCAATAATGAGCAGCAGCTATCAGGTACCATCAATAGAGCAGATAGAGAATTTTATGTCAAGACAGGCAGCTTTCTACAATCAGCTGAAGATGTCCGGAATCTCATTGTTGGATTCAATGGAGTTCAGCCGATTTACTTGCGTCAGGTAGCGGAAGTGGTAGACGGTCCGGAATTGCCCAATGATTATTTGTTTTTTGGATATGGCGCAGGAGCATTGGAGGCTGAAAAATTTCCCTCGGAATATCCGGCCGTAACTGTTGCGCTGGCAAAGCGCAAAGGCGCGGATGCAATGAATATTGCCGATATAGTGACAGAGCGGATAGACTACCTAAGGCGCACACTGATTCCGGATGATGTACAGGTAGCAATTACCCGAAATTACGGTGAGACTGCCTCCCAAAAGGTAAATGAATTGCTCCTCCACTTAATTGGTGCAGTTATAGCGGTAACGCTGGTGGTTATGCTGGCAATGGGATGGAGGGGAGGTCTGGTAGTATTCCTTTCTGTACCTGTTACTTTTGCACTTACCCTCTTGAGTTACTACCTGCTGGATTACACCCTGAACAGGATTACTCTTTTTGCACTTGTTTTTGTAACGGGTATAGTGGTTGATGATTCCATCATCATTACTGAAAACATGCATCGGCACTTTAAAATGAAACGGTTGCCCTTTAAACAGGCAGCCTTGTACGCAATCAATGAAGTGGGGAATCCGACCATACTCGCAACCTTCACAGTAATTGCATCTGTTCTACCCATGGCATTTGTAAGCGGTTTGATGGGACCCTATATGAGTCCCATGCCAATCGGAGCCTCTCTCACCATGATATTGTCACTTTTTATTGCCCTGACCATTGTACCATACCTGGGATTTCTTCTATTGAGGTACAAAGTAGTAAAACCTGGTAAGGAGGAAGAGCAATCAAAACCAAAAAGTATAGAGGAGGGAAGAATATACAAAATCTATGCAGCACTTCAGCGTCCACTTTTGGAATCAGGCTGGAAAAGGTGGGGATTCCTTTTGGTTACAGTAGTTATGTTACTGGGCTCAATCAGCCTTTTCTTCACAGAATCCATAATAGTCAAAATGCTACCTTTTGACAATAAAAATGAGTTTCAGGTAATCGTTGACATGCCCGAAGGAACTACCCTTGAACGCACAGCAGTAGTGGCCCGTGAAATAGGACAGTACTTATCTACCAGTGAATTTGTGGTAAACTATCAGAGTTACATCGGACTTGCCGCACCCATCAATTTCAACGGTCTGGTGCGGCATTACGATCTACGCGGTAATAGCTACACTGCTGACATTCAGGTCAATATTTTAGATAAAAAAGATCGCAGGGAACAAAGTCATGATATTGCAAAATTACTCAGGCCTGGTATTCAAAAAATTGCAAAGCGCCATGGTGCGAATGCCAAAATAGTGGAAGTTCCTCCAGGCCCTCCAGTACTTTCGACCATAGTGGCAGAGATATATGGGCCCGATCACGAGGGTCAGATTGCCCTTGCAGCAGCGGTAAAAGATATACTGAAAAACACCGAGGACGTGGTCGATGTGGACTGGATGGTAGAGGCCGGACAGATGGAGTATCTCTTTGATATAGACCGTGAGAAGGCAATGCTCTACGGAATATCTCCTGCTGCCATCGTCCAGAATATAAACCTAAGCCTCGGTACTCATCCGGTGAGTTACCTCTACCAGGAGGAGGTCAGTCAGCAGATCGGAATTAGGCTAAAATTGGACGAAGCTGAGCGATCAGATCCGGCTGATATTGCGCGCATTCAGCTGTTATCTCAGCAGGGGCATATGGTGCCGGTAAGTGAAATGGTCAATATAAAAGAAGGTACCAGAGAACAGAGCATATTCAGGAAAAACCAGCAGAGAGTGGTCTATGTGACAGCTGATATGGCCGGTGATCTTGAGAGTCCGGTTTATGCCATTCTGGGAATGAGCGATCGACTGAAGGAAATTCCTATGCCCGTAGGATACAGTGTTTCAGAACTCTATGTCAATCAACCGGCCTCTGAGAATGACTACACCGTAAAATGGGATGGAGAGTGGCAGATCACTTTGGAGGTTTTTAGGGATCTTGGAATTGCTTTTATGGGAGTGCTCGTGATCATTTATATGCTGATAGTCGGTTGGTTCCAAAAGTTTCGCGCTCCGATTGTAATGATGGTGGCCATTCCCCTTTCATTGATTGGAATTGTATTGGGACACTGGCTCATGGATGCGTTTTTTACCGCTACCTCATTTATTGGAATGATAGCATTGGCGGGGATAATGGTGAGAAATTCGGTACTATTGATTGATTTCATAAAACTTCGTCAGAATGATGGATTGCCAATAAAACAAGCCGTTCTCGAAGCTGGAGCAGTAAGGGCAACCCCCATCATACTGACTGCAGGAACAGTAGTAATTGGCGCCGTAGTCATTTTGTTTGACCCAATATTCCAGGGGCTCGCCATTTCACTGATGGGAGGCACGATCGCATCCACCTTCCTCACCTTGATAGTCGCTCCACTAGTGTATTACATGATTGAAAAATAATTCTCATAAACCATTGACATCCAAATTATTGAGCCTGATGTCACTCTTAAAATCTTAAACTGATGAAACTACTGATCGTAACCACCGTAGCGGAGTACCAAAAGGATATTCTCAAAATTTTTAAAGAAGCAGGAGTTGAGGCATTCAGTACTTCTGAAATCGACGGTTATAAAAATTTATCTGAGGGTGAGCCAAGGCAAAGTTGGTTTCCATCTGTAAAGGCCGGATATGACTCCCTGCTTTTTTTCTCATTTACCAGCGAGGAAAAGTTGAATATTTTCCTCGAAATGGCTAGAAATTACAATGAAAAACTGGAGAGCAACAACCCCATTAGGGCTGTATCGCTCAATATTGAAAAATTTATTTAAGAACTATATTTTCAAAATCTCACCAATATGAAAAATCGAATTGTAAGAGCAGTCGCCGGAAGTTTTGTACTGATCAGCCTCCTATTGGCCATATTTGTAAACATTCACTTTTTGTGGTTTACTGCTTTTGTCGGGGCCAACCTGCTTCAGTCTTCCATGACTAAGTGGTGTCTGCTGGAAGATATTCTTGATAAGGCTGGACTTAGGGATTAAAACAATCTTGCCTCCAAAGAAAATTTTTACTTCTACCCTGGAATTGACAAAATACCAGGCTAAAAGTGGTCATTCTCTATCTGATAAATTCATCTGGGGCAGCGACCAATCATACTTTACGGCAAGGAGACGTATGACAATTACCAAAAGGCTGGTCAACACATAGATGATGTCCTGCTCCCATCCTGTTTCTAGTAATATTAGAAACAAAGTACCTCCAGCTATGGATGCAAGAGCATATATCTCTTTTTGAAAAATAACCGGAACCTGATTGGAAAGCACATCCCTTAAAACACCTCCAAAACTGGCAGACATTGTGCCCAAAATAATACAGATAAGTGGGTGGAGCCCTGCCTGTATCCCTAGCTCTACGCCGGTGATGGTAAAAAGTCCCAGTCCAATTGTATCGAAAAGGAAAAACGCCTTTCTGAGCCTCAATAACTTATCGCGAAAAACAAATGCAGTAAAAGTAGCTGCCAAAATTACATAGATATAGGTCATATCCTGCATCCATCCTACGGGTAATCGACCTATGAGCACATCCCTCAGTGTTCCCCCTCCTATTGCAGTGACAATGGCAAGAATCACCACACCAAAGGGGTCGAAGCGTTTATGCATGGCGGCAAGTGCTCCCGATATCGCAAAAACAGCCGTGCCGGCAATGTCTAGAATACTGAAGATGGTCATGGCTTCCTGATTCGAGCAGATGAAGTTAGGATGAAAAAAGAATTACCCCTTTTTCCTGGAAGGGTCTGTCACTAAAGAGCCGGGGGGGATCAATTCCTCCACAGGCATCTCGGGCAAGAGATGTATTCCGGTCATACCCAGGTGGTCAGCTGCTTCTATATTTTCCTCGAGATCATCTATAAAAACAGTATCAGAAGGCTTCCAGTCGAGCGCATTTAGGACAAATTCAAAGCACTCTGCATCGGGTTTTCTAAGGCCTATCTTGTGAGAGTAAAACACTCCTTCGAAAAACTCTCCTTCAAAATCGAGGCCGGGATGAGATTCTTCCAGGTGGTTTTTTACTCCTTGAAGGTGTAATTCATTGGTATTACTCAAAATGGCCATGCGGTGAAATTTTTTCATCGATCTCAGCCACTCAATCCTCACCGGCGGTATCCCTATCAGCATCGCCTTCCAGGCTTTGATTACATCCTGAGCCTGAACTTCATTTCTACAAAACTTCAAAATGCCGTTGATAAATAATTCTGAGGAGATCTCACCCTTTTCATACTTATGGATCAGCCTACCTATCTCTTGTTCAGCCAATTCTTTCTGTTCCTCTTTGACCAGCTCATTCAGTTTTTTGAATGTCAGCGGAATATCAATATCTATCAATACATTTCCGAAGTCAAAAAGTATGTTTTTTCCGTTCATGCGCTTTTTGTAATTGATACAAGGGTACCTAAATCCACAATAGATGACACTTCCCTGCTAAGGCAGCTCAAAAGTACAAAAACTAAACTTACAACCAACAAATCCGACTTTACACCAACTCAATCTCAACAGTCCGTTTCAAACATTTTGAAAAAGCTGAAGAAAAAAAATTGGCAATAATTTCGAGGAATTTGCTATTTTTGCATCCCGATTGGGGCCCATAGCTCAGCTGGTTAGAGCATCTGACTCATAATCAGGAGGTCCAAGGTTCAAGTCCTTGTGGGCCCACCTTGAAAATCAGGGGGTTATAGCTAATTTAGCTGTAACCCCTTTTTTGATTTGCATACGATTTGCATACATTAATTTATACACATCAGACCTGTTCTTTCTCTTCAACTATTTACTTGAACGCTTTTACTCACAGGCTGTTAATTTTACATAACTAAATCATCAACTCAATGAATATCATTGTAACAGGAGCAAGCAAAGGGATTGGGTACGCGACCTGCCTTGAGCTTTCGCGCAATTCAAAGTACCAAATTACCGCCTTATCACGCAACCTTAAGTTACTGGAAAAGCTAAGGGATGAATGCCTGGAAAAATACGGCAATGAAATCAAAATTCTCCCCTTCGACCTTCAAAATCCCAACTGGGAACTACTTACCCGCGCCATAAATGAGATGGGCCATGTGGATGTTTTACTCAACAATGCCGGTGCACTTATCAACAAACCTTTTGAAGAAACCACCAGGGAAGATTGGAAACTGATGATTGAGGTCAATGTGACCGGTGCTGCTGAAATGGTCAAAAACTGTCTTCCCTTCCTGAGAAAATCTGAAAAATCACATGTGGTCAACATTGGCAGCATGGGAGGTTTTCAGGGCAGTGTAAAATTTGCAGGCCTCACTGCCTATAGTGCTAGCAAAGCTGCCATCGCCTGCTTGAGTGAATGCCTGGCCACAGAGCTCGCAGATGACAGGATTTCGGTAAATTGTCTATGCCTGGGTGCTGTGAATACTGAAATGCTCGCCAAAGCTTTTCCAGGCTATGAAGCCCCTCTCAACCAGGGTGAAATGGCTGAGTTTATAGCCCACTTTGCCACCACAGCACACCGATTTATCAATGGTCAGGTAATACCCGTTACTTTTTCCAATCCCTGATTTCGTTTTAGAAAAGACAAGAGTGTCTGAGCTGCATTGCAGCCAAACACTCTTGTGAACTGGTATTTCAAGCCGAAGCCAATGTTTCACTCAATAGTAACCAATATGCTGCCAACTTATTCTACAATGATTTTGCCATTCCCCTCTAAAATATTTTTCTCGTCCCTCATGTGATAAAAATAAATCCCTGAACTCAAATGAGGTGGAAGGTCAAAAGAGAGTAAATTGCCGAAGAACTCCGGACTACTTAGTCTGTAAACTTCCCTACCGCTTAAATCCATTAGAATAAGTACTGTGGGCTGGAAACCATCTTCAAATTCAATCTTTACAGATTGCTTCTCTCCAACCGGATTTGGGAAAACTCTTGTCTCAGCCCTGGCAAATGTCTCACCTACACTGCTCAATAGATCCGAATTTCGGACAGAAGCAAACAAAGGTTGTCTAAAGTCAGAATCCATATGAATAGTGAAAATTGGCTGGTCAAATCCCTCCCCATAGAAGTGATAGCTGTTGGAGCTGGAAATCCCTCCCTGCTGCAAACTAAAGGCATCTAAAAGCATCAGCGGTGCAGGATCATCACCCAGGAAAAATGAATCTAAATAAGTGAGCTGATCTCTGACCAACAATACCTCATAAGGCGCAGAAATTCCGCCCTCGGGTAGGGGGAGGATGATTTCCCCCCAACCTACAACCTGTACTTCTCGTTCACAAATCTGTTTATTTAGAACGGGGGCCTCATTGAGGAAAAATGCATTAACTGTAATTTCAGTTTCAGTATTGAAAACGAAGCGGTTGGACCAAGAATCGCCATAGGTTGTAGGAAACTTCAAAAGATAATCTGGTTCCTCAAAGACTGAATAAGTGCCAGTAAAGTTAATGCTATCGTTTAAGTTGCCTGTAAAGGCAACCAGGGTCTCCTTTTGAGGCCTGAGATAACTCCCAAGATTGAATTTGCCTTCAACTGACATGCCACTGTAATAATCGCTGGTGAGACTTATTGGACCGAGACTTGGTGATCCTGTAAAGTATCTTATGGCATTGGAAAAATTTGGGTCATCTGCAGGGAAGTAGATGAAAGTATCTATTCCAACAATATTGAGATTGCTGTAATCATAAAGATTATTCTCCCCTGCCTCCGGCACCATAATACTTCCGACAGCAACGGATCTAACATCCAACAAATCAGGTTGATGAATGACGTTTTCCGCGTCCAGGGTAATCTGAGCTGTGATTGACCAACTGAAGCACAAAATGGTAAAAATGGTAAAAAGTTTAATCATAACATTTCCGGTTTATAGCGTTAAAAAAATAAGTTTCTGACCTTCGATCACAAAGCTATTTTTTACAGGTTCCAGAGGATATAAGAAATCATTCAAAAATTATAAAATTTTATTTATTTCTGTATATCAAGGATTTATGAACGAAAAAAAATCGACTTTTTCAACCCCAATCACTTGGCTAAATAAGTCCGGTAGTCCATACTTTTTGTCTTGATGAGTCAATAAGCTCTACACAAGTTCAAAAAGTAATAAAAAATCAAGACTGTCGAGTATTTGGCTTTGAAAGACTGAATTTCCACCAAAAGGGAGTTTTAGAAAAATATCTTCCAAAGGGGCAATAAATTTTTCTTCGGCAATGATTCTTTACACTGCTAGTAGTTTGTCATCTTCGGCACTTATGGGAGTTAATTGCCCGGTAATAGAAATTCTCAAGAGTAAGGTGATTCAAGTCATTTTGTCTACTTTGGAAAATCGGACTACTGCTTAGTTTTTGAAAATATAGCGCTATATGAAAGGATATAGCAAGATGGGAAAAACAATAGGTGCCTGCGAGATAAAAGTACTGTACACAGACATTATTTCTTTACTTAAATTTGCGCTCCTGTTTTTTAACATTTGACATGGAACGGGTATCTATTTAGTGTTGTTGAAAACTTATTGTTCACAAATAAAACCTTTTTGTATGAGACATTTTCTTACTCCATTATTGCTTTTGATCTTTGGGTTTTCCCTAAGTGGTCAGACATGGAATCTGGAAAATCTAGCCGATTTTATAGAAAATCACCAATTAAACCTCAAGGAACCATCCCAAGTTCTGGAGAAAGCCCTGCGGATAAAAAAATTGAATGCCGGCAACCAAAATTTATTGCGCTCCAATGCAACCCATCAGTTGGATAGCGTGGTAACTTTAGAATACTCTACTTCAACTCAGATGCTGCAACCTGACAGAAAGCAGTTTTTCTTATATACTCAGGAGGGACTTGTGACCGATGAACAAGTTTACCGATGGGATGCCGATGCAACGGAGTGGAATCCTTTTTTAAGGTATCGATATACTCATGATGATGAGGGTAGAACTACTGAAATTCTTTCCTTTATTTGGAATTCCCAAGGTAGTCAATGGGTGCCTGAGCTCCTGGATGTGGTGACCTACAATGCGGATGGTGATATGGAAGAAGTGAATACCTTCATCAGAAATGGTGGGGGTTGGAACAATTACGACAGGGCAGAATTTACCTATTCAGCACCGGGTGTCATTGAGCAAATACTTGAACAATGGTGGGAAAACGATGAATGGGTTAATGACTATTTGATAACCTACTCCTATGATACCGATCGCCTATGGAATGTCATTGAACAGTTTTGGGATGATGATTTTGAAGCATGGCAGAACGATATCAGATGGGAATTAGAGGAGGATGATCGCAGCAATGTGATACGTTTTTCCGAATTTGAATGGGATGATTTTGAGGAGGAATGGATAGAGGAAAACAGGATGCTTTTTTCATATGATCTAAATGACAATCTGATCGAACAAATTATCTTCTTTCTCGAAGATTTCGATGACGACGAGCTGACTCCCGATTTCCGATTTGTTTTACATTACGACGATGACAGCTTTCTACTTAGCGATACCAGTTTCTTGTGGGATGAATTTGAGGGAGAGTGGGTCTCATTTATTTTAACAGAATACGCATACGATGCTGCCGGAAATCCCATCTACGAAGGTTCTTATATCGAGTTTATTTTTGATTGGGAGCTATTTTCAGAGAGGGAGACAACTTTTGATCCACAAATCCTAATGGAAAATACAAATTTGCCCTTTCTTGATAGATTTGGAGTTTTTGATGTCAATTTGCCACTTTTCCTATTTGATGATTTTTCCGTTATCTACAATGGCGAAATCATGGTCAATGCACCTCTCGGTTATACAGTCAAAGAACTCTTAATTGGGCCCGAGACTATCACCGAGCAAGGGATATATTATTACTCTGAAGTCAGCCCTACTTCTGTCATTGAAGCTAATGCCGGAGAACTGAGGGTTTACCCAAATCCTGTAGCGGATGAACTTATTATTAAGGGAGACTACCCTGAAGGTACCTCTCTTTCCCTATTTGATCTTCAGGGAAGACTTATTATCAATAAGCAACTCAATTCCGATCAACAGCTTTTTGTAGGCGGTCTCAAACCGGGTTTGTACTTGTTTAGAATTGAAGGTGAGGGAATGATACAACATGGGAAAATAGTAAAGCAATAATTTTTAGTTGAAGTAATCCTGTATTCCAGGCCCGGGGGGAAGGTCATAAGATCATCCCCCCATTTTTTTCTCCAGATTCTCCAAAACATCAAAAACTGCAGGGCAAAATGTGTTATTTTTAAGCGTTAAAGCCACCTTGTCTATCAACACGTCCTCATCAGTATATGGAAATCTCGCACAATCGGAGGGTCTCACTTCATAGATGCTACATTGATTGCCCTCGTCTAAAAATGGACAGGGCTTACTGTTGACCACATGGTCACCCTCATTATCCACTATCAAATATTGGGCGGCAAATTCTCCCTCCTTCATTCCCAGGTACTTGCTTATTCTTCTTATGTCCGGAGGTTTGAATCTCGGGGAATAGTTTTTACAACAGGCAGCGCAATCCAGGCAATTGATTTTTTCAAAGGCTGCTTCATGCAGTGAGGGCAACTCCTTGACCATTTCTGATCTGTTTCCCTTTTGGAGCATCTTCTTGAATGACTTCCGCTTTTTCCCAGCCTTTACTTTTAAATCTTTCGCCATGGAAATTTAACCCCAGATTAGTGCTCCTTATTACTTTTTGTGTGAGCAATTAAAAACTGAAATTTCTAAGGACTTAACTGCGAAAAAACCTGTCGATCCCATAGCACGATAATAGTTGACTTAAAAAACCTTTCTAATTGTAAATCTGAGATTTACTACAATTTTCACTTTGCGTAAAGCTATACCATTTGAGTATAATCCGCATATATCTGATTCCTCTCTGCTATTGTCCGCTATAAAACCTATTCTCCTCGCACAGAACCGGAACCTTTAATATTTTGAGAAACCTGAGGGTTTCCGCGGTAGACAATATCCCCACTTCCCATCACCCTGGCCCTCAACTCCTCAGAGGCATGACAATGTACCGAGCCCGAACCAGCAATTTTGGCATCCGCAGCTTGTACCAGGAAATCTGCAGCCAGAATATTTCCTGAGCCATTTACATTATAGGTAGCATTTGCTCCCTCCCCAGCCACTCTTATGTTTCCGGAACCATTTAAGTGGGCAACCAATTGATAGGTATTCAAAGAGGCATATATGCTACCTGATCCGTTCAGAGCAATCTCTACTTTTTCATCTGAAGAAAATTCGGTCACTATGGAACCCGACCCAAGCATCTCCAAACTTTCCAGGCTAGGAGTATAGAGCGTAATTTTGATATCCTTTTTGGGATTTAGACGAACATCCCTCTTGCTCTCAATACTCAAAAATCCTCCCCTGGAAGTAGTCAGTATGTAGTCCATCAAATTGGACTCGGCAGAAATTACCGCATAAGATTCATTGCTGTGCCTGATATCCACCTCAAAATCTCCCCTGACAGAAAGCAGGTGAAATGGATTCAGTTGGCGAGTATCTTCTGTCAAATCACCATTCCCGGTTATTTTTTTCTGAGAAAACCAGTAACAGGAACTCAAGCAAAAAACAATGCCTGTTGCAGCCAAAAAAATGAGAAATTTATTCATGGTATCAAGATTGATTAATGATTTAAAACACCGGTATAAAAGTAAGAATTCCAATGAATAAGAGCATCAAGAAGGGAATTTTTTTAAAAAATAGCAAAACCGCATCTTCTATTGTAACAATCCGTCTGACCTTTGCGTCTTTAGGATAATTGCTGAGCTTATGACAACAGCTAATTACAATGCGTGTGTGGATCGGTACTCTGATATGCTTATGGGCTATGCCTTTAAGGTTTGCAGGGATCATGGAACGGCTGAAGATGCTGTTCAGGAAGCCTATTTGAGACTTTGGGAAAACAGATTTAAGGTAGAGGAAAAAGGGGTCAAGAGTTGGTTGTTCACCAGTGTTTACAGAATTCTGATAGATACTTACCGAAAAAACCGGCGAACAGATCTTCCGGAATTCCTGCCAGATACTGAAAGTGGCGATGATTATGGAGATTTTGAAAACAGAGAGTTGCTCAATAGAGCTCTCCTGGACTTAACGCCCGTACAGAGAAGTATTGTGTTGCTGAAGGATATAGAAGGATATAGATACGATGAAATTGGATCTATGCTTGATCTGACACTGAGCCAGGTAAAGGTTTACCTGTTCAGGGCAAGAAAAAAACTAAAACTATCCCTTCAGTCAATCGAACCGGAATTGTTGAAGAAAAATAGTAATGATCGTAAAAAGTAAAGACACCCCATAAAAACAAGAATAATGAAAATCAATAAAAATAACTACGAAGAATTTGCCATAGACTATTTGGATGGAAACTTGCCAAAATCCATCAAGTTGGCCTTCGATGCATTTTTAGAAAAAAATCCGGAAATAGCTGAGGAGTTTGAAGGGCTCAACAGTGCAGTCCTAACACCCGAGGTACACGGAATTCCCATCGCCTTTCAGAAGAAGAAATACCTCTATAAAAAAACCCCTATAGTAGCGCTTTTGAACCACCCGCTCCAAATTAAATTGTGGCAGGTTGCCGCTGCACTGCTGTTGCTTCTAACCACCGTTTGGATCGGCATTGAATACTATCTGACCTCAGATACCTCGGGTATCCAGGCTGAATCAATGGAATACACTGACGGTAATCAAATGTTGGTCAGTAGTGGAGACCATTCCGATAAAGTCTCAGAAGCAACTGTTACCGATCTGAAAAAGACATTGGCTGAATCTACTGAAATAGATGCCATTGACAACCGGCTTTTGACTGAAAAAAAGGATCAAAGGAAATACCAGGAAGAAAAAAAACTAACCGATCAAGTAATTGATCTGGAGGAGGCTGCGCCTAAAATTGCGGCAGCCAAGTTTAAAGAGGCGATTGAAGAGGTTGAAATGGAACCCATAGTGTCCATTGAACTGGATATGGAATTTGAGGAATGGTTGCCTTCCAGGGTCCATTCAGATCGAATCAATCAATCTCCAACATCTATTTCCAGTCTTCCGTCAAGAAACATTGGCTCCACTTTTACTGGTAGTTGCAGTAAAAGTATTGACCACGGTAGAATTCCTAAAGCAATTCGCTTTCAGAAGCCCGAGGAGGAAAAACCCGGTACACTTTTCGCACGATTGGCGGAACGAGTTGTCCCTGCTTCTTTCGCAGATTGGCTCGACCCAACCATTATTCAGATTGATACTGAAAAAATACCCCCGGCACTACTACCGGAAGTTGTTAAACAAAATTCACTATAACTTTTTAAATCATACCGTTATGAAAATCAAATGGATGTCCCTCCTGGCAGGGGCTTTTATGATGCTTTGCCCGCTTGAAATAGATGCCAGGCCTGGTTCAAGCCACCTTTTGTATGGCTTCGATACTTCTCATCTTGAATTGAGTGTACCCTCTCCGCTACAACCTAGAGATGGCACCAAGAAAAATGTAAATACGCGATACATCACTTTTGAACTGGGTTTTGACTTCTGGTTGCCTGCAGATGATTATCGAATAGCGGGTAATGTCGATCCTTTCGAGCAGCGAATAGCCAATTCGACCAACGTCAACCTCTACTTTATGAGACAGCGTTTCAACTTGGTAAACCACAAGCTGAATCTTGAATATGGAATAGGTCTGAATTTTCACAAAATCATGTTCGACAATCCCATTGTGATGGATCGCACCGATGGTGTGTTGAGTTTCAATTACGAGCCCGATATAGGACTCAGGAAATCCAGACTGAATTCCACTTACCTCACCATACCCCTTCTGTTGAACTTTGAAAGTAACGCCCAAAATTCAAGAAGGTCATTCAGAGTGGCTGCAGGCGTTTATGGAAATACAAGGCTCGGTTCCAACTTCAAGCAGAAATTCCGTAGAGAGCGAGTCAAAGACAGGGATAGTTTTAATCTCTCCCCGTTTAGATGGGGCTTTGCAGGTCAAATTGGATACGGTCCGGTCAACTTCTACGTTAACTACTCCATGACGGATGTTTTTGAAAGTAGTAAAAACAGTGGGTATGAAATCGGCATGGTAAGTGCCGGATTTATTTTGATACCCTTCTAAATAAAGTGCCAAAGATTCATAAGCTCGGTTTTTGTTGAATGACTAACAGCAAGAGCCATTAGGGCCTCCAATCGGGGGCCCTTTTTTATGTCTGCTCCGGGCTCTCAATAATTTACCCGGAAAAATAATGCTCATTCTTCCATTTCTTCAACCACCTCCTAAAAGCCCTCTGGTGCGCCTTAAGAAATAGTGAATCATGTATCAGCAAATATGCACCTTGAATAAAGAGCGATAGAGAAAAACCCACCCAAAGATCCGGATGGTTGATGAAGGTGGTAGTTGATACCCAGAAAAATACAAGCCCTATCAAAATGTAAGCTACATCAAAGCCTATGTTGAGAGCGAGCATTTTTCTCACATGTAAGTAAACAATGGGACGATATTCTAACGGCTTATTTCTGAATTGTTCATTCCCAATGTGCAAATACATCCAAAAAGCCACGATCAAGTTGATCAAACCCCAGCACCAATTCATCAGAAAAAAATACCACAATAGCCCTGATGATAGAAAGATAAATGGAATCCCAATGAAAATTTGGGGCAATGACCAAAAAGTCAACACCCGAACGTGTTTGAAAAGCAAATAGCTCATAGAATTATCATAGGCGGTAGTCGAAAAATCTGCGCCCCTTCGCAATCCTGGACTGTGAATCAAAAGTTGAATAAATGCTTTTGCCCACTTTGAATTACTATACTTTAGATACCATTAAGCCCCTCTTCAGTTTCAATTCCTTGTAGATCCTCGGCTATAGGGAGCGGAACAAAGAACAAAGCTTAATTCCTGCGAACGATATAGGAGCATTATCACGATTGCTCCTGAGTGCCGGCAGTAACTTTCTTCAGGTAAAAGCGAAGGTGTTTGTAGCCCTCCTCTTCCACTACTTGAATGACCTCGTAACCGTGTTCGTTACAATACCCGTTTACCATGCCAATGGGCGAATCTGTGAATAGAGGAAAGAAGGTGCCGTGATGTTCAATTTCGTAAAATCTCAACCCCTGACCCTCATCAATTTTGATTTGATAGTTGGGATTGGGCTCAAACCAGTAAAAAGACAGTACAACGTATTTCATGTTTAGAGTTTTTATTGAGTGCTCAATATAGGATTTTTTCTGGAAAGGAGGATTGGTTTTTGCCCAAAAAGTGCCCAAATTTTATACGTTTTTGCTATCCACAGGTAATTATGTATGATGAACAAAGTGGTCAAAATGGGATTTCCGGATTTCAGGGAAGTATTTCTGCAAGGTGCTTTGGGATGGAGAATTTAAATCATCAAGACATCTGCGTAAAACATTGCGGTTCTTTCCAATGCAATATTTCCAAGTATAAAATTGGTGTTTTTCTATGAAGTCGCGACATCAAAATATCCGTGAGGTCTGGAGCTCTGAAGATTTAGATTAAATGAATGCCGATGCATTCGTTTCTCATATGACTAATGATGTAGTTTTTAAGTTTGGAAATACCGATCTTGTCAGGGGTATGTCAAATGTAGAGGAGGTGGTAGTTGGTTTTTTAAGACTTCTGATTTGTTACGCCGTATTGAAGAAACTATTGAAAAAGACGACACAGCTGTTGTACGAGGTGAAGTAACTTACACATGAGGAAATAGGTAAGTTGGGTTTCAACGGGGGCTTATCAAATTCATAAAATTCTTAGATCGAAAACCCCTGTTGAAACCATTTCATCATATCCAGCGGATCCAGTTCCTTTTTTCTTTCTGATCCTATATCCCTCACAATTTTTCCCCTTTCCAATTGTATTAGGCGATCGCCAAATCTCTTTGCTTCATGCATCTGATGGGTGACCAGGAAGGCAGTAATATTATTTCGGCGAATGATCTCGTCGGCCAGCTCCATTACAAGGCGGGCTGATTTGGGGTCAAGGGCGGCTGTGGGCTCATCCATCAGAAGGATTTCAGGATTTTCCCAGCTTGCCATCAGCAGGGTGATGGCTTGTCGCTGTCCACCGGAAAGTTGTTCCACTTGCTGATCGATTTTGTTTTCCAATCCGAGGTCCAACTTTTTCAAAGCTCTCCTCACCTGCTCTCTAAATTCCCGGTCGATGCCTATACCTAATCCTTTTCTTTTGGCGCGAATAGCGGCCAGTCTGAAATTTTCCACTATCTTTAAATCAGGCGCAGTACCCGCTGTGGGATCCTGAAAAATTCGGCTCAAAAATCGGGCTCGTTTATAATCCGGCCACTTTTGTATCTCCCTGTTGTTCAATATTATTTTCCCCTCATCGCATTTGAGATTCCCCGCAATCAAATTGAGCAAAGTGGACTTTCCACTTCCGTTACCACCAATTACTACTGTAAAGCTACCTGCAGGAATTTCCAGGTCAATTTTATCCAATGCCTTGAATTGCTCGCCTCCGGCAGTGGTGAATGTCTTTGAAAGCCTCTGGATTTTTAGCATGAATGATTGTTATTTCAGCATCTATTGCGCTTGGGAATTTTTAAACAGACAAAAAAATACATCACTCCAACTTAATCCTCTTATTGATAGAGGGAATCAGTCCGGGCAATCCCACTATGATCAAAACTACCAATGCCGTGAGCAACTTGATCCACATGGGATCCACTCCTGCACTGAGTACCAGGGATATGACCAGGCGAAATACGATAGAGCCAATGACTACTCCAGCTATTCGCAACCACATTTTTCTACACCCGAAGATATTCATAATACTCTCTCCTATAATTACTGCACCCAGACCTAAAATGACAATTCCGACCCCCATATTGATATCGGCGAACCCCTGTAGCTGAACTACCAGGAAGCCACTGATTGCAATGAATCCATTGGCTATGGCCAGACCGATAACTTTGATAAAATCAGCGCTGACACCAAAACCTCGCGCCATGACCGGATTGTTGCCTGCAGCGCGCATTGAAAGGCCAAAATCTGTTTTTAACAAGTAGGTGAGAAAGCCCACCATTAAACAAAATACCAGGAGCAAGGTGGTGAATTCATTCCATATGCTTTGACCAAAAATTTCGATTCCGTGAAATATACTCGCAGCATCAAAGGGTACGGTAACATTGGAACGGCCCAATATAGCCAGATTGATCGAATAGAGTCCGGTCATCACGAGTATTCCACTCAGCAAACTGTTCAATCGCATACGGGTGTGGATCAATCCTGTAGCAGTTCCGGCCAGCATACCTCCAATAATGGACAGTATCAGCACTTCAATAACCGAGTGACCGGACGCAAGCCCTACGGCAGTAATTACACCTCCAAGGGTGTAGCTTCCATCTGCGGTAATGTCCGGAAAATTGAATATTCTCAGGGAGATAAAGATTCCCAGACAAAGGGCACCTAAGGCAAGGCCGAGCGTTATGGCAGTGAGGTAAAACATCAGAATTCCAGGGGTTCAAAATCTGATCCGGGCTCCAACTTAAAGTAGGCAACTACTTCGGGATTGTAAACCTTCCTGCGTAGGGCGACCTGCTCGATAGGTGGAATTTCAGTCTTATCGCTTTTAAAAAACTGTGCTGCCTGCTGGCCTGCCTGGTACCCCCATTGGTAAAAATCAGCCCCATAGGCCGCCACTGCTCCACGACTCACCAATCCGGCTTCGCTGGTAAATATGGGAATACCTCTCTCATTGCACACCCTCCTGATGACCTCAAAAGAGGAGAAAATGATGTTGTCCGGTAGCGCAAAGAATACATCAATATCCCTGCTGGCCAGAGATTGGGCGATCAATTGTGTCTCTGAGGAATTGGTCACGGGTAGTGCCAGAATTTCCAAGCCCAATTCTGCTCCTTTTTCACGTATCCTTTTAAGTGCATTGAGACTCTGTGTTTCAGCCTGATTGTAAATGAGTCCAACTCTTCTGGTTTCAGGCAACCATTCCAAAATCAATGCGAGAGATGAATCTATATATGAGAGTGTCTCGTAAACCCCAAAAAGATAATTGGGAAACCTGCCAAATTCATCAGTCAAACCGGCTTGTTCCGGTTCAGGAGCAACCATCATACAAACTGGAATTCCATTGCTGCGCTGAACAGCACTGATGGTCGAAATGGTTGAATTGGCTGCTATCAGATCGACCCGACGAGTGACAAAGAGCTGCAGTGATTGAACGAGGGTGTTCATGTCCCCCTGTGCATTTCTGAAAATAATTTCCAGATTGCCGTTTTCTTTACTCCATCCTTCAGCTTTGAGGGCGTCAATAAACCCTTCTCTTGCAAGGGCCAGTGTCGCATCCTCAACAGCATCCAGAAAGCCGATTACTTTCACATCCGGATCTCTCCCTGTGCAGGAAAAAAGGATACAAAGAACGAAAAGCAATACCTGCGTCTTAGCTGTCATAAGGCTGATTTTAAATCCGAATATACAACAAAAGTCCAGTACCGCCAATTGTTCATTGTGAAGTTTTAATAGACATCCCTCATCAATATATACCATTACAAAAAATCCTGTCTATTCCCTGTAGTAGAAAAGCCTGTAAGCAGTCTCTCAACTTTCAAAGAAGGGCATTACCACAAGCAATAAAGTCGATAAATAAACCCCATTGGAAATATTTTTGCTAAAACCCCCCTAAATACGAATTAATTCGTATATTTGTGCAGTGCGAAAAATTTGTAGTGAAAAACATCAAATGCCTCCAATGAATTTTAATAGGCCAACGGAATCTGAACTTGAGATTTTACAATTATTGTGGACAGAGGGACCTATGACTGTCAGGGAGGTCAATGACCGCCTGAATAAAGTCAGAAAGGTGGGCTATACCACCTCTCTAAAAATCATGCAAATAATGGCGGAAAAAGGCATAGTTGAAAGGGATACCAGCAGCCGCACTCATATTTACCATGCAGTAATTTCCGAGAGGGAAATTCAGGGCTCTTTACTTGACCGATTTTTGGAAAATACATTCAGAGGTTCGGCCAGCAAGCTCGTAATGCATCTTCTGGATGGGAAAAAGGCCAGTAAGTCAGAGGTCGAGGAGATCAAGAAGTTGATCCAGCGTTTCGAAAGTAAAAACAAAACCCCATGATTTTCCCTATCATAGTTGACTGGTATACTTTCTCACTAGCACTGGTCTGGGCCCTAATTCACTCCCTTTGGCAAGCTGCCGTCCTTACAGGAATTCTCTATTTTGTCCTGGAGTGGATAAAAAATCCTGTTAAGCGTTATTTTATTTTGCTCAGCGGATTCCTGCTTGTATTCTCATTGACAATTTTTACATTTTGGATACACTACGGTGGTAATTCAGGCCCGGGAAATCCACAGACTGAGCAGCTTTCAATCCTGTTAGAGCCGGATAGTCCAACAGTGATATATTCAGAAACACAATCTGAATTCAGCCAAAATTATCTGGCTGATCGCATAAGGCAGATATTGCCTCTGATTGCAATAATATGGGCTATTGGCCTATTTATTTTGCTTGTCAAGTGGGTTAGCGGATTGTGGTATTTGAGGCAATTAAAAAAATGGAGTTTTTCGATAGAAAACGAGCTTTGGAAAAGAGTCAAAACCAATATTGAGCAAAAGGCAGCTATTTCCATTTCCTGGAATTTGCGCTGCTCTTCCCATGTTTCCGGTCCGGTATTAATTGGCTGGATAAAACCCGTCGTTCTCATTCCTATTGGCATGGTAAATGGGCTGACAGAGGAGGAGGTTGAAGCCGTAATAGCGCATGAGTTGGCCCATCTAATAAGGAGAGACTTTCCGGTAAATCTTCTTCAGACATTTATCGAGACTTTATTTTATTTCAACCCTGCTATGCAAATATTAAGTAAGTGGATAAGCGAGGAAAGAGAGCAATGTTGCGATGATCTGGCCGTCCATACCACCCAACGACCTCTTATCTATGCAAAAACACTGCTTAAAGCCGGGGCACTATCCAACAATGAATTTTCACCCATTTTGGCACAGGCATTGAAAAGCCCCAACAAATCTCTTTTTGTTCGAGTAGAAAGGATACTATTTCATAAACATAAAAAAAACAATATTATGGTACGTTCAATGACTGCACTTTTGATGCTAATCTTGTCTGTGGTTTTCCTGCTTGCGGCCGGACTTCCTGTTGTGAATTCTTCCAAAGAATCACTTTCAAAAAATCATAGCCAAATTGCTGATTATTCAGCAGCAAATTTATCTTCATCCTCCAAGGTGGGAGATGCCAAAAACCAACTATCACAAATAACAGTTGACACTCTAATAATTGTCGATCCGGCAACATTTAAGCAGGAGAGGTTTCTGCGCACTACCATTACAGGCCTCCAAATCCCCAATGAAAAGGAATCCAAACTGGATTTTTCAGTCGTGGCCTACAAAGACCAAAAAGAGCAAATCAGGGATCTTGCAATTGCTTTCAAAGCTGAATTGGCATCAAATGGTTTGATGGAAAGGGGAAGTAATCAAGTAATACTGAACAAGAATGATTTTAAAATTAACAACAGAGAGCAATCCAATTCGGCCCATCGTAAAATGCTGAAAAAATACCAGGACGAACTAGAGGGATTTCACGAAATTTGGTTGAGTTTACAGAGGTAATCAGTGTTCAAATTCTTCGAAAGCTTAGCTTTTTTTAGTTTCGTTGAGTTTCTCATTTCTTTATGAATGAGTTACAGCATACCTTACGAGACAGTTAATCGAATCCTATAAGCCGGGAAAAGGATACAGGCACACCACCGCCAACCGCAAATTTTTCAGAAACCAACTGCTTGACAGCATTGATTTTTTTGTTACTTTTTGCACTGGTGCCTGCCGAAGGACTTGTGATGAGCATGTCGTAGCATCAAGACAAAAAGTTAGGGAGAAAAAAACGCGAGACAACTATTAATACCAATAAAGGTCTGATTGATGAGAAATGAAAAATGAGTACAAGTCATTGACGCACAAATGAAAAAATAATTGGCATAAGGACTTTGTTGCTGAATAACCTATTTAATGCAGAGGTATGACAAAGAACCAACAGTTGTGCTTGTCTTTAAATAGTTCTAACGATTTAGTTTTTCCTGAAAGTAGAATTCAGCTATCTGAATGGCATTAGTTGCTGCACCTTTTCTGAGGTTGTCGGCTACTATCCACAAATTGAGTCCATTTTTAACTGAAGAGTCCCTGCGCAATCGACCCACGAAGACCTCATCCTTTTCTGCTGCAAGGAGGGGCATGGGATACTGATTGACATCGGGGTCATCCAACACTATCAATCCCAAGCAATTATTGAGCGTTTGCCTGAGTTCATGCATATCAAATTCTTCGTCAAATTGCAGGTTGACTGATTCTGAATGCCCGCCAATTACTGGTACTCTGACTGCGGTAGCGCTGATTTTTATGGTCGGGTCAAGAATTTTCCCTGTTTCCCTAATCAGCTTGAGTTCCTCCTCCGTATTGCCATTTTCATCAAAAGCTCCACAATGGGGCAAGCAGTTCAGGTCGATGGGGTGAGGGTAGACTTTATCGCCCGTATGCCGTCCATCCCGTTCACTACTCAATTGGTCCATTGCCTTTTGGCCCGAGCCTGAAACCGACTGGTAAGTAGAAATTACCATTCGTTGGATTCTGTATTTTTGATGCAGTGGGCTACAAACCATCAGCAATTGTATGGTAGAACAGTTGGGATTGGCAATCAAACGATGATTGGCCCTCAAAACCGATCCGTTTACTTCTGGGATGATCAGGGGAACCTCGGGGTGCATTCTCCAGGTAGAGGAATTATCGACAACTAGAATATCTCTGGCTGCAAATCGCAGTGCCCATTCTCTTGAAATTTCTCCTCCAGCAGTAAAGAAAGCCACATCCGGCTTACTGTTGAGTGCATCTTCTATACTGCATATCTCAAACTCCTTTCCTCTGAATTCAATCTTTTTTCCATGGGATGCAGTTGATGCAACAGGAATCAATGCGGTCATGGGAAAATTCCGCTCTTTCATCACCTTCAGGAAGGTCAGGCCCACAAGGCCTGTTGCCCCTATCAATGCAATTTTCATAAACCTTGAGTTATTTTATAATAAAAGACTTGGCATAATTATCATTTGAAACGGTCATGAATAAGTGTTCCGCATCTTTTCTTCCAATTTCAGCACATCGCTGTACACCCCCATAGCAGTGATAGCACCACCCGCACCCGGTCCCTGAATTACCACCGGTAGAGTGCCAAATGTCCTACTGAATATCTGAAACAAATTATGAGAACCTGAAAGGCCTCCGAGCGGTTCACTGGCCTTCACCCTTACCAAAGCGGTGCGCAGCTGAAGCGGCTCTAATTGAATCTCACCAATATATCTCATTACTTCGCCCTCTTTTAATCCATTTTTTAGTCGGGCATAGTGGAGATCCAATTCATCAGCCGCCCGTTGGTCATTTATCAGATCGCCAGAACGAATGGAATCCGGTATGAGACTTTCTATCGACACATCACTGATCTCAACCTCAAGTCCCAATTCTCGGGCCAGTATCAAAACCTTGCGGGCGACATCCATTCCCGATAAGTCCTGAGAAGGGTCCGGCTCTGTATATCCTAACTTTTTTGCCTCTTTCAATACGGCCGAAAACCTTACCTCCTCTACGGAAAACCGATTGAAAATATAACTCAGGGACCCACTAAACACTCCATTGACCTGGTGAATTCCCGCCCCGGCAGCCCTCATCTGAGCGATACATTGTACAATCGGCAAAGCTGCTCCAACATTGGTTTCATAATTGTACTCCCGCTTGTGAAGCTCAAGGGCATTTCTCAGTCTATTGTAGTAGGAGTAGTCAGCTGCATTGGCTTTTTTATTGGAACTCACTAAATGATATCCGCTCTGAACAAGAGTAATATACTCGAAGGCCAGCTCCTCACTGGCAGTATTGTCAACAATAACCACCTTGTGCAAACCTGTTTGGTCTATGGCCCTTATGATGTCTCTAAGACGGGAGGCCTGACCATTTGCCAATTCCTCTCTCCAGTTGTCACCTATTCCATATTTATTACAGGCAAATCTCTGACTGTCCGCAACCCCTATCAGCCTAATCCTATTTCCCGGCCCGGACTTTTGGCCGTTGAGCAGTTGCCGTATAAACTCAGATCCCACCTCGCCTTTACCAATTGCAAAAACATTGAGAGGTGAAGGCTTTAGAAAAACTGCTTCATGCACTACCCTAACGGCCTTATCTAAATTGTTTCTATGGACAATCAAACTGATATGCCTGCCGCGAATACTGTGAGAAATTAAATGAACGGGAATCTTATGCCGGTTCAGGCCAACGACCGCTCGGGCAAGTGCCTGACTGTGTCGTCCAATAATCACAACTGCGGCAATATCGCTATTGAGATCAATACTCGAAATGTCACCGGCGGAAATATCTGTGCCAAATTCTTTTTTCAATTCTTCTACCGCCAGCTCTCCATCCCCTTCTTCGATCACAAAACCAATTTCCCGTTCTGATGAAGCCTGAGAAATCAGGCGCACATTGATTCCCCTTTTACTCAAAGTGCTGAATATTCTCTCATCAATGCCAATTTTTCCCAGCAATCCATTGCCTTCTATTACAACCAGAGCAATATCCTCAACCACAGTGACCGCTTTGGCGCTACCTTTGGATTTTTTTCCCGAGATCAGTGTTCCGGGAGCTTTGGGTTCTAAAAAGTTCAGAATTCGGAAGGGGATTTCCTTCTTCATCAATGGTTGCAGCGTTTTGGAGTGAAGAATGTGGGCTCCAAAATTTGCCAGATCATTGGCCTCAGAATAAGAGAGTTCAGGTATGGCATCTGCTTCGGGCACAATTTTTGGATTGGCAGAAAACAATCCGTTGACATCTGTCCAATTTTGAATTTCTGAGGCATTGGAATAAGCAGCTATCAGCGAAGCTGAGTAATTGCTTCCATTCAAGCCGAGGTTGGTAGTTCGACCCATATGATCAGATGCGATAAATCCGGTAATCACCGGGGTGGTTTTTTCCCCAAGCGAAATCATCAGCCTTTCAATAGCCTCCCTGGAGTTCTCCTCATCCAGCTTTCCATCCTTTAGAAGGAAAATATAATGTCTGGCATCCACTAAAGCGATGTCAAATCCACTTTTCTCGAGCAATGACCCAATTACTTTTGCACTCATCAATTCTCCCTGAGCAAGCACCTTGTCCACTGCTGTTTTCTCGGACCACCCCAAGGTTTCAATTGCCCTCAAACCGGCTTTTAATTCATCTATCTCAGCTTGAATAAGTTCTCTGGGGGCTTTGAAGAGCTGGTATTCAATTACTTCTTTCAGCAATTGGCCGTAGTCTTCACCCCTGGCAGCCATTTCCGTCAGCTGCTGCAATTTTGCGGTGGTGTCAGCTCTGGCAGAAACTACCAGTGAAATGGGACCTTTTTTAAATTCAGTCTTCACTATTTCCAATGATCTTTCAAGTCCAATTTCGTTTGAGAGGGCTTTTCCCCCGAACTTCAGAAGTTTTCGAGTCAGAAGACCATTTTTCCCATTGAGGAAATCACTTAAAATGGCTCTTAGTTTTTCAACTTCCAACAAGAAGCCATCATGTCCAAAATCTGTGTTGATCAATTTATAAACTGCTCCGGGAATTTCAGAGGCGAGTAGTTCTTGCTCTGAATTGGGAAATAAGAGGTCGTCTTCATAAGCTACAATGACAGCCTGCGATCGAATGGAACGCAATGCATTTTGTATTCCACCTCTATTCCTGCCCATATTGTGGCTGTCCATGGCATGGGTCAAAAAGTAATAGGACCAGGCGTTGAATCGTCCGGCAAGTTTATCACCTTGATAATTCTGATAAGATGGAGCCCGATCCGGGAACAAAAAGTTGCTATTCAGCGGTTGCTGGGTTTTCTGATACAGCTTGTAATTGCGGTAAGACAAAAGGGCAACACCTCTGGCGGTTTTCATTCCCTCCATTCCGGCTTCTGGAATTGGCTGACCCCAATCCGGGCTCCGCTCTATGGTTTTGCGCTGAGTTTCATTGAATGCTGCCGACCAGGGAGAATTGACTGCGCTACTGGCCAAAACAGCAATTTTATCGATCTTGCCGGGCTCCAGGTAAGCCCACTCTAGAACCTGATAACCACCGATGGATCCTCCTATCAGTAGGTCTATGTTTTGGATTCCCAATTCTTTCCTCAAAAGTATGTGAAACTTTACCAGATCCCTTATGGTGAGCCTGGGGAAAGCACTGAAATAGGGAGTTCCAGTATTAGGGTTGATGTCCAATGGTGACGTTGAGCCATAAGGTGAACCTTGAATATTGGCACAGATGATAAAATACTTATCCGGATTGAAATAGGCATCATAGCCAAACAAACCCGGCCACCATTCAAATACGTCACTGTTTGCGGTCAGTGCATGACACACCCAAATGGTTTTTTTGTGGTCTGGTTGATACTCTCCCCATTTGTGAAATGCGATTTTTGGGTTTTCAAGTACACCGCCATTTTCCAATTCATATTTTCCTTTCAGCTGTAAAACTTCAGCACCTTGGTTCATCTTTAAAATTTTTGGATGTCAACAATTTAAAAAAAAGCAGGATCAGTTGCACCCCTCAGTGATTGCCTGTTTCTGAGGGATGCACCCAATCCAATGATCTGATATCAAACTATTTTAACCTCAACTGTTAACTTTTGTCAAAGGCCTGTTTCAAGTCGTTGATGATGTCATTCACATGTTCAATTCCAACGGAGAGGCGCAACAGACCCTCCTCTACACCTGCAGATAATTGCTCTTCACGGCTGAGTTGTTCATGTGTGGTAGAGGCCGGATGAATGATGAGGGTTTTGGCGTCGCCTACGTTTGCAAGATGAGAGATGAGTTGTACTTCATCTACAATCTTGTCCGCCTGTTCTTTACCTCCTTTTACCTTAAAACTGAGCACTCCGCCGAAACCATTTTTGAGGTATCTCAATGCGTTTTCATGGTCTTCATGGGATTCCAATCCCGGGTAATTGACCTGCTCGACTTCAGGCTGTTTTTCCAACCATCTCGCAATAAAAAGAGCATTATCCACTGTTTTTTGCACCCTTAGAGAGAGTGTTTCCAGCCCTTGCAGCAGAAGGAAACTGTTGAATGGACTTGGAGCAGGGCCAAAATCCCTGAGGCCCTCCACTCTTGCCCGGATTCCAAAAGCTATATTGGGGAGTCCGAGTGGGTTATTGTATCCGAAAACCTCTGAAAAAACAAGTCCGTGGTACCCTTCTGATGGTTCTGAAAATTGAGGGAACTTACCATTCCCCCAATCGTAATTTCCACCATCGACTATTACGCCACCTATAGTTGTGCCGTGACCTCCTATCCATTTGGTGGCTGATTCTACTACTATATGAGCCCCGAGTTCGATGGGTCGTACAAGGTAACCCCCGGCTCCGAAGGTATTGTCAACGATGAGGGGGAGATTGTGTTTATCAGCCAGAGTTTTAAAAGCAGCAAAATCGGGAACTGAAAACTTTGGATTGCCTATACTTTCGAGATAAATGGCCTTTGTACTTTGATCAATCAAAGGCTCGAAGGATTCCGGACTATTTCTCCCGGCAAACCTGACTTCCACACCAAGGGTTTTGAATGAGACTTTAAACTGATTGTACGTTCCGCCATAGAGATTGGAAGAACTGATAAAATTGTCGCCCGGTCTCAAAATGTTGTTGAGCGCAATGAACTGAGCTGCCTGACCCGAAGCTACTGCCAGGGCATTGGTTCCACCCTCAAGTGCTGCAATACGCTTTTCAAATACATCTGTGGTGGGATTCATAATACGGGTGTAAATGTTCCCAAATTCCTTGAGGCCGAAAAGATTAGCGGCGTGTTCGGAATTGTCAAACAAGTAAGAGGTTGTTTGATAGATGGGCACTGCCCGGCTTTTGGTTGTTGCATCAACTTCCTGTCCTGCATGCAGTTGAAGCGTGTCGAAATGAAATTCTTGTTTACTCATGATCTATTTGCTTTAAAATGGTTAAGAAAACTGAACCGGAGGGGGTAAACAAATAGATTACTTGCTGAATCCCCTCTTTCCGGGATTCAGCATGGATAAAAATTTTCTGATTTTAAAAATTAATATTCAGTACTGCAGCCCGAAATGGTTGACATACAACAGCAGCAGCACATAAGTGAATTAGAAATAATACCGGAGGCCTCCGATTTATTGATAAATAATTGAGTTGATATGAAGATTTGTGGTTCCACCAGCACTCATCATTAATGATGCTGCAAATCTATGGCGTAATTTTACATTTGCAAATCATAGGATGTTAAATTTTTAAAAATACCTGATTGTGGCCTTATTTGAGAAGGTCTTTATCGGGCCGGAATTTTTCATCCGGGTCAATAAAATTTAGGGCTAGCAGGCACTACTTCCAGCTTACTCACTAGTCAAAGAATAGAGAAAACATTAAAAAAGGGGGGCACCGAAGCACCCCCACATCACTCATTCCTGAAATTTGGAAACCAAGAATAGCTTAATTTTGGCCTTATCTCATCAGGATCATTTTTTTGGTGGCCGACCATTGATCGGTCATTACCCTGTAGAAGTAAATTCCTTCAGAGAGCTCTCCTGTCTCCAGCGAAAATTCATTCAGCCCTTCACGAGCCGGGATTTCAAGGCGCTTGACCACCCTTCCATCAACATCGGACACCTCCAGTACAGCATCCATTGGTTTCGGCAAGAGGAATGAAATAATTGTTTCACCCGTAAATGGATTGGGGCGATTTTGATACAACTTATACTCAGCTGTTGTATATTTTTCCTTCCACAACAGATTCGGTCTGAGCCACTGAGTTCCATTTCCTGCATAGGCTTCACTCTCCCAAAGGGAGCCTCGCAAGTTGAGTTTAATGGCTGAGCTCAAGTCAACTTTATCAAGCCCTTCCTTCACTCTAAGCCTGAAAAACTCATTTTCCGCCTGTAATGATATATCCTGCTGATTCCACCAATTGGTTCGCAACACAGCATTTTCCTTGTCGAAATGGAAGTTGTTGTGAGTAATTCCGGGAAGGGAGGAACGATCAAAATCAATCTCCAACAGGCTCAATTGAGCCGGATCCAGTTCGAGTTCCAACTGATATCCTGACAAATAGAAGTCGTAGGCAGGTCCCATGACAATATCTGTAGTGCCATCCTCATTCTTGACGGCTTCAAGCAGAAAATCAACTTCTCCGCTGATATATCTCATGCCGGTGGTTGCCCCAATGACATCGCCAATTTTAATAGCTACCCAATCCTCATTTAAGGAGTCCTGAGTGATATTGACATAGGTTTTTTCCTCCGGCCAATTTTCAAGCAGCGGATTCGATGGATTGGCAAACACATAATCCTCCGGCGTAAATCTGTAGGAGGTATTGTTTAGGAAATTAGGAAGTATCCCCAAAATCACACTTTGCATCTCAACCAAATCCGAAGTCGAAATGACTCCGTCTTTGTTGATATCTGCTGCAATCATTTTGTAAGGAGAATTCAAAGTGTCGATGAGGAGTATGTGCCTTTGAATAATAATCAAGCTTATGGTCGTCACCCCATCGAGATGGTTGGTATCCTTTACCGGACTAACCGTAACCGTGCTACCCCAGGGTAGAGAGAATTCATATTCCCCATCCGTATTGGTTGTGTCAACTAAAACCACATTTCCCATAGTATCTGTCACATGCATAAACGCTTCATTGATGGATGTGAAATTCTCGGTATAAACCTCCCCGGCTATTGTTTGAGTCGGCAAATTGGAAACGATTACTTCTGTCTCACAATCTGAAACGTTGCCAAAGTCATCAGTTGCAGTGAAAACTACTGAGGTTGTTCCAAGAGGATAGGTATCACTTGCATCAGCTCCCCCTGCATTATAACTGTTGACAATAGTAACATTCGTGCAGTTGTCAGTAGCCATTGCACTGTCCAGTGCAACAAAACCCTCTGTTTCTCCCGGAGCAATGATCAGAAGGAAATCATCCGGACAGCTGAGGTCAGGCGGAAGGCTATCAGCTACTGTAACAAATGTTAGACAATCGTCTTGATTACCGGAACTGTCAACTGCGGTTAGGGTTACGATAATCGTATCCCCTATATTATTGCAATCAAAGGCGTTGGGAAAAACAGATAAACTAAAATCACAGTTGTCGTCTGATCCATTGTCCACCACATTGGGATTCAGAATTACCTCACCATTCTCATCCAAATAGGCAACTCCACTTCTGCAAAGGGCAACGGGCGGAGTAATGTCAGTAATTTCGACCTCGGTTTGACATTCATCTGTATTTCCACTTTGATCTGTTACAGTCAAAGTAACCATAATACCACCTACCAAAACCTCAAGATCGTCACAGGTGAATATTTCCTGACTCAAGCTCATATTTGCGATGGTGCAGTTGTCCGTTGACATATTGTCTATATCGGCAGGTAGCAGGGTGATTTGATTGAGTCCGCCCAAGTCAAGTACAAGAGGACCTGCAATGCAATTGGCATCCGGCTTTATGGTATCCAATACAGTCACCATAGCATTGCAATTGTCAGTATTTCCAGAGCTGTCGATTACTGTTAAGACTACATTTACCTGACCGATATTCGCACAGCTGAATGTATTTGGTACAGCATTCCAGGTTTCTATGCCGCAATTGTCCGTTGAATTGTCATCTATATCCTGAGGATCTAAATCGTAGGACCCCATTGCATTGAGATGAACGGTTAAATCCTTGCAAGTGGCAGTAGGTGGGAGATTATCGACTATGGTCACCTCAGCTGAACAACTGTCAACATTTCCTGCTGCATCTGAAACCGTTAGCACAACCGAATCCATTCCAATATCTGAGCAGTTAAACATGTTGGGACTTACCACCCGGGATACAATTCCGCAATTATCGGTAGACCCATTATCAACCAGTAAGGGAGAGAGAGTTGCCATACCATTGGCATTGAGTGAAATGGTGGCATTCTGACAAACTGCCTCAGGATTTTCGTTATCCTCTACGGTGACATTGAATGAGCAGGTGGATTGGTTGTTAAACCCATCGCTGGCTACAATTACAACGGTGGAGGTACCAATTGGGAATAAGTCACCTGAATTAAAGTTGGAGGAGAAGGTTACAGGAGTGCAGTTGTCCACTGCTATAAAAGAGAATACAGCATTGCCGGAACATTCACCCGGATTGGTAAATACTGTAAAGTTTGTAGGACAAAGGGTAAAGGTGGGTGGTTGATCATCTTCTACGGTTACCGAAAATGAGCATGTAGTAGTATTATTTGAAGCATCAATGGCAGTAATGGTGACGGGTGTATTGCCCAAAGGGTATTGAAACCCTTGGGGTGGATCAAAGATAGTCACCAGTCCCGGACAGTTGTCAGTAATTACAACATTGTAGGGATTGGTTGCAAAACACTCATCCGGATCCGTTGGAACCACCACAGTTCCAGTAGGACATCCCAATATTTTGGGTGCAATGGTATCCTCCAAAATCAGTTCAAATGTACAGGTGTCAAAATTTCCATTTACATCAAATGCGGTCACCAAAACCGTATTGTTAAAAATGGGGAAGATAATTTCACCCAGGGGTATAGAGTAGGTAATATGGGATATTCCACAATTATCCGTTGCTGTTGCAGGTGGATAATCGGCAATTCCCTGACAAAAGGGGTCCTCCATATAAATCGTTTGATTTGGCGGACAGATGACCACCGGCTTTTCGTTGTCCTCTACTTTGACAGTTGTGGTGCATTGGCTTTGATTTCCTTTTACATCCTCTGCGGTGAAGGTAATTACAATTTCTCCCAGTCCGTAAATTCCCGTAATATTGGCAAATCCATCTCCAATTGGCCCGTCGTTGACAATCGGGGGGTCGGCCAAACCGCAATTGTCATCTGCCATAGCCGGCGGAAAAAGCAAAAGTGCATTGCAAAGTCCGGGATCTGTATCCACGGTTATGTCGGCCGGACATATGATACTTGGTGGAATAGTGTCAAATACACTAACCAATGCCTCACAGGTGCCGGTATTTCCTGCTACATCCGTAACTGTTAAGGTTACTGTTATGGGGCTAAGATCAACATCGTCGCAGCCAAAATCAGTTCTATCCAGTTCCATAGACTGTATGCCGCAATTATCGGTTGATCCATTATCGATATCTTCCGGACTTATCGTTGCCTCGCAATTTTCATCCAGGAAAACTTCCAGCTCATCCACGCATTCTGCAACCGGATTTTCGTCATCCTCTTCAATAACATCACAACAGACGGTCACTTTACACCCTTGAGCATCGGTAATGGTAACGCAATAAGTTCCTGCTGACAAGCCCCCTATGGAAGCTCCCGATTCACCATTGCTCCATTCATAGCTAAGCGGTTCACACCCTCCGTGAGCGTAGACCGAAGCTGTACCAGTGGAATCCATGGGGCAAATGACACTACAGACGATGGAATCCACCACGATCTCAGGACATTCTTCGATTTCAATTTCGCAGCAGGCCTCATCTTCACAGTCGGGTATAGAATCGTCAACAACTGTCACGCAGTAAGTGCCGTCTTCATCCACTGTGATATCCTCTGTACTTTCCCCGGTACTCCATGATAGGGTGTAGCTGCCACTTCCTCCCGTCACTATGGCCGACAGCACAAAGTCTGCTGAGTCTCCCGGGCAAATCAGTGTAGATGGACAGACAATAGCTACAGAAATGTCGCATTCAGGTTCCGATTCAAATGGAGGTATTTCACTACTTCCTCCCCAGGGATCTCTTTCTCCCGACGGATCAGAGACTTCCAATTCATACGATCCGGGAACAAGATCGCCAATCACGATACAGCCCATACTGTCGGCCACCACTCCAATAAGGGTATCGATAGATATGGTATCACCGGTAAGTGTATCAATACGGACAACTATGACGTCAAAAGTATCATTGGCCCCTTCGTTTACCGTAATTTTTATTTGTCCATCGGAATTGGTGGAGTCAGTGGGAGCTGTACCCGATGCTTCTGCTTCAATTTGTGGACATTTTTCAATCTCACAGCAGGCTACATGCTCACATCCGTTGTCATCAGTAACCGTTACACAATACTCACCTGATGAAGTCACTTCAATGGATTCTCCGCTCTCTCCATTGCTCCATTCAAAGGTCAAACTACCTGTTCCACCCATACCTGAAGCGCTAATGGTTACCGTATCTCCCAGACAAATGGAGCTTTCACTACAGATTACTTCTACCGTTATCGCCTCGGGTTCAGTAATAGTAATGGAGTCAATTCTTTCGCAAGGCTGATCATCCGTTATGGTTACATAGTGAGTCCCTGCCGGAACAGGGGTAATTGCATTGGAATTGGGAGTGGGGCCCTGAACATCTCCGGTACTAAAGGAATACACATAGGGTGGTACTCCAGACAGCACAATGGCTGTGACGAGGGTAGAATCCCCTGCGCAGGTAATCGGTACCACAGATGAGCCAAAGGTTATTTCCATTTCACACTCCCAGGGTGGTACTGAAACAGGAGCTGAAACGAAGGTCTCCCTTAAGCCTTTCGGGTCTGATACTTCGACTATATATAATCCTGGACTCAATTCTGCCAGAATAATACAACCCATACTATCCGCAACTGCATCTGATATGGTCTCTATTGACAATGTATCTCCGGTAATTGAATCAATCTCCACCAATACAATATTAAAGGTGTCATTGGCCCCTTCGGTTATGGTAATTTTGATCTGTCCGTCAGATTGGCTACTATCGGTAGGGGCTATACCTTCCACTTCTGCAGTTATAGGAGGCGGCGGTCCTTCAATTTCAATGGGATCCGAAGTTTTTGAGCACTCGCACTCATCAGTTACTCGCAATCTGTACTCTCCCTCTGACAAACCCTCAAATACTACCTGAGCCATTCCATTGGAGTCCAATTCCAGTCCGATAATACTATCGACGACCACATACTCTCCTGAAGAGGTATCCAGTTTTTCCAAATGAACATCAACCAAAGAAGAGTCTCCACTAATTTCACCACTTATTACACCCTGTCCGGACTCATCGGGATTAATCGATATTTTTAAGGTATCGATAGGGTCAATAAGGATTATTATGGCCGTATCACACTCAGAATCGGGATCGTAAATCTTGATTTCGATTTCCTCTACTTCTTCTTTAGAGCATCCCGGAGGAAATAGGATTTCCCAATCAAAAACAAAAGAGTCAATAGAACCAGAATTCTGAGCCAATGTATCACCGAAGGAGTTTCTTGCGGAAGTTCCCCATTGCCAGCTGGAAATATCGATGAGTTCGCTGTGCTCTCCCGTTCCTCTTCCCTTGCAACCCTCTATTTGAAATTCAGGATCTCGCAAGATAAAATCCAGGGATAATAAGGGTACTGATAAAGAAATCTCTTCACTGCAAACAACCGATGGTTGTACACTGCCGAGATCGGGATCGGCTGTGTATTCATATTCCAGAAATACAAAATAGTCACCGGGAGGAAGCAGCTCATCATCGAAAGGATATGAGGCTATAGGTCCATCTTCATTGCTGATGCCACCGGAAAGAATAGATATAAAATCGGCATCGTAATCTACCATTACTTTTCCATTTTCGCACTCACTGATGGAGGGCGAAACCTCTATTTCAGGGCTGGAGGTGATGCCAAAAAACACGAATTCTCCTGTCACCTGACCTCCCTCGACATCAGTTACCGTTACGATCAATGTGCCCACTCCAACCGAAAAAAACTGCAAATTATCGTTTTCAGGTTCGTTAAATAAAGGAAGCGGATCTACAAGCCCGTCGAACTCCCATTCTACAGCATAGGGTGGAAAGTCACCCACCACACTGAGATGCAAAAATCCATTTTCAATACCTGGACAGACTAGGTCTTCTATTGCAATTATTTCTAATCCCGGAGCGAGAACTGCCATACCCTCTTGAAATTGATCCGATGGGTTGTTGGCAATGGAAAATCCCGGAAGGGAAAGTGCAAACCAACAAATAAAGTAAATTGGTGGGAGGCACCTCCTGATTTGTTCGTAGAATAAATGTTTGAAATTTCTTTTGGTTTCCATGATTTAAGAATTTAGTGATAAAAAATTGCTGATTGTAACAATCAACTTTTATTCACTTCAAATTTTCAGATTTTATCACCTCATAATTGTAACACATATGCGACAATTCGTTGCACTTTTGCGACAAATCAAAAAATTTGGCACTATATATTCATTCTGCTCTTTACTTTCCACTAAAAAATCCCACAGAGAAAATGATTTATTCTTTTTGTTCCCAATTTGATTTGAGCAATTTCAAGATTGAAATTTAACAGAAGTAAATGAGTAGCTTGAAGGTCGGCTCACTATTCCAATGAAAAAAAGGGGGGGCACCTAAGCACCCCCACATCACTCATTCCTGAAATTTGCAAACCAAGAATAGCTTAATTTTAGCCCTATCTCATCAGGATCATTTTTTTGGTGGCCGACCATTGATCGGTCATTACCCTGTAGAAGTAAATTCCTTCAGAGAGCTCTCCTGTCTCCAGCGAAAATTCATTCAGCCCTTCACGAGCCGGGATTTCAAGGCGCTTGACCACCCTTCCATCAACATCGGACACCTCCAGTACAGCATCCATTGGTTTCGGCAAGAGGAATGAAATAATTGTTTCACCCGTAAATGGATTGGGGCGATTTTGATACAACTTATACTCAGCTGTTGTATATTTTTCCTTCCACAACAGATTCGGTCTGAGCCACTGAGTTCCATTTCCTGCATAGGCTTCACTCTCCCAAAGGGAGCCTCGCAAGTTGAGTTTAATGGCTGAGCTCAAGTCAACTTTATCAAGCCCTTCCTTCACTCTAAGCCTGAAAAACTCATTTTCCGCCTGTAATGATATATCCTGCTGATTCCACCAATTGGTTCGCAACACAGCATTTTCCTTGTCGAAATGGAAGTTGTTGTGAGTAATTCCGGGAAGGGAGGAACGATCAAAATCAATCTCCAACAGGCTCAATTGAGCCGGATCCAGTTCGAGTTCCAACTGATATCCTGACAAATAGAAGTCGTAGGCAGGTCCCATGACAATATCTGTAGTGCCATCCTCATTCTTGACGGCTTCAAGCAGAAAATCAACTTCTCCGCTGATATATCTCATGCCGGTGGTTGCCCCAATGACATCGCCAATTTTAATAGCTACCCAATCCTCATTTAAGGAGTCCTGAGTGATATTGACATAGGTTTTTTCCTCCGGCCAATTTTCAAGCAGCGGATTCGATGGATTGGCAAACACATAATCCTCCGGCGTAAATCTGTAGGAGGTATTGTTTAGGAAATTAGGAAGTATCCCCAAAATCACACTTTGCATCTCAACCAAATCCGAAGTCGAAATGACTCCGTCTTTGTTGATATCTGCTGCAATCATTTTGTAAGGAGAATTCAAAGTGTCGATGAGGAGTATGTGCCTCTGGATAATAATTAAGCTTATGGTCGTCACCCCATCGAGATGATTGTTATCCTTTTCCGGGCTAACCGTAAGCGTGCTACCCCAGGGTAAAGAGAATTCATATTCCCCATCTATATCCGTCGTATCAGTAAGCATGGGATTGCCGGCTATATCAGTCACATGCATAGAGGCCTCATTAATATCAGTACCGTTTTCCGTAGAGACATGACCCGATATGGTGACCGGTGGAAAAACCAACTCGATTACTTCACAGGAATCAACTGCTGTTGTGCCTAAACCATCCGTTACCGTCACCGAATACATACCGGGTGATAATCCGGAAATTGAGCTGGTCGTATCTCCTGTATTCCAAAAAAATGAAATATCAGGGCATCCTCCTATAACATTTGCAACTGCAGAACCATCATCTGCCCCGGGAGCTGATATAGGCGAACAGGTAAGGTCTAAATCTAAGGCCGGGCAGGCAACGACAGTTATAATGGTTTCGCAGGTGTCACTATAGGGGGGTGGATTGTTAAATACAAAATTTTTCACTGCTATAAACTGGATGGTGGTTATGCCGGCAGGGAATGTATCACTTGCATCAGGCCCTCCCTGATTAAAGTCATTTACCAGTAAAGCAATTCCGCAATTATGCCAGGCCTCAGCACTATCCAATTGGACATATACCTCTGATTGTCCTGAAGGGATTTGGACAATTGTATCCGGCGGACAGTTAATGGTTGGTGGAAAAGTGTCCCAAACCGTAACCGGTGTCGAACATTCATTGGTGTTTCCGTTAACATCTTCAACATTAAAATAAACAATGGTTTGACCGGTTGGGTAGTAATCGGAGGCATCAACTCCATTGTTGTTATAAGAGTTAATTACTTCAAAAACGCCACAGTTGTCCAGGGTATCTACCTGGAGGTTGACCCAGGCGACGCAAGCAGTAGACGGAGTATAGGTGACAATTGGTGGTGGGCAAAGAATCTGGGGATCAATGGTATCTGAAACTAAAACCCCATAGGAGCACTCATCACTATTACCCGCCCCATCTGCTAGATTTACAGATACAAAATAAGGTATTGGGCTTGGTTCCAGAGGAGTGCCCAAAGGTGGATTATATGTTTTGATCAAAACCGGACAGTTATCTGTAAAGCTGAGATTGTAATAGTTGGTTGTAGAACAGGAGTCTTCATCTACAAAAACCTCAATTGTACCCTGAGGACAAAAAAGTATATTGGGAGGGGTAGTATCGAGCACAAACAAATAAAAGGTGCAGGGATCAGAAACATTTTGACTTGCATCAGCGGCAACAGCGGCTACGGTGAAGGTATCGGGACCTCCCGTTAATCCAAAAATAATATCTCCGGGATTTATGCTATATCCAAAGTTAAAAATGGTATCACAATTATCGGTGGCGGTAGGAGGTGAAAAGTCAACCTCAGCTAAACAAGAGGGGCCATAATAAAGGGTGGTATTTCCAGGACAGGTGATTTCCGGCGGAATGGTATCAAGTACCAAAACTTTTGCAATACAAGAGTCTTTCAAACCCTCTCTATCGGTTATTGTCAATTTTACTTCAACTTCTTCGTTAACGTCATTACAGTCAAAAGAATTTATATCGATTTCAAATTGCTCAATTGCACAGTTATCAGTCGAGCCTCCATCAATATCTTCTGGATCAATGGTAGCAATTCCATCTGCATCGACATAAACTGTAATATCCTGACACACGGCTTCCGGAGGCTCTATATCCAAAGCGATCACTTCACAACTGTCGATTAATTCACAACCGTTAAAGTCCGTTATTGTTACCACAACCCAACCTTCAGACAAACCCTCCACTGTAGGCCCGGTGCTGCCATTTCCTTCACTCCAACTGTACTCCAGAGGTTCACAACCTCCCTCCACAATTACAGAGGCCATGCCATTGGTTGAATCAGGGCATATGGTATCGCAAACTATTTCGATCAGAATCAGTTCCGGACATTCAATTATTTCACAACTGTCTATTGCCTGACATCCATTGCCATCTGTTACCGTTACTATATATACGCCCGGCTCCAGACTATCAATGGTGGCAGTTTCTTCGCCATTACTCCATAAATAACTGAGCGTGTCGCAGTCACTGGAAGCAAGCACCATTGCCATTCCATTGGCTTCACCAAAACAAATCGTATCGCAAACCATCTCCTCAATTACCACCTCACAAACCTGAATAATAAATTCAACACAGCAAATCTCACTGTTTATATCACAGGTATCGCAATACTGAATAAGATGCTCTCCAACACCGGCCTCCATAGGATTAAAATGGTCATTTTCAACTCCCGGCCCCGAGAATGATCCATTGGTGCAATGAATGAGCGGACTGAGATCGTGCAAGGTAGTATCCAGGCAAACGGCAATAATGCTGTCAGGAGCAATAGGCTTACAGCAAGTATATACCACTAGCTGCTCCAAAAATGGTTCACACAAACACAAATCGACTGAGTCGACCGGCGAACAGGTGGGATTAATGAGTTCAAGTGTTTCAGGGGTGGGCCCACCAGGAGGAGAGATATGAACTGGTAAATCTTCTACTACTATACTGTCCCCCACAAACATTTGGAAGAAAATTCCAGGGGTCAGTGGAGGGGCTTCGCAAAAGTGAATGATGTCCAATTCAACTTTGGCTACAAATTGGGAATCTTGAGGGAAATCCTTGAAATCCCAGACAAATCTTCCGGGAAAATGAATGCATTCCGGTTCCAGTCGCCAGATAATATCACCTGTTAGGGAAAGTGGAAAAATGGAAGTGTCCCATATGTCAAAAGTATCTATTGCAATGGTTATAGTGTCTCCTCCGGTATTTCCCTGAGCATTGATATACTGCGGGGCGGAAACAATATAAAGTGCCGAAAAAACTATTGCGTACCATAGTTTTTTAAATAATTTGTGTTGGCCTGGTGGTTTTGTAGTATTAGTTTCCATTTGTCAAGTTTAATTTTTAGAAAATAGTTAATGAAAAATTGCTGTGCGATAAATTTCAACTATTTTCAATCAAACTTTGTAACACATATGCGTCAATTCGTTGCACTTTTGCGACAAATAGAATAATTTTGAGAAGAATTGGGTCTTTTTACTGAAAAAATGCCTGAAAAGTAGTCATTTTTGCCAGGATTTTGATTTCGTTCTTATTGAATTTGTCCCGGGTAGGGAACGAATCCCTTTTCACCGGGAATTTTGGGAAATCGCTGCTGAATCCAGTCCTCTTTTGCCATCTTTAGCCTCTCCTTACTGGAGGACACAAAATTCCAGTCGATGTACCTTTCCTCGGGAAATGGTTCGCCTCCAAAAATGTAGACAATGGTATCAGGACCCATTTCAAAATTGCACAACTCGCTGTTCTGGGCAATGAGAATTTGTCTTGGACCGTAGATGCTGCCCTCAATAATCAATGAACCCTGAAGTATATACAATCCACTTTCCCCAAATAATTGAGATCCCAGTTTAAGTTCCCGGGAAGATGTACTCTTCAATTCTATCAGATATAGCTTACTGTGAACAGGAACCACTGAACTGCGTCCAGAAATGTGTCCGGCAATCAATTTAAAATGGACATCACCCTCTGTCCAGACCGGTATATCTTCCTTTGCTATATGGTAAAATGAGGGTTCTACTTCCTCTAATTCTCTCGGCAATGCCACCCATATCTGAAGTCCATGAAGCATCTTCTCGGAGTGGCGAAGGTAATCCGGGGTCCTCTCAGAATGAACCACCCCCCTGCCTGCTGTCATCCAGTTCACTGCTCCTGGTTTAATCTCCACCTCACTTCCAATACTATCGCGATGCATGATGGAGCCTTCAAATAAATAGGTGAGAGTGGAAAGCCCAATATGCGGATGTGGCAAAATGTCAAAATTCTCCCTCTGGTTGAGTTTTACTGGGCCCATATGGTCGATGAATACAAAAGGACCTACAGACCTCTTTTGCCGAAAGGGGAGCAAACGACCTACCAGGAAGTTTCCAATGTTGGCCGCCCGCTCCTCTATGATTAATTCAATATTGGACATGATCTCAATTTTAGCTATTATTCCTCTAAGTATCCAAATTTACCCGTATGGAAATCATTGATTGCCTGAACAATTTCCTGATGGGTATTCATGACAAATGGACCGTGAGCCGCAATGGGCTCGTTCAGTGGCTTCCCACTGAGCACCAAAACTACAGAATCTTCCCGGGCTTCCAAAGAAAAATCTGTGCCGTCGTTTTCAAAAAGCACAAAATGGTCAGTTGGTACACTTTCTGATTGGTTGACGACCACAGACCCCTCTATTACCAAAATACCGGTATTGTGGTCGCTTGGAAAACTGAATTTCGCCACCCCACCTTCCTTGAGTTTTGAATTCATCATATGCACCGGTGAAAAGGTCTGAGCGCTTCCGGTCGTTCCATTATAATCTCCCGCAATCACTTCTATCAGGCCGGCATCATTATCCAGAGACACTTTTGCAATATCCTCATTTGGAATGCCCTGATATTTTGGAGGTGACATTTTAAATTTGGCTGGAAGATTGACCCAAAGTTGGACCATTTGAAAATCTCCTCCTTCGCGACTGAATTGCTCTTCGTGATATTCCTTGTGCAAAATTCCGGAGGCTGCTGTCATCCACTGAACATCCCCTTCGCCTATTACGCCACCACCACCAGTGCTGTCGTGATGAGCCACTCTGCCCTTGTAGGCAACGGTAACTGTTTCAAAACCCCTATGCGGATGCACGCTAACGCCTCTGGGCTTGTCCGTAGGTGGAAAATAGAACCTGGAGTTGTAGTCCAACATGATGAAAGGATCCATCCTTTTCATATCCAGTCGATATGCACCCGGAATGAAGTTGTGAACGCGAAATCCATCTCCAACGTAATGCGGCTCTCTTGGTGGTACTACCACCTCAATGCTTCTAGTTTTCATATTCAATTTTTTACTGCAAAATTATGCCATTCCTGCTGCGTCTGCATTGATGTATGTTAAGAAATCAATGTCTATCTTACTTAAAAAGTGCAATATCCCTGCGCACCCTGCTGAGGCTTTCAGGGGTAATCCCCAAATAGGATGCCACCATCCATTGAGGTACTCTTTGCACTATTTCCGGGTACAAATCAATAAACTTGAGGTATCTGCTTTTCGCATCAGCACCAATCAGGGAGTGGATCCTGTTTTGCAAATGCCGAATGTGGTTTTGCAATAAATATTCATTGTAGTTTCTAAATTCAACACTGATGTCTGAAGCCCTTTCGATGAACTCCTGATCAAATACCACTAAGGAGCTGTCTTCCAGGGCATCAATAAAATACTCGGAGGGATTTCCAAAATACAAACTTGCCCGCTCGCTCAAAAACCAATTTTCAGGTGCAAATTGAATGATGTGCTCTTTTCCGGACTCATCAATAGCATATAGCCTTAAAAGCCCCTTTTCAACGAAGAATACATTTCTGCAAATTAACCCCCTCATAAGCAGCATTTCATTTTTCTTCACCTTCTTTACAGAAACCATTTTCAGGATTTCCGCAAGATGCGCGCTGCGAACAAAAACTCTGTCCCTTAGATAGTGGTAGAATCCCTCCTTCATTCCTTTTTGGCAAAAATAGTTCAAATTTTGGTCAGGTATTCAAGGTGGAGTTTTTCAGATCATCTCTTTAGCCCAGAATGGCAATCTGATGCATCCCATTCAAAATACTGTAAGAGCTCAATCAGCTGATACATTTATTAATTTCTGAGGACATTTTTTACAAAATGCCCCGCCAAACCGGCCATCAATACAGCCCCTCCATAAATCCATATTCGAGGGTCGATCCACAGCGTAAGAAAAACACAACCAAAGAGGCCGGCCAGGGCAACCCATTTAGGATACAATCTGGATTCGTGCGGAATAAAAAGGGCGGCCAAATTGGTAATGGCATAGTAAATCAGAACTGTAAAGGCGCTGAAAGTCCAGGTAAAAACCATATTTCCACTCACAATCAATAGGCCTATAACAATTGCCACTGTCCAAATGGCGGGATTGGGACTTCCACTCGATGGACTGATGCCCGACAAAGCGAATGGAAGGTCACCCCTTCGAGCCATACTCAGAGCCACACGGGATAAACCGAGAAGAAGGTTTAAAAAAACACCCATCATGGCAGTTATAGCGGCAATAGTGACCACCACTTCAATGAAGGGTAGAGACAGCGCTCTGCTCACTGCCATCAGCGGTGCCGAATCCCCACCAACCGTTTTACCAAAGGCATCTGCTCCCATCACATGAATGGCGGTCAAGCCCACCAGCAAATACAAGAATACGATAATTATCATAGCAGTAATAATTGCTCCCGGAATGGTAGTTTCCGGCCGCTTTACCTCCTCGCCCAGAGTTGCTATGCGCCCATAACCGGTATAAGCGACAAACAGCAGTGCAGTGGCATAGAGGGTATTTCTCCAAGAAAAATCTATATGCATATTTTGAATGGGCTCTACCGGCAAACCAGATACCAACCATGACGCCACTAATAAAGACATCAACCCCAATAGAGTTATACCTACAATTACCTTATTGGCTCTATTGCTCCGTTTAATTCCTCCTGAGACCAAAATAGTCATTGCCAAAAGCAAAGCCAGGCCGGCCAAAACCGTATTCTCATAAGCTGAATCCCAACCAAAAGCGAAAAAGATGTAGGCAATACAACCCAATACTGCAGTTGCAGCGGAGGCAGATTTGGCTACCAAAAACATCCAGCCGGCGGCAAAACCGAGGTATGGATTCAAAAATTTGTATCCGTACTCGTAGGTCCCTCCACTCATTGGGTGGGCCGCTGCCAGCTGTGCACTGCTCAAACCATTAAATGCGGCAAGAATTCCTGCCAGGATCACAGCCAGGATAATTCCATGGCCTGCTATCTCTGTGGCAATAGCGATACTTACAAATATACCTGTTCCGATGATCGAACCCAGTCCCATCAGTACGGCCCCCGGCAGACCAATTTCCCTCTTCAACTTACCATTCACTTTTTTTCCGGTGCTCATGATTTTTTATATGATTATAAGTCTTTAGTGCAAAATTAAGTGCAGTTCATTCAGAGCACCAAATTACAAATGGTTGGGCGAAAATATCACCATTTCAAAATTTTATTTTAGATTTGCTGC
>REEI01000130.1 GCA_007695145.1 Saprospirales bacterium | reverse complement strand
AATAGCAAAAAGGACTTGATTGATGAGAAGCAAAAATTGTGTACAAGTCATTGATGCACATATGGAAAGGGTAATTAAATCATGCATTTTATTACTATTTAAACAACTGACTTTAAATTATTTAGTAGGGAGGAATCTTTCATAAATAACTCTGAAAGGGGCATCCGCTAATCGGTGTTACTTTTTAAGATTGGCCCTCATTGACCTGTCTCGAGTAAAATTAACAAGGACTAAATGAGCTTTATTATTTAATAGCCTAATACAATTAATTTATTGCCCTGAGTTAAGGAATTCAGGAAAAAATCTTAATATTGTAAATGAATTGATGTAAGTTATGGTCATTCATATAATTCACTGACTTTCTTTATGCTGCATTTACTATTTTCTAATCATAAAATTTTTTTATGCAAAATGTTATTCTTTGGATGGTAGCCTTGTTGTTTTTTTTGAGCTGTTCTCTATTGCTGTCATGTGGTCCTGCCGGGGAGAGCAAAAATACAGACAAAATGGAAGAGGGGGCAACAGAGGTAATGGAGGACGAACAAAATACCTTGAAGGTCTATCAAGCCTTTTTGTCCAATCTGGCAGAGAGATGTGGACAATCCTTTGTGGGCAAAGCGGTTTATCCACAAGATGAGGATCACGAATTTTATGGACAGCCGCTTTTGATGACCATTGCATTGTGCGAAGAAAACCAGGTCCATATTCCTCTTCAAGTTGGAGAAAATCGATCCAGAACATGGATGTTGGAAATTTCTGAGGAAAGGCTTTCACTTAAGCACGATCATCGCCATGAAGACGGCACACCCGAAGAGCTTACCATGTATGGTGGTTTTGCAAGTGGGGACGGCACAGAATGGTCTCAATTTTTCCCTGCAGATGAAGAAACAGCTAAAATGTTACCTGAAGCCGCTACCAATGTTTGGAACATGGTTATATATCCGGAGGAAGAAAAATTTGAATACATTCTTCACCGACATGGAAATCTTCGTTTTCATGCTGTTTTCGACTGGTCAAAAGCAGAAACATCCGTTCAAAATTAATATCCCGGATTTATCGTTAATTATCTTTAGATATAAAAATCGGATGTTGAAGAGATTGTCCATTTTGCTGCTTATGATTTCACTTCATTTTGGCTGCAAAAATGAGCTTGCTGAAATACGGGAGGTTTTAGAGAAAGATTTGCCTGCTGAGATTGCCTTTGATGTGGAAATACATTATACTGATTCCTCCATTCTCAAGGTTAGGGTGGAAGCTCCTGTAATGGAGAGACAAAGGCGCGGTGTCCGAATGGTAGAACACTTTACAGATGGCGTTTACGCTGAATTTTTTGACGCTCAGGAGCAGCTTGTGAGTTGGGTGGAGTCAGACCGGGCAATCAGAAACGATACAGAGAAGAAGATATACTTATACGACAATGTCATTCTGATCAATATTACAGGAGATACCCTGATGACCGAGGAATTGATTTGGGATGAGCGAGCTGAGAGAATCTACAATAACCGCTTTTTTCGCTTCAGTAATGCCAATGAAGAAATTTACGGCTATCGATTTAACTCGAATCAAGAGTTCACGGAGTATTCTTTCTCTCGTGGAGCAGGCTTTTTAAATCCTGAGTCCATATCAGGCGCAGGGGAAAATTAGGGGATATTTACACCTTTGAATTCTTTTAAGGCAGTATCTTTGCATATTCGATGGAAGTATTTGTCATTTTGGTATTTTTATTGCTTTCTGCCTTTTTTTCAGGTTCAGAAATAGCTTTTATTTCTGCGAGTAAATTGGGCGTTGAGCTAAAGAAGTCAAGTGGCTCACGCAGGGGAAGAGTCATAGGCAAATTTTATGAAAAAGCAGAGGGCTTTTTGGGGGCTATGCTCGTGGGAAATAATATTGCACTTGTTGCTTTTACTTATTTCATGACCCGGCTGCTAACCGGGTGGCTTGATTTTTATCTAGGTAGTGCATTGTTGACACTTGTAGTCATCACATTGGTTATCACAGTAATCGTGCTGGTATTTGGAGAGTTTTTACCCAAAACCGTCTTTAGAATTTATGCGAATGAAATTCTATTTGCAAGTGCCTATCCACTCGCCTTTTTCAGAAATATTCTCAAACCTCCGACCTGGTTTGTGATCAATCTTTCGGGATTTTTACTCAAATATGTGTTTCGTCAAAAGATAAACAGTCAGGAAAATGTTTTCACACGCCATGATTTGGAGCGATTTGTGAGTGGATCCGGCTCTGAATCACACGAAGAATTGGACACCGATCTCTTCCGAAACGCACTCAATCTCAAACAAGTCAAGGTCAGGGATTGTATAGTGCCCAGGACCGAAATTAAGAATATAGATATAAGTGCTAGTTATGAAGAATTGCTCCATCAGTTCAGAGAGACCTCCCACTCACGCATCATTGTTACCGATGGGGATATTGACTCTGTAGTTGGTTATGTTCACCATCAGAGCCTCTTTTCTGGCAAGGAATCTATTCGGAAACTGATGATGGATATTCCGGTGGTTCCGGAAGTGATGAATGTCAAGGACCTGCTGATCAAATTCACAAGGGAACGAAACAGCATTGCCTGTGTGGTCGATGAGTATGGTGGAACCAGTGGTTTGATTACCCTTGAAGATGTATTAGAGGAAATCTTTGGTGAGATTGAGGACGAACACGATCAGGAAGACCTCGTAGAACAGAAGCTAAGTGATAGCGAATACCTGCTTTCAGGCAGGCTGGAAATAGATTACATCAATGAAAAATATCCCGAATTAAACTTGCCCGAAGGCGAGTATATCACTCTATCGGGCTTCCTTACAATGTTGACAGGAAGTATACCTGATCAGGGAACTATTATTGAACATAATGGTTATACCTTCACTATGGAATTGGTCAGTGATAAGAAAATTGAAACGATCAGAATTGCTCTTAAGGAGGTGAACCCATGATAATCGGTTTCCAACAAAACCAAAGGATGAAACACAAGATAAGTCTACATAAGATTGCTGAAAAGAAGAACGGAAGACCGCTCGAGAACGGGAGCATTAGTGCAAACAAATCACCCAACTCTCTAATGCTCATTGCAGGGCCTTGTTCAGCAGAGTCGGAGGTACAGGTTAGGAAGACTGCAGAGGCAATTTCTCTAACCGGTGTTGATGTCTCCTACTTCAGAGCCGGACTTTGGAAGCCGCGCTCTCAGCCAGGTACTTTTGAGGGGGCTGGATATAAAGGGATTGACTGGCTAAAGGCCGTCAAGAGGGATTTCAATCTTCCGATTATCACTGAGGTAGCGAATCCTCAGCATGTTGAAATGGTTTTGAAGAATGGAATAGATGCAGTTTGGATAGGTGCCAGAACAACCGTGAATCCCTTCTATGTTCAGGAAATTGCCAATGCCCTCAAGGGAGTAGATATCCCCGTTTTTGTAAAAAATCCGGTGAACCCTGATCTGGAATTGTGGATGGGTGCAATTGAGCGCATTGAGAAAGCCATTCAAGCTGAAGTTTTTCCACTGCACCGCGGTTTTAATATGACCGGAAACTCCAGATTTAGGAATCGCCCCGTTTGGCAAATCCCCATCGAACTTCATACCCGGAGACCGGAACTCACCATGATTTGCGATCCAAGTCATATTGCAGGAGACCGGAAATATATTTACGAGGTATCTCAAAAGGCGATCAATTTAAATTATCGCGGTCTTATGATTGAAACGCATATCGACCCCCCGAATGCACTTTCAGATGCCGCCCAACAAATTTCTCCCGCCCTTCTCTCTGATGTCCTCAAAAGAATTCAGTTGAGGTCGACTACTGAAATTAAGCCGGAAGACAGTCCAAAGCTTTCAAAGTTTAGAGAAAGAATAGACGAATTAGACTTTCAATTGCTGGATTTGCTGAAAAAAAGGATGGATGTATCTTCTGAGATCGGAGCATGGAAGCAGAATAATAAAGTGAGTATTTTACAGCCGGAGCGATGGTCTGCTATATTAAAAAGGGCCAATGATTATGCGGCCGAAATTGGACTAAGCTCTGAGTTTATCGATCAGCTGTTTAAAGCCATTCACGATGAGTCTATCGATCGTCAAACCGCAGCAGATGTGGGTAAATTAATTAATGAATACGGCCGTGAATAGTTGCTTTAATTTTATAGAACTAATTGTGTTTGCTGAGGTTGCAAACCTCAAAACTGTGTTTGTGGCCTCATTTTTTCCAGATGGCCTTTGTAGTAAAAAATACCTATATCAATGAAAGTCCAGGCCAAAACAAAGCTGCCAACTGTCTGGGGCATTTTTTACATGTATGCCTTTAGTGACTTACAAAATGAACCAATGCCTCATTTGGCATTGTTGCGCAATTTTGATCCTTCAAAACCTTGTTTAGTCAGAGTGCACTCTGAATGCATTACCGGGGACTTGATGGGCTCAACCAGATGTGATTGCGGAGATCAGTTTAAAAGCTCCATGCAGAAAATTGGCTCAGAAGGTGGAATATTGCTCTACCTCAGGCAGGAGGGCAGAGGCATTGGAATTATCAATAAGATGAAGGTCTATAATGTACAAGATGAAAAGGGATTGAATACAGTGGATGCCAATGTACATCTCGGCTTTGAACCTGATGAAAGAACCTATGAAACTGCAGTAGAAATGCTGAAATTTTTTGGACTTGAACAAATTCGCCTGCTTACTAACAATCCCGAAAAAGTTGAGTTCCTTCAGAAAGCAGGTATCGAAGTAATTGAAAGAGTGCCTGTTTCAGGAATAGTGCGATCTGAGAATAAAAGCTATCTGAAAGCAAAACGAGATCTGATGGGGCACTTTTTGGATTTGAAAGATGGGCAATGAGTCAGATTTCTTATTCCATGCATTCAATTCACGAGCTTGGATTTTTTTACTTTTCAGGTTCTGCCATTTACCTTTTAGGCCAAAATTCAATTTACCCGAGGCCGGCAATGTGATTCTGACTTAGGAAGAGGCTCGAGTCATTAAAATACCTACTTATTCAGGAACGGTCTAGATTTTTCGAGCCCTTTATCTCAAAAAAAGCTCTCCACGCACATTTTTATCTACGAAGGATAAGACGAAAGGGTACTAGCGTTGGGACTTGTTGTTTAATCGCATTTTTGGGGGTTCAAAGAATAAAGATGGGGGTTCAAAGAATAAATAAGGGTACTGTGGCGTCATGACCTGATTCAATACAAATCATTGAACCCCAACTTTAACCGATCAAAATCTGGATTTTCAGTATTCAAAAGAAAAATTAGAAAATAGGGGCAGGAATTAAGCTCCGGCAGCAGCTCTTTGACTTTCGTCGCCTTTACACTCTTCATCGGGCTTTTTCCCACACACGGAACACTCGCCCAATTTATCTTTTAAAAAGGGACTGTTGGAGCCACAAGTGCCCCTGAATTCTCTCCCGGTAAGAATATGCCTTATGTTGATCATCACAAAGGCAAGGCCAATGAAACTCAAAACAATAAAAAGTGTATATAAAAACTCCATGAGCATCAATTATTAGATTACTATTTGAACGCAAAGTTAATCCTAAAAGTTTAGCTTTGTACTTCTGAAAATAAGAAATATGCAGCAACAGTCAGAAAATTTAGAGGCATTTGAACGCCTGCTTAACATTATGAATGAGTTGAGAGCAAAATGCCCCTGGGACCGCAAACAGACCATTCAGAGTCTGCGAAACTTGACCATTGAAGAAGTTTATGAGCTCGCGGATGCCATCACTTTGGAAAACTGGGAAGATATCAAAGAGGAGCTCGGCGACATTATGCTTCATATGGTTTTCTATTCCAAAATCGCATCTGAAAAGAACCACTTCGATGTATCGGATGTGCTAAATGATGTTTGCGACAAGCTGATCAAAAGACATCCTCACATCTACGGTGATATTGAAGTTAGTGGCGAAGATGAGGTGAAAAGGAACTGGGAGCAATTGAAGTTGAAAGAGGGAAAAAGCGGTGTGCTTTCAGGTGTGCCCGGCTCTCTTCCCGCTTTGGTGAAAGCCTACCGTATGCAGGAGAAAACCGCTCAGGTGGGATTTGAATGGGACAATAAGGACCAGGTATGGGAAAAGGTGCAAGAAGAACTAGAGGAGTTCAGAGAAAGCTTGAGTGAAAACGAAGACAGAAAAGAAGAGGAGTTTGGCGACCTGCTGTTTTCTTTGGTGAACTATGCTCGCTATGAAGGTATTGATCCTGAATCTGCACTTGCGAGGATCAACGATAAGTTCAAAAGGCGATTTGAGTTCATTGAGAAAAATGCCGATAAACCTCTGGAAGAAATGACTCTCGATCAAATGGATGCCCTTTGGAATGAGGCCAAAAGTGTAAAAAAGAAATAGAACCCCCAAGTTTAGTGAATGAATCATACCGACAGCCTGTTCAATTGTTTGAGTCTATTGTTTACATGCTACTTTTTCAACAAATTCAGTCAATATAGAGTTAAGGAATTCACTATTCTATTAAAAATTTTCAAATCCCCTCAACTTTTAGAATAATATCAGGGTGTTGGGTGTTTCCCTTAACCCATTTCTGAACGTCATTTTTCAGCGATTTTTTGGCAGGGAATTTGTACACATTAAAAATATTACACATTTGTATATTATTTAATGTGAAATTTTTACCTTTGTGGCGCTTATTTGTGCCGGAATATATTGTTAAATTTAGGTGATGTTTAGATAGCTTGAAATATCTTTGCGTGCTTGTATGACCATGAACATGATAAATTACAGTAGCTGTGGAAGGATAATGCAGTTGTATGTCTGCTTTGCCTTGTTGGCTTTAAATCTGAATACGGGTCTTTTAAAGGCCCACGCGGATGAGTCCTCCCCCGAGTTCTCCGAATTCTCAATGGAGTCTGTAGAGCTTTTATTCAATGATATGTCTCTTCCTTTTGAAGGGGTTTCAGATCCTGTTTTTCACAGGAAAGTGCGCGCATTTGTTTTAGATGGCCGAAATTACGCTGACAGGATGCTTTTGCGAATGGCGATGTATTTTCCTTACATAGAAGCACAACTGGAAAAGAGAAACCTTCCCCCTGAGCTCAAATACCTTACCATTACAGAGTCCGCTGTTAATCCCAATGCGAGGTCCAGGGCCGGTGCCGTTGGTCTGTGGCAAATTATGTCCGGTACCGCAAGACATCTTGGTCTTCGAGTTGGAAGGGTTGTAGATGAGCGCAGAGACCCAAAGAGATCGACTGAAGCGGCATTGGATTACCTTGAAGAGTTGTTTGAGAAATACTCGGATTGGAAATTGGCCCTTGCCGCCTACAACTGCGGACCCGGGAGGGTCGACCAGGCTATTCGCAGGTCTGGAAGCAAAGATTTTGAAGTTCTTAAAAGATTTCTTCCCCTGGAGACGAGACAATATATTCCCTCTTTTATGGCAGCTACTTATTTTGGGACCTTTTATGCTCAGCATGGTATCTTGGCTTTGCCTGAGGATTTTGATCTCGTACTCACTGATGTTGTCCGCATCTTTGAGACAACCAACTTTTCAACTCTCTCCGAGATGACTGGAGTCCCGCAGGAAACTATTGCAAAGTTGAATCCATCCTTTAGGGCAGGCTATGTGCCCGGAAATAGCAGGGGTTACGATGTAATTCTCCCCCTGTGGGCCGTACAGACATTTGAGATGAAAAGAAACTTCGATGTGGAAAGCAGTTCGGACAATCAACTGAAAAGAGTCTTTGAGGGGTATATAGAATCTACTTACGAACTCACCCACAACTATACGTGGAAAGAGTTGGGTAGAAAACTCTATTTAAATCCCTATCATTTAAAGTATCTCAATCTTCATTTGGGAGCCTCAGATGTTATTCAGGCAGGAACAAGCATAAGATTTGTAATCCCAAAGTTCTCTGGTTTTCTCGTAAAAGAAATCAACGATGAACAGTTTTTTTATAATCTAGGCCAGTTGGAACCACTCGAACGAAGGATTCCGGGCTTTGTAAGCCGCAGTCCAGGTCCCATTCCTCCCTCAAGTCCCTCCTCTCTTCAGCGTTGGGAGGCCTCACCTTCCGGAACCAGAATTAGGAAAATTTATTCCAACAGGAATGTACCGGGAAGAGGGCAGTCTCTCTCGGATGTGGAACGAGTTGAAAACTTTAATACCAACCGAGTCGCCTCTTGGAAAACGGCCTTTGCTGGAGAGTGACCCTTCTCTTTTTTGACCTTCCTTCTCATGATTTTGGATGCCGCTTTTTAACTGGAAATTGGGTGTAGACCGAAGCTTTTCCAACAGTGCCGAACTAAATAGCACTGAAGTTCAGGGCTAAGCCGCTGAATTGCTCAGTGAATAACTATCATAAAGGTCAGGGGACTACTTGTTGAATGGGTTGTACCTCAATTGATGTGCACAAGCCTGGTGTACAATTCCTGTGGTATTTGATAGGATATTTGTTTTGAGGTTAAAAAAAAAAGCCCGGAATCCGGGCTTTTAAGGCGATCGTTACTTTTCAGGAAATCTCAATGGTCTTTGCAGGCTTCTTTTTGGCCTCTTCTCGTTTTGGTATGCTCAGAATTAGTACCCCGTTGTTGTAAGAGCCCATGATGTCATCGCTTTGACAGCTGTCCGGAAGGTGGAAGGACCTGCTGAAAGCCGTGTAATTGAACTCTCTCCTTGTAAAGGTCCCATTCTTTTCTCCTTTCTCCTCAGTTTCGTGCTTCTTCTCTCCGGATATAGTCAAAACATCATCTTCAACAACCACATTGAAGTCATCTTTGTCGAGCCCTGGTGCGGCCACTTCCACGGTGAAGCTATCTTCATTTTCTACAATGTTCACCGAGGGCTGAGTTGCCATCAGGCTGCGATCATTCATGTCCATCAGACCTCCATTGAAAAATTCATCCATCATCCTTGAGATGGAACTTTGAACCGGTGTTTTACTGAATCTCATTAACATGGCTATAAAATTTTAGGTTAAAAATTTTTAATTTCACCCTACTATTTGCAAAGTGCATGCCTCTCATTTTTTTACGTCAAAATGTATGGATATTCTAACTTCATGATGACAAATTGGCATATAATATGCTGAATTTTGCATATATCCTGCTATAATGGCAGGTTGTGCGGATATTTTTGAGAAAATGTCGGAATAATCAGTAAGGGGAGTGAGGTGCAAATTGGAAATGGGAAACAAAAACAAGGTGGTCGAAAGGGGGAAGTTTCTACAGTTGATTGATGAGGGTAACTAAGCCCTCAAGATCAAATTTCTCCTGTTCGCCGGTTTCCTGATTTTTAACAGTAACAAAATTTTCCAACATCTCTAGTTCGCCTGCAAGAGCCACTAAAGGAGCCTTGATTTGTTCTGCGTAGCGGAATTGTTTTTTGAGCTTGGCAGGTTCGGGATACATCTCACAGGGTATGTTCAATTTTCTCAGATTTCTGCACCAATTCTGGCAAAAGTTCACCGCATTTTCATCCAGCGGCATAAAAAGTATTTTTGACTGAACTGCTCGGAAAGAAGGGAAGAAACCTTCTTCATCCATGAGCTCATAAATGCGCTCTGCTCCAAATGATATCCCTACACCACTGATTCCCTTATAGTCAAATATTCCTGTGAGGTCATCGTACCTACCGCCTCCCCCAAGGCTTCCCATTCCGCTATTCGGTGCTTCCACTTCAAAAACGAAGCCGGTATAATAACTCAATCCCCTGGCAAGTGTCAAATCAATTTTTACTTCATTTTTCCTGTTTTCAAAACCGCCCAGAGACTTCAGTGTATCTATTTCTCTAAGTGCCTGGACGCCGGTTTCAGAAGAACTCAGTAATTTTTGAACAGCAGGTTCCTCAAATCCCTGCTCGAGAATATTGACCACCTGGTTTATTTTAGATTTGTCATAACCCTGTTGATCCATTTCGCGAATAAACCCTTCACTACCAGTCTTGTCCCACTTGTCCAGGGCCGTTGAAAAGTGTATGAAGTTTTTGTCCATTCCACCAGTTTCTGCCAGTGCCATGAGTAGTTTGCGGTGATTGACTCTAATTCTAACCTTGATGCCCAGACTGGTAAACACCTTATCGTAAATTTCGATCAGCTCAGATTCAAAAACCAGTGAATCTGAGCCGGCTACATCAGCATCACATTGATAAAATTCTTGAAAACGCCCTTTTTGCGGACGGTCAGCCCTCCAGACAGGTTGCATTTGATATCTTTTAAAGATCGAGGGCAGTTCATTTCTATTCATCGACAAAAACCTTGCAAAAGGTACAGTCAGGTCATACCGAAGCCCCCTTCTTGATATCGAACCCAGTGCTTTGGCCGAATCTCCTTCCTCAAGAGCCTGTTTGTCAGCTTTGGCTAAAAAATCTCCGTTATTGAGAATTTTGAAAAGAAGCTGATCTCCCTCCTCTCCATATTTGCCCATAAGGGTACTGAGGTTTTCCATGGCCGGAGTTTCTATGGGCTGATATCCGTAGAGCTCAAAAGTGTTTCGGATGATGTCAAAAATATAATTTCGCTTTCTAATTTGAAGCGGTCCAAAATCTCTGGTTCCCTTTGGTAATGATGGTTTCATCCTATTGGTGATTTTATGAAATGGTGGACTTTTATTGATGATTGATAATCATTTTGCCCTGAAAAAGGCCTGTATTCAAGAGCTTAACCGGGGCTCCAGACTTAAATCGCACTGTGGAATTGGCGAAGAAATCTGACATCATTTTCAAACAACCACCTGATATCTTCTATTCTGTATTGCAAAAGTGCCTGCCTTTCTATGCCCATTCCAAAGGCAAATCCGCTGTATTTTTTGGGGTCTATCCCACAATTTTCGAGCACTTGAGGGTCCACCATTCCACAACCCATGATTTCCAGCCAACCTGTTCCTTTGGTGATCCGGTAATCTGTCTCACTCTCAAGACCCCAGTATACGTCTACCTCAGCACTGGGTTCAGTGAATGGGAAGTAAGAAGGGCGAAGTCGAATACGGGCATCCGGACCGTACATCTCTCTGGCGTAGTGAAGCAGGGTTTGTTTCAAATCGGCGAAGGATACATCGGTGTCTATGTATAAGCCTTCCACCTGGTGAAACTGACAGTGAGATCTGGCAGAAATTGTTTCATTTCTATATACTCTACCCGGAGCAATTATCCTAATAGGTGGTTGGGTTTGCGTCATTACTCGCGCTTGAACGCTAGAGGTATGTGTTCTAAGTAACATTCCCTCCAGGTCTTTGAGGTAGTAGGTGTCCTGCATGTCTCTGGCGGGATGGTCTTCAGGGGTATTCATTGCGGTGAAGTTGTGCCAATCGTCCTCTATTTCACGGTCATCTGACAGAGTGAAGCCAATTTTCTGAAAGATAGAAATTACTCTATTCATTACAATGTCAACCGGGTGTCTTGCACCCTTTTCAAGTGTTCCGGGAGGTGCAGTGAGGTCGGGAGTGGTCTTCTTTTCACGGCTCTTGTCAGAATTCAGCGAGTCTTGAATTTGTTTAAATTTTTCTTCGGCTGTCGTTTTCAATTCGTTGAGGAGAAGCCCGTAATTCTTTCGCTCAGCGGGCTCTATTTTTCCCATTTGAGCAAAAAGTGGTTTAATAATATTTTTTGATCCCAGGTACTTTATGCGAAAAGCCTCTAGTTCGGCTGCTGTTGTTGGCTGGGTACTTTCTATTTCAGACAGGATTTCTTTGGCTGATTCAAATTCCTTTATCATGTTTATGGTCTGTTTCAGCTGCAAAGGTAGGGGATATTTTATTTTTGCTGCATCTTTGGACATAGAAAGGCAGGCTTTTCAAAGAGCATGACCGTTTGGACAGAAGTGGTGAATGATTTCACTCAGCCCTTTAAATGTTCCTCTTAAAAAGGATGAATCCATGAGATATATCAACAGTCCCATCGCAAAATACCTGCTAAAATGGACTTTGCTGCCGACCCGCTGCATCCTCCTGTTGCTTCCCTTTTTCATGGCTTTTTTTAAACCTGCTGTTTCTATCGGATTGGGTGTTCTGAGCGGTTTGGCATTGGTCCGCCTATTTCTTTCATCCGAGGTCCAAAAGCAAGCACTAGAGATTTTTAGAAGTCGCAAATGGATTTTTGCGGTTTATGGGTTTTTACAGGCATGGATGTTTTTAAGCGTTTTTTGGAGTGGTGCGCCAGATAGCTTCTCAAGGGCGATGAGCTTCAATGAAATGCTGCTTGTCCCGCTGATATTGCTGGTTTTCCACAGAGATATCCGCTCCTTCCTCAATTCAATTATAAAATCCCTTGCTGCAGGCTGTACCCTTGCAGGGATGATTACACTTTACTTTGTGGTTTTTCCCGATCAGGTGCCGGTGGGGGAGGGGTACGTGTTTTTGCTGAAAAAAATCCCGGCAGAGGTCGATCACCTCAGGTTCGGAGCTTACAGTCCCTTTCTCGACAGGTTGTATTATTCATACCTCACTGCAGCCCTTATTCTGGTCTTGATTTTCCGATATCTCTATTTGCAGGAAAAGTCCTGGATGTATTACTCATTGATCATACATTTACCGGTTTTCTTTTTCCTTGGAGGTCGTGGAGGGCAGCTGGCTTTCGTCATAGCGGTTATTCTGGGATTAGTGTTCTTGTGGATAAGAAGAAATCAATGGTGGAATGGTTTTAGTGCCTCCAAACTCAAATGGCTGAGTGCGTTATCTGTAGCCGGACTGGTGGGGCTGTTTGTACTGGTTTCGGTTTCGGAGAAATACAGCCTTAGGTACAATCAACTCAAGTGGGAATTGCAGAACTATACATCCATGGATGAGGCAGATGAAGAATTTCAGTTTCAAACTGTAATTTTAAGGCTGACCTCCTGGGAGCATAATCTGAAGCTCATCCGTGAAAATCCATTGATTGGAGTGGGTATTGGAGATTACAGACATGCGATGGGGGAGAGCTATCAACGCGAAGCAGTAGAGCTACCTGTTCATACCAATCAACAATTTCTCTATTTTGGGGTAGTAGGTGGTTTGCCCTTAATGATCGCATTTCTGGTATTTTTTGTGGGAAGCTTTTGGAATATCTTTTTACATGGCCAACCGATTGTCCGCCTCTCTGTTTTGGTATGGTGGTCCTTTATGGCCACCGTCATGCTGTTTGATTCCCCTCTCAACTATCAAATGCCGGCATTTCTTTTCCTGTCGGTATGGTTTTTTCTGTACTTCCAATTTGATCGAGAAGGACGTGGGCCACAATGATTGTATTTTAAAAGGCTTTTCTCCTTTAGAATCGAAGCGCTCTTTGTAATTGAGGAACAATCCCCCCACCCTTTAATTGCAAAACTAAAATTTCCATAAAATAAGATTTTATACACTGAAAAAGAGTGAATTATGAATAATGTAAATATGTCAATCAAAATATACCCATCTATTTTTAAGAAACTTTAAGAAATTTAGCAGTATCTTTATC
>REEI01000110.1 GCA_007695145.1 Saprospirales bacterium | reverse complement strand
CCCGTACGTGTAGATGAAATTTTGCTCGATGCCAGTACAGAATTGCAAAAATCAAATCCGGAATATAAAATTGAGTTGGACTTTGCAGAGCATTCAGAAGAAGAGGAAGTAACCGTGGAAGGCAATGCCTATCTACTTTCCATTGCGTTTTCCAATTTAATGAGCAATGCCTGTAAATTTTCCAAAGACAACAAATGCACCGTTTCTATCAGTACCAATAACCATCAGGCCATAGTAGCTTTCAGGGACAAGGGGATTGGCATTCCCCAACAGGAACTGGACAAAATATTCACGCCTTTTTTCCGAGGTCAAAATAAAAATTTTGCAAAAGGATCAGGCATAGGGTTAACATTGGTTAAGAAAATTGTAGATCTGCATTTAGGTGAAATCCGGGTTATTTCCACCACGCAAAAAGGAACTGTTTTTGAAGTCTTATTGCCAAATAGTTGAATTCTCTAATAATATTCTAATTTTTTTCTAAAAGATCTCTAACGGATTTTTTATGTCTAAAACCTCAACTTTGTGTTTCAATAAAAATCTGGATTAGGAATATTAATTGCCTTTTCCGTAACCAACTACACGAAGAACAGGAGGCTGCCATGAAAAAAATACTGATTATTCTAATCGGGATATTGATCTCCATTGATCTCATCGCACAAGAAGCGGTAATCGGTGTAAGAGACCCCGAAGCACACAAAAACACGGATAGACTCGCCATACTTGACACCATCAGCTTGCCATTTGAATTATCAGATGATAAAAAGCTTTCCAAAGAGGATATTCTCAATAAGAAAGAAGGCTTCTTCGTGACGGGTTTGCCTAGATTTGAATTTGATCCGATTCGAGGTTTTGGTATAGGTGGAAACGTATTTTTCTTCCAAAACAAAACCAAAGAAGATCCCTTCTTCTACTATACACCATATAGGTATAGCATCAACACAGAGTTCTTTGTCTTTGAAAACGGACGAATTAAGGCTGCAGTCAATTTGGATGTGCCCTATATTTTCAATTCCAAGTGGAGATTAAGAGTCGATGCGGTTGTTTGGGAGGACCCTAATGCACAATATTGGGGTATAGGAAGAGAGTCTTTGGACAGGTTGAGTTTTCAGGACAAATCCTCAGGTTCTGAGGGTGGCGTACGGCAGTTCAACAGAGTCAGTGAATATGAGGACAACTTAAAAATAGCTATTCCTGGTAATGGCGGAAGATTACAGACAGATACCCACCATAATCAATTTATCCAGAGGGAATTGCTTTTCAATGCCCTTGGTGAAAGGGTAGAAATGGGAGGAAAGCTCAGGCTGATGTTTGGCTATGAAGCTTTGTTTACATCCTTTGAAGATTATACAGGAAGGGTAGCCGAAGAAGCATTTTTGGCTGACGGTACGGCAGTAGAGGCAGAGCAAAGACAAACCCTTGTTAATCGGCAAATCAATGATGGAACCTGGGACAGATTCAACCTTTCAGGATTTTCTGATAACTATAAATTTACTTCTATGCTTGCCGCCGCCTTGATCTATGATACCAGGGATTTGGAGCCCGATCCATCAAAGGGAGTATTTTTACAGTATTCCCATGAGTATTCAGCCCCTTGGCTGGGTTCTGACTTCAATTTCAATAAATTCATGGTTCAAGGCCAATTTATCCACACATTCCATCGGTGGAAAAAAGACAGGAACCGCTTGACCTTCGCAGGTTTGGCTGCATTTGGACATATTTTTGGACCAAACATCAACTTTATTGAAATGTGGGACCTGTCATCTCAAGCAGAGGCTGGAGGCATTCTAGTACTCGGAGGGGGTCGTTCTTTGAGAGGTTATAGAGAAGCCCGGTTTATGGCTCCCACTGTGGGTTTGGTCAATTTGGAAATGCGGGCCAGGTTGTATGATTTCAATGCCCTCAACCAGCACTTTGCCTTGGGAATTACTCCATTTTATGACTTTGGTACGGTATGGGAAGGTATTAGCGATGTACAATTGAACAATTTCAGGGGCGCTCCCGGTATAGGTGGGCGTATCGCTTGGAACCAATCGACTATCCTGCGCTTAGATTATGCTCAAAGTAGAGAAGGCGGACAGTTCTTCTTTGGTTTTGGTCATATTTTCTAATCCTTTCCCTACAAGATTTTGATCTGCTTACCAAAAACAGCTATTTTGTGTACTAATGAAACAAAGTAGCTGTTTTTCTATTTTTAAGCATTCTGGGTGGCATTTCATATTGGTCATATAACTCAGTTTCTCCTGGGCTGGGAAAACTTAACATTAAATTTTTTAGAGGCTATCGCTTATTCACTAAATTGAATCCCATAATCGTATGCCTATATGTCCCATCATTTCGATTACATCGATGAGCAATTGCAATTTCTTGAAAAAGACATGGAACAAATCTTGGACTTGAAAAGCAATAGCTGGCAATTTTTAGAAACAGACCAAAGGGAATCTGCCCAAAACTTTATTAGATACCTTACCCTAAGAAGTAAGGATATCCGTAATCTTCAAGATATGTTACATGAAGATGGCCTTTCTTCTTTG
>REEI01000105.1 GCA_007695145.1 Saprospirales bacterium | reverse complement strand
TATTAAGCCTCCCGCTAGCGTTCATCCTGAGCCAGGATCAAACTCTCCATAGTAAAATCTTGTGGCGCATTAAATACGCCAATATTCTAGACTACAGATATGATCCTTCAGGCAAAAACTCATCGAAGCTTTTTCCTTACCTCTTCTCCCCTAGTTTCAAAGATCTTTTCGCAGCTTCCTCTCTTGCAAAAGTCCGCCGCTTCTTTATTTCTTAACCACTTTCCTTTGAAAGCGGCTGCAAAGGTAAAACCCTTTTTATTACTACCAAAACTTTTTGAGAAATTTTTTGAAAAATATTTTTTCTCGCAAAGCAGGAACGCAAAGGTACAACCTTCTAAAGGTACTCGCCAAGCTTTTTTGTAGAAATATTTCTCAATAAGCATTATATAAACTACAAACGACTGTCCTTTAGTTCCCTGGAGCTGAAAAAAATATTCCCGGCTTGACTTTTTTTACCTTGCTAAGGATTCTCATTGCATGATTACTGTCAGTTCAGTTGTTTGTTCAGCAATAAAATCCACGATTTAGTGATTTATCCAATTGTGCTTCAATGACTTGTACTGGTTTTCAACTGCTCATCAAGCAAATCCTTATTGGTAATTATGGTTATCTGGACTTTCTCTTTACTTTTTGTCTTGCTGCTTCGATAAACTCAGCACAAGTGCTACGACAGGCTCAGCACAAGTGCTTCGACAAACTCACCACAAGTGCTACAACAGGCTAGTACAAGTTCCAAAAGTAACATAAGCATCAGGGCTGGTTTGTGTTTGGCGGTTTCTGATTAATTCAGAAATGCGAAACTTGAGTACCATATATAATGTATGTAAGAAAATTTTTGGCCAACATGGGTGGTGGAGATAGGATTAATTGGGGGGTGTGGTAGAATCGGGATTGATGCTCGAGACTTTTACACTTTCAGAGCTATGGACCGGGGCGATGGAATCGCATCAGCTAGATTCCTGGTCTATGACAGGTGAAATTTCGGAAGGTTTTTTCCCGGAATTAAACTGCTTGAAGGGAGCCGAATTTTACTGGGGTACACTTTATAAATTTGGAAGTCGCAGTAAAATGTGCTCAGATTATTCCTTCCATTTCCTGTATTCGCAAACATTTCTGAATCCTGTGTAGCTATTTACTAATGAAGTGTCTCTCCGAATTACATTATATGGGGTGTTGCAAGAGTCGATAAAACTATTGCCGTAGAAATAACCCTCCAGGTTTGTTAATTCCCTGACATTCCCCTTGAGATGGGTGATCAGTTCTTTTCTGCAAAAGGAACATCTCGCCTGCTTTGTAGGTACGGGCCCATACGGATGGACTTCGGTTCTATTGGCTATATTTTCCAGACAATTATTTTCGGTCAATAATTGGTCTCCACACCGTCTCTCCCGGCAATATTTGTAGTTTTCAGCATTCAGGGAGTCCGCAAATAGGAAAGCTTTCATAAAAGTGGAAGAATCGGGAAGGGAATAATGTGGGTAATACAAAAACCTTTCATCCGGCTCAATTCCATAATACTGCCCTGAAAAATATCGCTCAATGGTAAATATGGAATCCTGGGGAGGTTTCCTTTTCACAGGAATAATCCCATTTCTTATTAGCATCATTTCCATCACTCTGTCTGAACGCCACTTTGCATAGGTCAATGCCTGCTCGTGTGAAACACCAACTACCGGGAATCCTAAAAAATCCTCGCTGCTGAAATAAATGGTGTCGAGTAAATCGTATCCAGGATGGAGGCTACTCCACACCGCGATGTCAGGCACAGTGTTCAGGAATTCCTCCGAATTTGGCCCGTAGATCCTCATGGTCCAAAAGATGAATTCTCTATAATCAAGATTTGTGAGTTCTGATTTATCGATGAACAAATTGTCTGAAATCCTTATGGTGCCAGCTGGGATTGGGGGGTCATCTATGTTAAATTCAGTCGGAAACTCAACAGATCCACAGGATTGCGGTGAATCTACAGCTTTACAGGCAAACAACAATACCGCAAATAATGTCAGTTCAATACTACTTTTCAAAACTTAAATCACCTTATCTCAACCAAACAATATTGCAAATATACTCATCCTGGACGAAAAGAAAGGCACACAACAGCAAATAGCCAACAGCCAACCGCCAATAGCATAACCGCCAACTGCCAAAAGCCAATAGCCAACAGCCAACAGCTAACAGCCAAAAGCCAATCACCAATTTTTCCCTAAATTAGCCCTTTATTTCATCCAAAAGCAAGGTATGAGCCATATATTGAAACCGCGTCAGGCGCTGAACAAAGCTTTTTTGAAGATAAAACCGCTGCGGGAAGAGATCGAGCTATTTAAGGGGGAACTCAAAAAGGTGCTGGAGCGGAGTAACGATACTGAATCGGAGGAGTTTCACAAGAATCTGATTTCGGACTTCCTGAAAAACACCTGGTACGATCCGGACTACTATATCAATACCAAGGGGCGGAAGGATCTGGTGATTCACAATGGCAAAAACAGCAGGAGCAGTGTGGGGGTGATACTGGAGGTGAAGAAGCCGACCAACCGCT
>REEI01000001.1 GCA_007695145.1 Saprospirales bacterium | reverse complement strand
CCTGTCCGCTAACTGTAAGTCCCGCAACAGAGCCGATCAGGTCGAGGTATTCTCCGGTATGCGGAGAAAGTATTTCGATGGTCATAAAACTAATGGGCGCATCCTTGGCAATAAAGACATCCTCATCGGCTATCCTCGCACCCTCATTGCTGAGGCAGCTAACTGTATCCGGGCTGAGATAGTCGTGTCCTCCTGCTCCTGAGCTGCCATCGCCGTCCAAATCGAGTAGTAGTTCGCAGGGGCCGGAAAGGGTTTCGTATTCTGAAGTTATTGATACTGGGGAGTTTTGAGAACTATATTCCAAAGTACAAAGGATAGCCAATTCCCCGGTTTCAATATTGAAAAGACAGGCCTCTGCCTCGTACCCATAAATATGTGGGTAGGCATTAAAAATTATTCCAATAAGGGTACTGCAATAAGGCGAAGCAGTTATACTTCCAATCCCTCGTGGCGGATTCTGAAATTGGCTTGAGAAATCAATTAATTGTTCAGGGTTACTATAAACATCCGTGTCAACTTTATAGATACATCTCTCTCCCGGATATGGTTGATTCAATATAGTTGTGAAGTATAAATCACCGTGCAGATTAGTCATTGAGAACAGCGATCTTGGATATAGGTTAAAATTGCCCAAAAGAACAGAAGAATCCTCCCCAAGGTGAGTTTTATATAAAGGGTAGTTAAATTGGGAACCTCCCGCCGAATATAAGGTGGTGTCAGGTTTGCATGCTAATGTCCTTGCAGCTACCTGAACTCCTTCTGAAAAGGGGAATTGATCATAAATAACCAAAACTTGTTGCGTTTCAGGATTTAATTGCACCAGACCTTCCGCATTTGGCCCACTAAGTGGAACCCAATAAATTTTGCTATCAGGGCAATAGGTTAGATCAAATACAGTGCCAAAAGGAGAGCCGGGAGGAAAATTTCCGAGTAATTCACCCGCTTCACAATATTCAAACCCACTGTTCAAGGTAACCCTATGAAGTGGATAGTTTTGAGAGTTCCCAACCCACCCAATAAACACCTCGAGGTCCTGAGATTTTATTTGGGCAGGAATAAGTATAAATACTATTTTTATCAATAGATAAAAAAGAACCGTTTTGCGATAGCTCAAAAAAGTAACAGAAGGAAACATTTTAGTGGAGATTAATCGCATTCACTTGTGAGACAATTTCCGTCAATCTGCAGAAAAGCACCACTTTGCGGCTCAATTATTAAGGTCGTAAAGGTAGGAACAGTATCCAATGCCTGGCAAGTTACATTAATTCTTGCTGTATTTAGTGGATCCGAATTAAAAATATAGATATCCTCACTTCCGGCAATGCAGAAAAAGTGGGTTGTTGTCATTGGGTCTAAATTTACTTCGTCACTAACTCCAGAAATCGTTCCACAGGGAGCGGGTGCATTGATAGGACCGCAGGCAGGAGAAAAACCGCATCCGAAAAAATTACCGCACAACTCTAAGGTTACGGCTTGTACACCCGTTGCTAACTCAATCACACAACAGCAATTTTGCTGCGGGCACTCCGTGCAGTCGGTTATGCATCGCTGCTCGGCCGCTATCTCCGTATTGGCTGCTGGCTCGGGTAGTTCCTCCGTGGTGTCATAACAGGCTGTAAATAGCATAGCGATTGGGATTAGGAGGGAAAATAAAAAGGTCCTAAACCAGAGGCTGTTTCTGTACTGAATTGAATTTTTCATGATGCAATGGTGTTTTGAAAAAGTATTTAGAAGCAAATATAACAATTTTTTAGAACCTCCAAAATGTTTTTTAAAATAAGTTTGAAAAGGTGGAGAAAATTATTATAGACCGATGCCTCGATCCACGTTTTATCATTTTGATTTGTGGGTTTTATTTAGGCAATGGACTCTCTCTATCCCCTTCGTTTCTGACCTAATTAAATCCCAGTTTTTCCCTTAGGCTACCCAGGTAAAGGTTTCCATTTATATTTTTTGATTTTTTTTTGTAAAAAGCTTGGATGAATCTTAGAATGCTCAGGACGGCGCATTTTGTCATTTGTCAATTGTCAACTGTCAATTATCAATTGAAGAAACCTCCTACCTCACCACCAAAACTTCCCCACTCAAAACCACCACCTCCCCATCCAAAAACTCCACCTCCACCATCCACACAAAGACCCCCGGATTCAAGGGCTGATCCCGAAAGGTTCCGTCCCAACCCTCCGTTGGCTGATTGGGCGGAAAATGAGTGCGGTGGAACACCTGCTCCCCAAGCCGGTTGAATACTTTCAATGAAAGCACCTGCTTCACATTGCGCTCATTGGCATAGACCGTAAAATAGTCGTTGACTCCATCCCCATTGGGAGAAAATGCATTGGGCACGAAGATGTCCCTGGCAGCATCCACGCTTACGGTCATCTGATCGGAAGCCATGCATCCGTCCCGATCCGTTATGGTGACAGAGTAGGTAGTGGAGACCAGGGGCCGATCCCAAACCAGCGGACAGTCCTCACAATCGGGATTCTGGAGTCCCTTCCAGTCGATGGAAACCAGGCTGTCGTAAGGCACATTGGTAATGATTTCCAACAAGACCGAATCCCCAACGGCAATTTCTCTATCCTCTCCCAGGCTGACTTCCAGCAGCTCAGGCGACTGAATGAGCACAGCTTCGG
>REEI01000002.1 GCA_007695145.1 Saprospirales bacterium | reverse complement strand
AAATCCTTTTAATCCATTTTATAATTTTTCTCATTTTGTTTAAATTAAGTATAACAGCTTATACCCGCACTTTTATTTCGCATATACTCCCATTCGGGAGCAAATACGAATATTTTCAACCTTTGTATCGACTCAACAACCAACCAATATTGATGGATTAAAAGCAAAGCTCTTTGCTTCGATTCTTTGTCTAAACTCCTGTCCATACTCAGGATGTCGGCCCATAAATTGTTGCCGCGGCCTACAGCCGGTGAATACTTATTTTTCATGCTTTTCGATAATTCATTTTTGATCGTTTACTTTTCCCTATCCCTAACTACAGCCCAAACTTACTGATTTTCCGGTAAAAGATCAGAATTTTTTAAAAAATTTTATACTGTAGGTATGATCGGCAGGTATTTTTCTGGAATTTATGGTGATGCAGTGGTTTGTTTTGCGGTCATCATCAAGTAAAAAAGGGGGGCTCTTCCTACCTCAACCATCAAATTCCGCACTATCTGCATCGGATTTTCGCCCACAAAGGGGATTTCTCGCTTGCTGCCATCAGTGCCCTGGGCAAGGAGGTTGCAGTGGACTGGTCGGGCATAAGAGTGATTGGTCTCACTGCTGGGTGCAAAATGTACGACCCTCATGCTGTGCAGATGATAGGCGCGAATATTTAATGGTGGCGGTACGAGTTGTATGGGAATGGGATATTTTAGTTGGAATAGGGCGGATTTGGGCTGGTGGAGAACCGTCCTTGTCGAAGGGGAACCTTTACGGCCATTTGAGAGGTTCAGGGGATAAAGATATACCGCTTGCTTTACGACCTAAAAGAGCATAGAAAGATAACTGGAGTTACGGGCCGTTCTCATTTATAAATCCAACTGCAATCTAATTACCCTCTCGATTTCTACCATTTCCTTTACGGTTACTTCGCCAATCTTCTCTAAGAACCTCAGTTCGCTAACCGTGGTCAATTGATCTGCCATGGCTTTACTATCTTGCCGACCAGCCTTGACCGGGGTTTCGCTCGGATACAATTTCCCTGTCTTAGAACTCAGTGGAATAACCTGGTATCTTTTCAGATATTTGTTGGATATATCATTACTTTCGATTACAGCAGGGCGCTTCTTTTTCACTTCCTGTCCAACCGAAGGGTCGAAATTGACCCACCAGGCTTCTCCTCGCTTTTTCATATGCCTTCTGATTGGAGCGTACCTTCAATCCATTCAAATGCTTCTACTTCTCTGTCCTTATCTTCCGACATTTCCTTGTATCCGGTTTCCAGGGAGGCAAGAGGCACTTCTTCGCGCTTTTCCCGGTTTATTTTACTTTGGATCAACTCGTACAATTGCTCCAAAACTTCCCCCTTCTGGCTGTCAATCAGCCGGATTATCTTTAGCTTGATATCTGCTTCTCTCATCTTTGTACATTTTTTAATCCTCAATTTCGGGATTTTTTGGAAAGCTTTATTTTGCTTTCCAATGACCCACAAAACCTTTATTCCCATGCTCACGGCAAATCATTCGCATAATTCACCTGTGTTAAACCGTCCTGACGGTTAGCACGCGCATTTTCATTCCAAAGCTAAGGATTTTCTTTCAAATCCGGAGAAATTTTCAAAACTTTTTAGAATTTGGCAAAACATTGGGCAATATTTCGGTGGTTCTGGTCCGGTAGGACCTAACCTCCTCTGCAGTCGGCACAATTTCCAACCGTTTTAAGGACAATGGGTGGCGCAATCTATATAATCAAGCGCGAAATTCCACCCGCAAAGGGTCAGTTGTGCCTTTAGAGATCCAATCTGGAGTGGTTTTGAATGGTGCTGGACTTACAAGAAAAGGCTACCGGTCTTCCTAAAATTCAATCCGGGTGAATTCGTGCGGATCCGCTGCTGACTCGAGTTGTGAAAAACGTAGGCCAATTCGGACCCGGGGATTTGGACATGAAATTGGTGGACGGGTAGGGATTTGATCAGGGTGCTGCTATGCAATGTACCGAAATCTAGGCGCGACAAGGGCATAGGGCTAATTTCCCGAGGGAGGAGAATGCTGAAAAGTGGGTATTGCCAGAGTTGGTCCTGGTTTTTAATCACTATAAAAGTCAGTAATCACGGTGGTAAAATCAGTTTTTGACTCTCCTGTGTTTGATGCAGTGTAATTTCCATCATATAATGGATTTCCCCCCATCTGCATCCATTTTAGCGAATATCTAATCATATTGATATTGCTGTTTGCCATTTTAGCCAGGTCTTCATTGGTTAGATAGTAGGCTGATATCGCGACGCCATTAACATTATCCTGAATCCCTTGGTCACTACAAGCTATTACCGATCCGTCATCGAGGTATATGATCAGTTTACCACTTATTCTAACCAATGGTACGAGATCAGAACTAACACCTATCAGTGCCTTTTCTCCGTTCTTAGCAAATACTATATTTAAGTCAGTGATGTAAGCCCTATCGTAATTTGATAGTAGTGTGAAGGATTCAGTACTTGGATAACTATATTCACCAATAAACAAAAAGTTTTGACCATTTATCTCAAATGTAAGGGTAAGTAAGGTAACCAATAATATTAGGATTCCTTTCATCGGTATTTATTTTATTGTATTAGGCTATTAAATAATAAAGCTCATTTAGTCCTTGTTAATTTTACTCG
>REEI01000102.1 GCA_007695145.1 Saprospirales bacterium | reverse complement strand
TCGTTGTCCTGGGTTGTAATGATGCTTTGGCAACTATCTTGTCTTAGACTTACCTGATCTAAAATTACTATGGTAAGGGGAGTTGTTCCCAGATCAGAACAATTTACAAAAAGAGTATCCTGACCCCCAACCATTCCAATCAAATGACCGCAAGAGTCAATTCCCACGTAAAGATCATTTACTATCACCATGGCATCTCCATTACTGTCTAAATACACTTGCTGATCAATACAAGAAATCTCGGGCATAAGTGCAGTAGACTGAAATTCATAGGGCCCCATATCCACTATGGCCGAGTCTGCTCCCGTGGCGTTACGAATTCTGAGATTACCGTCCAGGTCAAGGCTATCCGAGACAGCCAGGGCGTCATTGTCCCCCCGATCGATGGCCGGTGAGCATGGCTGTAGGCGAAGATCACCGGAAGTGGTCGGTACATTGTTTAATTCAAAGTCTTCGATAAAAAGTGGATTCTGGTCAAAATTATTTCCGCCATCAATACCTAAAGCAGCATTCCAATCGCCACTACCGCCAGAATTGGCAATTATACTGGAACTGATTACCGTGTTTGGGCTATTATTATGAATAGAAGCTGAGGGAGAGTTCGTGACTCCATTTGCGGAATTGTTCCAGATAACACTGTTTTTGATGGTAGTACCTAAAAGTGTTTCAATATACATTCCGCCACCTACGGCACTTTCAGATATATTTCCAGTAATGGTTGAATTGATTATTTGAGGATTGCATTGAAAACCAATAAAAATACCTCCATAAGCCTCACCGAAATTACCACTGATGCTGCTGTTCTTAATTATAGAAGAACTGTTTGATGCAAGGTAAATTCCACCACAAACCTCAGATTGATTTCCACTAATTACGCTTCTTAAAATGGTGGGGCTGCAATCTCGAATATAAACTCCACCCCCATCTGATATTGCAGTATTATTAGTGATTTCAATATTGGACAAAACAGCATCACTTCCATTTCTAAATCCTATTCCTCCTCCGGAACCAGCTTGATTATTAGCTATTTTACTGTTTTCAAGAACCGGTAAACTGTTTTCAAAAACAAAAACACCACCTCCAAAATGGGCTGCCTGATTATCCGTTATTTTTAAATTGAATAAGCTGGGAGAACCGTTGTTAATATAAATTCCTCCACCCGATGCTTCTGCATCTGTGTTATTTCCCGGACCAAAGGCATTTCCCTTTTCTATTGTAAATCCATCCATTATTGCTGTGGATGCCACTCCAGAACCATTAACAACGGTATAACTATTTCCATTAAGGTTGTTGGATTGATTGATGTCTCCACTGAGAATAGTCAGATTGTTCTCCCAGTCTCTTTGGTCCAGGGAGTTTTCATTACCTGCAAAACCACCGTAGATGGCCACACCATTCCTTAGCTGAAATGTGGCTTCGCGATCTAATGAATTGGAGGTGGGATAATAAGTTCCCGCAGCCACCCAAATACTATCTCCCGGTTGGGCAACATCCAATGCTTGCTGCAAATCCGTAAAAGCACAATCCCAACTGAGTCCGTTTCCGGGAGAGGTATTGGATGAATCAACGTAAAGAGTATTGGCATTGCCCAAAGTACCCTGAAATTCATAGGCGCCCATATCCACTATTGCCGAGGGGCCTCCAGTGGCGTTGCGCACCCTTGGTTCACCGGCCAGATCCAGGCTGTCTGCAGCAGATAGCGCACTGTTTTCCCCCCAATCTATGGCCGGAGAGCAGGCCTGGAGGCGCAGGTTGCCTGAGGTGGTGGGGATGCTATCCAGATCAATATCCTCTATAAAGAGGGGATCGGCATCGATGTTGTTTAATCCGTCAGTACCAATAGCACTTTCCCATCCTGAGCCACTTCCACCTGAATTGCCGATGAGGCTAAAACTGAATTCAGGATTAGAATTAGAAGCATTTGCAACCGAAGCTGAAGTAGTAGATGTATTTCCATTGACTGAATTGTTCCAGATGATGCTATTTGTAATCGCAGGACTGCTGTTAAAAAAATTGTAAATTCCGCCGCCAAAATTAGCCTCATTGCCGCTGATCGTGCTGTTCGTGATGATTGGACTGCTGTTAGCATTATTGTAAATTCCGCCGCCATTACTTCCGGCCAAATTGCCGCTGATCGTGCTGTTCGTGATCGTAGGACTGCTGTTATTCTGATTGTAAATTCCGCCGCCCCAAAAAGCTATTGCCTGATTGGAGCTGATCGTGCTGTTAAAAATAGTTGGGTTGCTATTTTCCATATTGTAAATCCCCCCTCCATCAATATTTGCCCTATTTCCACTGATAGTGCAATTGATGATGCTGGGCGATCCACCATTGTTATAGATACCTCCACCAGAACGATTGGGGTCGAGAAAGGAACCACTTGTTGCATCTGCATTTCCCCCGGTAATGGTAAATCCATCAATTATGGCCGTGGAGTGGGTGCCCGATCCGGTCACTACGGTGTAACTGTTTCCGTCTAGACTGTTAGATTGATTGATGTCCCCGCTGAGAATGGTCACATTGGTTTCCCAGTCTCTTTCCATTAGACTGGATTCATTGCCTGCAAAACCTCCGTAGATGGCCACACCATCCCTTAGCTGAAATGTGGCTTCGCGATCTAATGAATTGGAGGTGGGATAATAAGTTCCCGCAGCCACCCAAATACTATCTCCCGGTTGGGCAACATCCAATGCTTGCTGCAAATCCGTAAAAGCACAATCCCAACTGAGTCCGTTTCCGGGAGAGGTATTGGATGAATCAACGTAAAGAGTATTGGCATTGCCCAAAGTACCCTGAAATTCATACGCTCCTATATCCACTATGGCCGAGGGGCCACCAGTGGCGTTGCGCACCCTTGGTTCACCGGCCAGATCAAGGCTGTCTGCAGCAGTTAGCGCACTGTTGTCCCCCGCATCAATAGCCGGAGAGCATTCCTGGAGCCGCCAGTCACCTGAAGTAGTGGGTAAATTATTTAAGTCAATTTCTTCGATAAAAAGTGGATCTATGTCTCCATCAGTCCCTGGACAAGCTAAGCAAGGAGTAAACCCTCCCTGCACAATAGAATTTGATACTGATAGTCCACTTGGTACATCAGTACTGTTTAATAATCCACTGCTATTGCCCCAGATGGTAGTATTGGTGATGGAATTGCTGCCTCCAAATGTGTATAATCCGCCGCCTGCAGATGCATTATTCCCGGAAATGGTGTTATTGGTATGGGAATTATTGCTAAAAGAGGCATGAATTCCACCCCCATTCCCGGAAACAGTATTACCTGAAATTGCATTGTTTATCATTGTATGTACACCCTGGGAAGTAAATATACCGCCACCTCCGGAAGAGGCAGAATTGCCCGAAATATTATTTCTGTTTAAGTGTTGGTTCCCAAAAGACAGATATACCCCCGCACCATTGGCAGCCTGATTTTCATATATGCTGTTGTTGGTCAGCGTGTTGTTGCCAAAGGAGATATAAATTCCTCCACCATCCAAAACTGCTGTATTATTGGCTACGATATTGTCAGAAAGTGAAGTATTACTTTGTGAAGTATAAATGCCTCCCCCTCTTTCTGCTTCATTGGAATTTAAATCGTTATTGGAAATCACATTGACTCCCTCGAAAATAGATATACCTCCTCCATTTTGAGCTGCTGAATTATTATAGATTGTATTGTTGCGAAGGAAGTTGTTACCGCCATCCACATAAACCCCACCTCCATCGTTTCTGGGAGCACTTCCTCCATTGAAAGTAACAGTGCCAATACCATCAGCATTTCCATCCCTAATAGTAAACCCATCCAAAAGGGTGATCGGGCTATTGGTCGAAAAAACAGATAATACAACATGGTACGTATTATCGCTGTTATCGCCCTCAATTCCAATGTCACCGCTCAATATGGTTTCATTGACTGCTACGTTTCTCTCATTCAGTAAGGTTTCAAAACCTGCAAAACCACCAAATAAACTTAGTCCGTCCTTCAACATAAAGACAAAATCACGATCTGTAGAACAGCCCGAACAGCCCGCCGGCCAGGAAGATGGCTTGTAGGTGCCGGCTACGACCCAAATGGAATCTCCGGAATTCGCAGCTATTAATGCATCTTGAAGATTTTCATAAGCATCCTCCCAGGAACTACCATCATTGGCTCCAGCGGCCGAATGATTGACAAAGATTTGCGCATTGACCTCCTGCAGGAAGGAAAAAATGGCTACCACTAAAAATAATAATCTGCCTGGTTTAGGTAGTGAATAGCCTGAATTTGTTTTGAGTCTTAATTCTCGCATAATTGTAAATTTTTAAAGGACTTTTTTGACGACTTTCCATTAATTCAGAATGGAATTTTAAAAGCTTCGTGCATTTTCGGTCTTATCAAGTTCGAACGGGGAGGGCTGAAGAAGGAAAATGCCCTCCACAGAATGGTTGGAGCGCCTTAGTTTGATTGCGTTTTTTTCACAAGAATATCCATAGCAGTTGAGGGCGGAAAGCCAAACAGAATGAATGCAGCATGCGATAGTGAAACCCGATTTGAAAACAGACCTCCTCAATCCGGCGATTTTAGATATCTGCTCAGTCCAATAGGCTGTATTTGGACTGTTCACCAAATGTAAAATTTGATGCAACCGAATTCCAATTTCTCTATTAAATCTCTTAGATTGGATATGAGTAAAAAATGCCATTGGTAATCAGTGAATTTTCAAATCCATGACAATGATGGAGCAAATTGATAAAGGGGAGGAGGAGAATAATTCCAAAAAGGGGGATTATTTTCCCAGGGAGGGGAGAGGAATGACACTACACCCTTTATTTGGTTGATTTTCAATTAATTAAAGTGAAGTTTTTAATTGAGCTATTGGAAAGAAAAATTACTCGGTGTTTGCCCATAGGTCTCAGAAAAAAGCCTTCCGAAATACTTTGGGTCGTTAAATCCAACCCTATAGGCCACTTCTGAAACATTCAATTTCCCTGTTTGAAGCAGAACAGCTGCCCTTTCAAGTCGCAAAGTATTGAGGTGGGAAATAACGGTCTTACCAGTCAGTGCATTGAGCTTGCGGTAAAGTTGGGAGCGACTCATTTTCATTTTTGAACAAATAAACTCAACAGACAGCTCAGAATTGGTATAATTTTCTTCGAGTAAGCATTTAAACTTTGCCACAAAAGCATCCTCTAAGTCGAATTCTCCACTATGAGGCTTTAGATTACCTCTATCGGCCACCACTTGCAAGTTGGCGTAGCGTTCCCTTAATATCTGTCTTCTTGCAATTAATTGTTCCACCCACACCATAAGCTCTTCCTCATAGAAGGGTTTGGCAAGATAGGCATCGGCCCCTCGCTTAAGACCTGCAATACGAGACTCAATACCTGCTTTTGCGGTGAGCAAGACAATGGGTATGTGGCTGGTTCGCTCATCATTTTTCAACCCGTCACAAAGCTCAAACCCATCTATTTCCGGCATCATCACATCACTGATAATTAAATCGGGCATTGAATGAATAGCTTTCTCGATTCCGGTGCGCCCATTGTAGGCAAAATCCAGACGATATTTTGATCCCAGACAATTAGCGAGGTACTCTGATACATCTTGATTGTCCTCCACTATTAAAATTGCAGGTGCGTCTTTATCCTTTTCTTTGAGTTCGCCTTTAAAATAGGAGGGCAAAGTGGATCCGCTTTTTGTAAAAGTGGGACTTTCAATTAAGGGATAGTTGTTGGTAATAGGTAGGTTAACCGTAAATAAAGAACCCTGACTTCCATCCGGAAGTGGACTTAAAACCGAGATTGTTCCTCCCATGACCTCCACCAGGTCTCGCGTAATGGACAATCCAATTCCGGTACCATTTGTCTCATTTCTTTTCCCAAATTTCTCTTCTTCTGATCGATTTTCGACTTGAAAAAACCGGTCAAAAACATGTGGTAATGCCTGTTTGGGAATGCCTATTCCAGTGTCCTCAACCGAAATAGTAAGTTGGTTCTGATCTGAAGTTGCCTTCATCCTTACAATGCCTCCGGAAGGCGTAAACTTTATAGCATTTGAAAGGAGGTTGTAAATGATTTGTAGCAATCGTTCCGGATCGTAATCCATTAAAATCTCTGAATGCTCCATTATTGATTCCATGTTTATATCCTGAGCAGATGCCAAAGAATGCAAGCTCTCAAAAATATAATGAAGGTAGGTTATGACATTTCCCTGAATGTAATTGATCTTAAGAGTTTTGGATTCCAACTTGGCCAGGTCAAGTATTTGATTGATGAGGCTCATGAGATTTTGGCCATTTCTTTGGATAAGGTTCAGCTTTCCCCTTGTGATTTTGGGGTCTTTATCCAAGTTTCGTTGATTGGTATCCGAAGCCAATTGGGCAGTAGTTCCAAGTATAACCGTAAGAGGGGTACGAAATTCATGAGTTATATTGGTGAAAAACCGGTTTTTAAACTCGTCCAATTCACGGAGCCGAATGGACTCTTGCTTTTCAATATTCCGGCGCAATTGAATGCGATAAAAAGTCAGGACTGCCCCACCAAGGAGAACTACATAGATTGAATAGGCCCACCAGGAGGCCCACCATGGAGGACTTATTGAGAAATTTAAGGTGGTGGGGATTTCACTCCAGACACCATCGTTATTACTACCCAAAACCTGAAAGGTGTATCGACCAGGCTGCAAGTTTGCGAATTGGATGGTGTTTTTATTCCCGAGTTCTACCCAGGATTCAGGTTTATATTTATCAAAACGATTCCGCTTGACCAATTGATAGCGAAATTGATTCTGATTGGGATAGGTAAATTCAAGAGCTGCAAATTCAAAAGAAATGAAATTCTGTTTATATGAAAGTTGGACTTCATCTGGAATAATATGAGTCCGGGATACATTCCCCATGGTTAAACCTACAATTCGGGTTTGGGGTTGATGATTATTGAATGTGAGACTGTCCGGATGAAAAACAGTCAAGCCATTTACACCACCGAAAATCAATTGACCATCGCTGGTTTTCAAATAGCTTCCCGTATTGAATTCATTGTCCTGTAAACCATCGGCCCGGGTGAAATTTTTTGTGATTTCTTCCCTTACATGAAATCTACACAAGCCCCGGTTTGTAGACAACCAAAGGTTGCCTGCTCCATCGGGGAGCAAGCCATATACTACATTATCAGGCAAACCATTTTCAGTTGTAAAATGCCTAATGTCTCCATTCTCTTTGTCCAACCTATTGAGTCCGCCTCCCTTAGTGCCCACCCAAAGGAAGCGGTGGGGTTCAAGGGGATCGTCTGCTACAGTTAGAATTACATCATTGGATAGGGAGTTTCGGTCTACCGGATTATTGTGAAAGGTTTTGAAATCATATTCATCCCCATTTAAAGTTGCCCTAATTATTCCCCTAAATGCAAATATCCATATGGTGCCATCCCCAGATTCATGCAACTGTCTGGTATAGGATTCTCTTGCCCCAAAATTTTGAAGCTCTGGAAATGGGAATCTGTTGGTCTGTTCTTTTTCGGGGTCAAATTGCAACAATCCCTCCTCATTAACACTCATCAACATGCCCTTTTGCGTGTAAATAAGCCCAAATCCCCTCCAGTCGAAAAGTCTGAGGGAATTAGTATGTATTTCAATTTGAAAGAGCTTGCCGGCCTCATTGTTTCCCCATCCATTCCCATATTTATCAAAAACAGTGGGAGAATAGTGGCCACCCTGGTATAAATGCCAAGGATTGGGAATTGCTTTTTCAAAACGGGGGTTGGTGTAAAGTTTTTGTGGGTTTATGTAGGTATAAAGCCTACCCTCCGGATCTTCAAAAACGGAACGCTGGGTTTGATTGGACAAAAAACTGGAAAACTTAGGTTTCTGAGGATTGAACTTTATAATTCCATACCCTCGAGTGCCCAACCAAATCAGACCAGAGCGATCAGACATTAGTGACTTAAACATAAAGTCGTCCGGTTGGATAAAGGGCTCCTTACAAACCCAATTTATTTCTGGGGATTTGCCTTGTTTCAAACTTTCAGAATTCCACAATTTAAGGGTATTGCCCTGCAATAGCCAGATGCGATTCCCGCTCTCTATCAACATCAAATCGTTGTGTCTGATCGTCAGATCAAAAACTTCTTCCATTTCTCCATCCCAAATGGCGATTTGAGAGCTTGCATAAAAATCATCCACTTTTGGAATGAAATACGGCTCAGACTTATACTTTTCATTTGTCCTGACTTTCAACCATATAGTACCAAAGTCATCCTCCCCCGCGATGCTCAAAGACAATCCCGGTAGCCCGACTTGAGTGGGAATTCCGGTTTGGTAATCAAGGTGATACAACCCATTGGATGTACCGACCATCAACCCATGCCGATTGCTGAAGAAAACATGCTTGACTTTTACATATTCCCTGCTGACCGTATCTAAAGAAAGCTCGAAATTGGCAATGGAATATTCCGGGAAAGAGTTACCCATGCTTATGGCCTTTTCCAGGGCCTCATGCGGCAATTCTACTCGCCAAAGCCTATGCAAATCGGCAATCCAAATTGAGCCATCAGGGGTTTCAGCAAAACTTAGCGGACTTGAATCATTCTCCCATCCGAGAAAAATAGGTAAATCCGGTTTGGGAAGATGAAAAAAAAGACCCTCTTCGGGAATAAAAACTTCTATTCCTTCTAAATGATTGATCCATATTCTTCCCTTGCTGTCTTCAAATAATTTCCGAATTTCGCTTGCCCCAAGTGTAAATGGGTCAAAAGCATCCGGTGTAAAAACATCAAAGCTGTACCCATTATACCTGTTCAATCCACCCTTGGTCGCCACCCAAATATATCCTTCCCTGCATTGCAGCATATCAAAAACCATACCTTGAGATAGGCCTTGATTTACTGTGAAGATTCGAACATCAAAATCATTCTTAGCGGACAATCCATTACAGGACAAAAGTGCTAGTAATATGACTAAAACTACTCCTTTCACAAAATTTTTGTATGGTGTAAAAGTAGTATATTTTCCTGAAACTACCGTTTAAAAGTAATCCCTGATCCGAGCTCAGTAAATAACGCCAGTTTCGCCTTTCTCTTTCCATGAGAAAATGAATTTTGCAAGACGACCAAATTACTCAATTAAGGTACTTGAATCCTCAGACAAAAAGTAAAATTGCTCATTGGGCCTTTTAATGTTTGACAAATTGCCTGGAAATAACTTTAGTTCCGTCGAAAGCTGTCAACACAACTGAATATGTTCCTGCAGGCCATTGAGCTGTGGAGATATCGATGATTCCATTGAAATTATTCTGATAAAAAATCCGGCCCTTAATATCCATTATACTGATTTTCCGATCAAATTGCATCCCTTGTTCAAATCGAATGGAAAGAATGTCCTTTACCGGGTTGGGAAATAAGACTATATCACTTTTCTCATTGAAATCGGAAGTATTCACCGTGATATCACTGTATATATATTCATTTCTGAAGCCCAGTCTGTTTGGATTTACCAATTGAGTGATTATCGATGTAATCATATGGCTGCCTGCATCTACTAACTCCGGGTCAGTTAAATATGCGCCCGATTCAAAATCGTAATTGTATTCGTACTCCTCATCTCTGTCAAGTAACCATTGACCCGGATTCGCCAAATTCGGAAAATAGGTGCGTGTATGGAGTATATTTTCATGCAGATCATATATGTTCTCTACTCTTTGAATAGCCTCCCATTCTTCCTCATTTTCAATCCAATCAGAGAGAATGGTTATCTCAGGTTTTCCGAAAACAGTATAGCTCGTTTCTTCTCGCTCACTCAACTTCCATTCTAAACCATTGGTCTGAGGCAAAACAGGAAGTAAACGAGTTTGGAGTGCTACCAAACCATCGACATTGAATGAAAACTCCAATCGATGCGACGGCCTTAGCAGGTTTTCAGGATTTAAGCGGTTAAAGACCTCAGAAACTGTTAGCAATCCGTCATCGTTGTACTCAAAGAGGTTTCTAAAAATAATATCAAAAGTGCCGTCATCATCATTCAGGAGGTAAGTATTCCTACTGGTCAAAAAACCTTCATCATATTCCCATTCGATAAACTGCCACAAACTAAATTCTCCTGTAAATCCATCAAACTCATAAAAGGATTGTTTTGTCAATACCTCACCCTCGTATTCATTTACGGTTTTAAAAGAAAAATTCCAAATGCCTGAATTAACATTCCATGACCTTGTAGTAATTTCAGTAACGAGACCATGCTGGTTGTATTCATAGTCTCTATAGGTTGATGGATGCATCATCCCCTGTAGGTCGAAAATGTAGATTGTATCAGAAATGCGGAAATTATCGTGATCGTAATGTGCCTTCAGCTCATTGACCTGAGTAAAGCCAATATTCGGTCTGATTCCAAACGTGGCTCGTTTAGTATTGTTGTTGTTTTCATTAAATTCGTAAACATACATTAAGCTAAGTACCGTTTGCCCATCCCTTGGCGAATACTGTTTGATGGTATCAAGTTTGACTAAAAAATCACCTCTCATTCTCACCAACTGGTTTTCATAGCGTTCCAGTCCAGGATCCATCCCTTCTTGGAATATTTCATAATGGACATTAGGAATTTCTAAGTTAGTTCTTTCTGTTGTTTGGCCATAAAGAGACAGGGACCAACTCCAGCAAAATAATAGTAACACCAATAGGCAAATTCGTCCGAAATGGGGCAATAAGGCAATAAAAGTTTTCATTCTTCAATTTTTTTTTGTTTCAGGTGGAAATGACAAGTCTCCGAGATTTGACCTTTCCTTCCTCCATAATTTTTTCACACTATCCAAATAACCATCCTCAATTTTTAAAAGACAAAGTGGTTATCTATTGTATCTACTTATCATTTTCCTCAAACTCAATCTTCAAGTACGAATCATCCGTCGGCCATTTTACCCCTTTAAAAACCAGAATAGTAGTTAGTAGAGAACTTTTGAGCAGGCATCACTTATTCATAGTTCAGTAATGAGTGGAAAATTCCGAAACTGAATTAATCGAGATTGGATTACCGACCTTTTTAAATACAGGGCAAATTTAGCGGTTCAATACCCAGAAGAAGGTGGAATATTTACCGCAATAGGTGGAATATTTACCATTTTGTAAAAAAATTGAATCTTTTCCCATCTTACAGCCTGCCTAAATAGCTTTTTTCCGGTTGTTGGCCATATTTTAGTACAGTCTGGACTTTGGATATGCAAAGCGCAATTCTGGACCTCTTCCAAAGAGTTCTCCTTACAGGAATTGGCGCTTGGACTATAGCGATCCAAGTCTTGATTTCAGGACATTGGATCTAGCCCAATACCTGCAAAATCAACATCAAACCAACTGCTATGTCTTTGGCCAGAAAGTACAAAAGCTGAGGTTCACTTCAAACCCCATTAATTCCAGACAATTAAATCCTCCGCCCTCACTCTACCATGACCAATATCTTCATCCCCCTCCACTCATCGGTTGTCATTTGTTAGACTCGTTAACTCAGTGGCTGGAAATCCGGATCCAGTGACTATTGATTGAGCTCCTTTTTGGTAAAGGTTAAAAGGAAATAGAGCGAGGGAACATCTGAAGTCTTAGTTCGATCTTGGGGCTGGGGTTAGGTAATGGGTTCACTAATCGTAGGTAATAATTACAGGGAAGCTGGCGGAATAGGATCCGGATTCCTGACTGGAACTGACATTGAGAGTGCTGTAGAGTATAAAGTCAAGTTTACCTTGAGCGTCGAGAACAGGATTTGAGCCTGAGTCAGAGTAGAAGTTGTCGAGCACCATTTCGTAGCCATCCGAATGCAAAAGAGTAACTTCCTGCGGCAATTCTATATTGATACCTGTTTCAGGTCTACCTGAAATCTGAAATGAGGCTTGAATGGGATTGATACCACCATTTATAAACACCAAACCTCCTGTGAGGACTATATTGCCATCGGGGTCAAAAGTAGCAGTGCCTCCATCTGAATCTACCAGGATAAAACCGAATGACAAATCACTCAACTTTTCGATAGAGAGGGGCTTAACAATCTCAGCAGTAGCCGTCACAACTACGCTATTCTGAGCATTGATTTGACCTAAAACAAAGGACAAAATAAACGCAGAAAACAAGGAAATATGTACAACGTGGTTTTTCATTCCTGGGTTTATGCAGCCATAAACAGTTTCTTAAGTAAATAAGTTTCCTCGGAATGAATTTTTCCAAAAAATGAGTAAAAAAAATGGGCCCGCCGACATGTGCAGCGAAGCCCAAATACATTAAATCCCTCTTTTATAACTTAGTAGGACAAGAGGTCCTTTTAAATTCTTATTGGTAGGAGACTGTAACATCAAACTCACCTGAATAAACACCGGCTTCCTGATCGGCAGCAACATTGAGTGTACCTCCCATAAAAAATTCAATTTGATTTCCGGGAGTTGCAGACATATCAACTTCATTTCCGACACTTGATGAGAGAGTTAGAGTCATTTTCTCACCATCATTATCAAGTTCAACCGTTGCATCAAAGCTAATTCCCACTGTCGCCTGAGGGTGAGCTCTCAGAGTAAACTTAGCAGCCTTAGGATCACCTGTATTACCAGGTAGCGCTTCGGGACCATCAAAAGTTCTATCAGCATCTTCTGAAGCAGCTAAAGTTACAGTACCTCCTTCACTTGCGACTATTAAACCGAAGTTCATATCTTCTACCTTTGTTAGAATTAAGGGTGCTGCAATATTAGCTGATGCAGTAACAGTTTGCTCTGTTTGAGAAGGCTGCGCATTTAAGGTGCTAAAGAAAAAGCCGCTTGCAATAAGAGCAAATACAGGAACTAAAACATTAATTAGGTTCTTCATTGGATTATGTATTTTATTGTTTATTAAATTATTCCATTTGACCTCTAATGGACAATGCATATGCCAAAACAAGGATATGCCTTTATAGTTTTGGTTTTCAATTTTCTACATATTTGTATTTTTTTAATGTTTTTTATTTTTGTCTCATTTTGGGACAGATTATTCCTCTCTGGGACAGAACATTGCTCTCCGACCTGGCTTTTTGAAGTTGGTTTCTGCTTTTGTCGTGTGAATTTTTTGAGGGTTTGCGTTTGTCATCTATTTAGAATGCTCTTATTTGCCCGATTTACCTGGAAAAGATATATATACAAGTACATCTTGGGTAGAAACCAGAGGGTTTTAGTGTCAAAATCTACCACAAGGCCATTCAAAATATCTTATGGATGGGGGAAATATTTCTAAATAATGGGGAAAGGGGGTATACTTTTACTGGTAAACTACAGAAATGGTAAAGGTGCCTTCATAGTTGCCTGCAGGTTGATCTTGACCAATTATGAGTATGCCGCCCAGGTCGAAAGACAATCTGTTGGCTGGGGGATCATCAAATAAATTGGCGAATGTCCCTACGCTGGACAACAATATAATGGTCATGTTATCGGTGCCATTGGAAACCTCCATGGTAGCGGGGAACAGAATTTCAACATCAGAGTGTGGGTGACCCTTTGCCTCAAATCCGGCTGCTTTTACATCTCCGGATATCCCGGAAATAAAACTAACGTCACCTGAAGTTACCTCTCTGCTTCCATCAAAATTGAGGGTTACTTCTCCTCCGTTATTGGCCAAAATTACTCCAAACCCCATGTCCGACAATTTGTCGAGTTGGAGGGCGACTGCTACTCTTGCATTGGTTTGCACCGTCACATCAGAATTTGCGGATTGAGCAGCCAAATTTCCCTGGACCAAACTAAAGGCAGAGATTAAAATGGGATATATTTTCATGAACAATTGCCTGCTCATCTCTTGCTGATTCTTGTTATAAAATGGCAAATTCAGCTTTATCCTTCAAATTTGTCGCCAAAACATGAAAAAGTCTCAATTATTTCAATGTCAATACAATATGGGAAATTTTGCTTGCTAAAACCAAAGAATGTGGATCAAATCTGGACATGATTTCCCAAAGTGGGAAACTAGTTATTCCTCCACGCGGAAGAGTGAAAAATCGAGTTCGGGAACAAAATCTCCAAATTCAGTGGGTCTTATTTCAAATTCAAGCCTCGGTTTATCCGTACTCAAATTCAAGCCAAGAATTTGTCCCAAATCGAGTTCTGCGGAGTAAATACCCGGGGAAAGGCCGAGAAATAGGAAATATCCCATTTGGTCTGTGGACAATCGTTCCACCTGATTTCCTTCTGAATCTCGGATATTGACTCGAATATTGTGCAACGGGCGCTCCAATATACCATCTTTTGATTCTAATATTACCCTTCCTTCGATTTCACCCACTGGTTTCACCGGAATGAGAATGGTCTTAATTTGGTTGGGATGAGGATAAATTGAATAGACTTCCTTGTCCAGCCTCCAGGCAATATTGGGCAATCTGGATTCATTTATGTTGAGAATGTAATTGGTGTAAAGCTCGAGTCCTGTAAAGCGGGAAACAGAATCAATATGATGTAGGGTTTCCCTACCCCCACTGAGAGAGACGATGGCCTCCTCCACCAGAGGCTCTCCCTTGTCCCTTATTCCATTGTGGTTGACATCTACGAAAAGCAATACGTCTATAGTTCCCCTTCCCAATCCTGAGCGACTGTATGCTCTCACTCTTTGTGATTTTCCTCCAAACTGTATGCTGCTGAAAATATTCTGGTCGGTTTGCCAGCTATCTTTTGAAAGTAGTATCCCGGAAGATACTCGGGTGAAATTGAGGTCAACGGAAGCAGCGATGTTGATTGAAGTCAAATTGTTCTGAAAGGAATGGTTCAGGTTGGCAGAAGCGGTAAAGTTCTGACTGAACCTTCGTTGTACCTGAATTCTAGAATACAATAGCTCTCCTTCATCTGCATCGAACCAGGTATTTCCACTGAATGACCAGTTTCGCCCCATAAAAAGCCTTGCATCCAAAGCGAAATTGGCCATGTTAAGTGTACCCATTCTAAATCTCGAGCTGAAGCTCAGATTAAATCTGCCCGAAAAAAAACCAAGGTTGGAATCAATAAAATGTGCCCAGCCGGAAATGTTTTCAACACTTCTCGCAGTAGATCTGAACATAAAGCGCGAGTCAAAGAGAATAAACGGAGTGGATAAACTGAGTCTGGTTTCTTTCAAGTTGGGCGTTCGCTGGGCGTCCTGTTCTTTTTCATATATTTTGACATCGGCATTGATAAACAATCCCTTTCCCGCTCGTATAAGGATACTTCCCTCCTGCCATGCATTTGCCAAAAAGCTGTAGGAGAACATTGTGTTTTGAAAAGGTGAAAATGTAGCCCCGGCAAAGGGCATTTGACGGCTTTCTAAATTTCTCTCAAAGTATTCATAGCCAGCGTGAAGGGTCAGATGCCTATTGAGGCCGTAACTGAGGCGTCCATGCATATATCTGTGGCCGAACTCATCCAGTGTAAATCCAGCTGCGAGATGGTACTCAACAGAGTTGGTTGGAACGAGGATGAAGGGGATTTCTATGGTTTCCGTCTCTACCTCTTCCTGACCCCAGGGACCGTAAAACCTAAGTGTGACATCGGTGGAACCATAGGACAGCGGCACTTCAAACTGAAACTCTCCTCCTGCATCCGCTTTAGTTTCATCAATCAGTACATTGTTTACATACAATTCGACCTCCCAATTTGGATGGGTGGTTCTTCTCAACAGATATGTGCCAAAGGACCTTCTTAGTGTCGTGGGTGTATTGGTAATTCGAATTCCGGCGGTATTGGTAAATACGCGAGAGTGAATATTGGGAATGCCGGTTCTCAATTCGATCTGTCTTACGGCACTAAAATCATTGTTTACAAATCTCCAACTTGCATACTGGCGCTGCAGATCAAAATCAAAGTCCCTCTCTAGAAATGAAGACAAGTGAAATTCTCCGCCCAGTAATTCGCCTCCAAAGTCAGTTTTTAATACTTCCCGATTGTTCCCGGAGCTGTTTTGCTGGGTCCGCAAATTTATATCGAGTACTGCTCCTCCAATCCATTTATGGTCTCTTTCAATAGTGGTATCTACCCTTACTTCTCCTCTTGCAATTCTGAGGTTTTCCCTCATTTTCTCAACTCTGAGAATTCGAATGACAGGAGGTTCAATTTCACTCTCCAAAAATACGCGCAAGGTCCTGAAACTGAAATCCATGTGCAAACCAAAGAGCCTTTTATAAATCGGAAGTGAAATAAAAATATCCTCGAAAGTCAATATGTAGTCCTGTCCCTGAACCGCCATAAGGGTGTCTTCCCGGAAACTAAAAAGCCCGGAATTGGCATCCAATATAAAAGGGAGTTCACGATCCCCAAAAAAGCCGTAAAAACTATCGATTTCCGCAGAGGTTCTGATGTGGATTTCAAGCAATTTGAAGAGCGCAACCAATGGAAGGAACAAATTGTCTTCATGGTAGACCGCATCCATATTATATGATCCCAGATTTTCAATGGATAGCAATACTGTCAGTTCGTCGTAAAACACATCATTCATATCTGATCCATCTCTCTGTGTGAATGCAGTGGAGGGTGTTCCCAACCATATAATTACAATAAGAGAAAGAAAGCTAACAATCCTGGCGGTCATGTTGAATGTAAGCACCTCGGTTTATTCCAGAAATTTAAAGCAATTACAAGATCAAAAATTAATCCGAAAAGGGAAATGAAGTAAATTTTATTCAGAAACAATGGTAAAACTAAAAGAGCCAAAATAGTCGCCTGGAGGATTTTCATTTACCGTACCAACCTCCAGGGTGCCACCCATATTTACTGTAAAACCATCGGGAGCATTCATTGGACTTACAAATACATTGCCATACTCCAAAGGACCTGGCCTAAATACCATTTGGCCTCCATTGACACCATAGAGCAGTATCTCTCTGGGAAAAACAACCTGGATCATAGTAGCGGGTCTGGACTTAATCTCTAGTGTAATGGGTGAAGGTATACCCCCGATCGGAAGGGAACGGGTTGTCCCTGTAACAGTTAGGAATCCGCGCGGATCAACCGAAATGGTACCTCCCAGATCGCCCGGGTAGAAAGCGCCAAAATTAATTTCAGCGAGTACCACTACTGTTGTAGGAGTAATGATTCCCTTGCCAATATCCTTAATGTTTCCGGACTCATGTTGAGCGCCTAAACTACCATTTGAGGATAGACCAACAAGTAAAAGTATAGTGGATAAAAGGGTTATTTTGAATCTCATGGTTTCAGTATTCATCCAAAGAAATTCGGTGTTCTAAAAACTTCCTTCTCGGTTGGCCCCTTCCTTCGAGATACTCAATTGTCAGATGGCCCGAAGTATAGTCCACATTGGGTAAATTGGCCAGTGGGATTCTGAAGATGCGATATTTATTGGGTGTGTAAATTGCCACTCCCCTAACTTCATAGACTTTATGCTTTTCGTTACCATCATCATAATGTACTTCAATGTTGCCAAAGACTGATTGATTGCCGTTGCGATTCACTTTCATTTCAATCAGAACCTGATCATTTTCTCTGACTAATTCGATACTATCAACCTCCAGTTCAAACCTGGTGGATCCCACCCTAAAAATAACGGGAATAGTAATGCCGTAAATAGGGATTAGTCTGACCCCAAGGCCTTCGGTTCGCGTCTCATTTTCGTCAATTTCAGATGTCCTTTCCCGGTGGCCCTCTGACCTAAAGTAGAGGTGGGAGCGATATTCCCCTTCTTCCAATCCAGAGGGAGCTCTCAATTGCAAGCGCACCAATTGTGCTTCATCAGGAGGCAAAACTACTGATCTGGGAAAAACGCGTAGGTGGCGATCTGCAAACAACTGTCCCTCATCCGGTTCACTAATTTGCTCCATCCTGCCAATATCAGTCATTCTGTACTGAACAAAACTGATAAGATATCGGGCTGTATCTGTTCCAGTATTAACAATGGACACTTCTTTAATTCTCTCTCCCTCCTCAAAAACTACACGATAGGGTGTAATGAGAATATCGGACTGTGCACTTAGAACATCTGCCAACAGAAGCAAAAAAACAAGGGCAGTGATAAATTTCATGGAGTGGATTTTGGAATCTGTAAATGTCATCTCAATGGTTAACCCCCAATGGTTGGAAAAAATTCCTAATTTGGTTTACAAAGGTAGTAAAGAGAATAAAGCGGAACAAATAAGGACTTTTGCTAGTGGTTGTCTTTTTCGAGAAATTCAGGCATATGAGATTGCAGCATTCGATATATAGTTGATTTTCCAATACCGAGTTTATCCGCTACCAATCTCACTTTGTTGTTGTATCTTCTCAGAAAGTGTTTTACAATCTCCACATTGTAATCTTCAAGAGTCATTTCCGCGCTGGTTAATTCATTGAAGAAACTGGAGAACCTAATTTGAATATCCTCTTCTTTGATTTCATTGCCTTCGGCCATTACCACTGCCAATTCTACAGTGGATTTCAACTCTCTGACATTTCCGGGATAGTCGTGAGACAAAAGCTTATCAATTGCATTTTTTGAGAATTTTATAGCTTCGAGATTATTTCTTTTTCGGTAATCTTCAGCGAAAAATTTGGCCAGCAGGATAATGTCGTTGCCCCTTTCCCGAAGGGGTGGAAGATTAATGGTAATACCCAATAACCGGTAGTAGAGGTCCTCTCTAAAGTTGCCTTTTTTGACTTCATCAACGAGGTTTTTATGTGTGGCAATAATCACTCGTACATCCAGTTTGATGGTTTTATTTCCTCCAACGCGGACCACCTCTTGTTCCTGCAAAACCCTAAGGAGTTTGACCTGCATAGCGATGTCCATGTCGCCGATTTCATCCAGGAATATTGTTCCCCCTTGCGCTTCTTCAAATTTTCCCGCCCTTCTGCCCACGGCTCCGGTAAAAGCACCTTTTTCGTGACCAAACAATTCAGACTCCAATAGGTCTTTGGGAATGGCAGCCATATTGACCGGCACAAATGGTGCTTCTTTCCGTCTCGAATTGTAGTGTATAGTCTTGGCAACCACCTCTTTACCGGTTCCGGTTTCTCCGGTAACGGAGACAATGATTTCAGATTTGCATGCCTTATCTATAAGCGGAAAAATTTTTTTTATAGCCGGACTCTCACCAATAATATTGGTCTTCAAATCGTACTTTTTGCCAACTTCTTCTTCAAGTTGATTGAGTCTCCGCGTCAGTTTTTCTTTTCTCCTGATGTGGTTGATGATATTCCAAAGTCTCTCCTTAAAGTTATCGTCTTTCACTACATAGTCATATGCACCATCTTTAAGTAGCTTTACAGCGGTCTGAATGTCTTCCTGGCCGGAGACAATTATCACGGGCGTTTCCGGTACTTTATTCTTCAGTACTTTTAAAATCTCCTCCCCTGTAACGTCCGGCAGGTAGTAATCCAAACAAATGACATCGGGGCCTTTCGTCAGATTGTTAAGACAATCTTTCCCTGTTTCAAACACCTCTACATCATTGTCCGGGTTCATACTCAGGTAATGCTTGAGCATTGCAGAGGTGAACTCGTCATCTTCGACAAGAAATATTTTTAACATACTCATCTACTAAACATTATTAAGTCAGGTGTATAATCAACCTTTGATTGTATTTTAGAATAATTGAAGTGGGGTGTAGACATCGACGTCTAAAGACGCGCAAAATTAATAATTATTGTTACTTACCACAAAATAAAGGTAGATTATTTTGGTATATTGATAGTCACTTGCCTCTAGCTTTTGGCGTTGGGCTTATTTACTGAATGTTTGTATTTGCAGGAAAACAAAGTATTAAAGCTGGGGGTCCTTAATCCTTTAGATTGTACTTTTGGCGAAAATCTTCGATTACGGTTTCTATAGTTGTACTTATTTTGGTGGTTAGGTTGACTAGTTCCTGCTTGGATCTGCCGGTTGCCGGGAACTTTTCAAGTTCGCGAATATCCCTTTTTATGGAGTCGATTCGGAGTTGGTCGATGCTGGATTTGAGTTTATGTGCCAGCTTGTTAATTTTGCGAATATCATTGTTTTTTAGAGAAGCTTCGATATCTGCCATTGTTTCTTGCGCAACTCTAATAAACACGCCAACCAATTGCTTTACAAAGTTTTCATCCCCATTGCTCATTTCCTTCAATGAGGTGAGGTCATAGAGGGAATCGCCCGTCTCCACTGCTATGGATTTAATATTTAATTCTTTATTTTTAAGATAAAAGTTGACCTTCCGATACAAGTCATTTTCATCATAAGGTTTGATGATGTAATCGTTCATGCCCGCTTTGAGGTATTTGTCAATATCGTGCTTAAAGGCATTGGCTGTCAGTGCGATAATAGGAACGTCTAGCTTTAGTTTAGACCGAATGTGCCTGGTGGTTTGCACTCCGTCCATTTCAGGCATTTGAATGTCCATCAGGATGAGGTCCGGGCTCCATTTTTTCAATAATTCAATGGCAATTAATCCATTTTTTGCTTCCAATATTTTACAGCCGTAATCTATGAGGCTTTGCCTTACAATAAGCCGATTCATTTGGTTGTCTTCAACTATCAATATGGAGCAATCTTTGAGTTCTTCGGGCTTTAATTCGTATTTCTCGCGCATTACTCTATCCGGATTACCTAAGGGTAATTTCAATTCGAGGCTAAATTTAGTCCCCTTTCCTTTTTCACTTTCAACTATTAGTTTACCCCCCATTTTATTGGCCAGGTCTTTGGAAATAGCCATTCCAAGTCCCGTGCCATCAAATCGTCGGTTGAAAGAATAATCCTCCTGAGAAAATTTATCGAATATCTTTTTTACGAATTCGCCTGACATTCCTATGCCGGTGTCCTCCACTACAATACTCAATTTTTGAGCAGAATGAGAGATCTCCTTCACCTCCACTCTTAAGTGAATGTACCCCTTTTCAGTAAACTTGAGGGAGTTGTTAAGTAGATTGAAAAGTATTTGCCGGATTCTCGTATCATCTGCAAACAAAGCATCTGCCAAATGAGGGTCGATAGTAAGTTTAAATTCCACCCCTTTTTCCAGTGCCGGAGCGTGAAAAATATTTCGGAGGCTTTTCAGAAGACTAGTCAGATTGAAATCTACAGGAACAAAGGACAGTTCGCCGGCCTCAATTTTTGTCATATCCAGTATGTTATTGAGAATGGCCAGGAGGTGCCTGGCTGCCGAGGCGGACTGTTCCACATAAAAACTTTGCTTCTTGTTCAGTTTTTCCTGACTCAATTGGCGAATCATACCGATAACCACAGAGAGAGGTGTTCTGATCTCGTGGCTCATATTGGCCAAAAACACCTCACGGGCCTGTGCGGCTTTTTCTGCCTTTACCTTGGACTCAGTGAGTTCTTTTTCCAAATTCTTTTGTCTGGTAATATCCAACATGGCACCAATCGTTCCAATGATTTCATTCCGGTCATTATAGCTGGGGGACCCACTAATAAGCCACCATTTCTTTTTGCCTTTTTTTGTTCGCACAGGAAGCTCATAAGTATCTGCAATTCCCTCTTTTCGCAAATCTTCTTTGGATCGTACTACCTGGTAAGACTCCCCGAAAAGTTCAAGTTCTTGGATGTTTATTCCAACTACTTCACTTTCTTTGTATCCGGACATTTTACAAAAAGTATCATTGACGAATGATATGTTCTGATTCTCGTCCAGGTTGATCAAACCAATGTTCATATCATCGATAAGGTTTCGGTATTTTTCCTCCTGCAACCTGAGTTGAGATTCCCACTTTTTTCGATTTTCAATATTGACCAGCATTTGTGAAAACAGGTAGAGCAACTTTTTCTCGGTTTGTGTGTATTTGCGTATGTCCCGCACAGAATCAAATCCGACAAAACCAATGGGTTCTCCCTCTGACATCATCGGAACTGCAAGCATACTTTTGATCCCCTGAGGTTCAAGTAATTCCTTCAAGGATTTTGCATTTTTGCCGTTGTAATTGGACACATCCTCGATTAAGTAATATTCTCCTTTACGGTGTTTTTCAACCCACTCCTCTAAACTGTTCAATGGAATATTTTGAAGATTTTGAATCTCTGGACTAACTCCACTTCGACACCATTCGAAGGTATTGGATGTGGTGCCATTTGGAAAATCGTATTGGAAGATGTATACCCTGTCGGCCTGTACAAATTCCCCCAGTTGCTCCAGAGACCGCTCTATATTTTCCTCTACATCTTCGAGGCTGATATTGATATAAGTGGAAAGTACATCGATTAATATTCGCTGGAGATTTATTTCATTTTTCAGTTGCTCCTGTATCCTCTTTTGGTCAGTCCTATCTGAAACAAGCGCATCGTAGCGGACGGGTCTACCTGTATTGTCGTGAACAAATTTTCCTTTATTCAACACCCATTTGACTTTGCCCTCTGCAGTTAAAATTTTGTGGGTTATATTGTATGCTCCAGCTTTCTCCAGCCTTGACCATACCTCATCAATCACCCATGATTCCTCGGGATGAATCAATTTTTCCCACCAATTTTTTGTGCGCATCAATTCAGCGTGTGGAAAACCCGAAATTTTTTCGATTGAGGGTGTAAGAAAGAGCAATTTGTTGTCGGTCAAATCCATTGACCAAACCACATCGGTCATTTCATTGAATATACTCTCGAGCATGTTTTTGGTTTCCTCCAGTTCAATAGATCTCCTTTTTTCTTCATCAATATCCTGAATTACGCCTAAAACTCTGGTGCATTTACCATTTTTAAACTCCGGTTTACCCATAGTCCGGACCCATTTGTACCCCCCTTTAGCTTGTTTTTTTCTTAGTTCCAATTCATAGGTTTCACCTGTTTCTACTGCTTTCTTAAATGCCTTTTCAATCACTGGCGCGTCTTCTTCGACAAAGAGGGCAAAAGAATCCTTAAGGGTTGCTGTAAATTCATCTGGCACCTCCAAAATGTCTGATGCTACTGAAAAAGTGAAACCCATTTTTGTATTCATATCCACTTCCCAGGCACCCACTTTGGCCATTTTACCAGCCTGCTCCAAAAGGTCTTTTACCTTGACCAGGTCCTCTTCCATCTCTTTGCGGTGGGAAATATCGGTATGAGAACCAGCCATTCTGTAGGGAATTCCATCAGAATCTCTAAATGCTGCTCCCCTTGCAGCTATCCATTTGTAATGGCCCTCCTTGTGTTTCATTCTGAAATCAATCTTGAAGTGGTCGAATTCGCCCTTAAGGTAGAGGTCGAGATGATCCAAAACCCTCTTATGATCGTCCGGGTGAAGCAGTTCTGCAAAAGTTTCAAAGCTGTTTTCTAATTCCTCATCCCCGTATCCCACCATTTCTTTCCACCGGCTAGAGAAAAATGTGCGATTGGTCCTCAAATCCCAATCCCAAATTCCGTCATTACTTCCTTCTATAGCGAGCTGAAATTGTTCTGTTAATCTTTTGAGTTTTTTTTCTGACTCCTTTCGCTGAGTGATATCTCGTGATATGGCAACTACATAGTTCCTGCCGGTCACATGGACCATTTTAGCAGTTACCTCTACAGGAAAAGTATCTCCTGTTTTTCGGTTTACATTAATCCCCTCCACAATGAGAGACTCTTTCTTTTTTAGTTCGTCAATATGCTTTTCCCAGCTACCCTCTTCAGAAAATATTCCCTCAAAGTCCCGTACTTTAATTTCATTCAGTGGTTTGTCATTAGAGTTTTCCAAACCAATTCGCTCTGCTGCAGATTCATTGACGTAGTACATAGTTCCATCCTCCTCTGCCACTTGAATACCATCGGTAGAGGATCGGATTAAGGCATTAAAAATCTGGTACCTCTTATTCTTTGCCAATAGATTCAAATGAATTCCTGCATGATTGGCAATAGTAGCAATCTTTTCCTCGAGTTCATCCGGGATGAAAACATCGGGCAGCAGTGCAAGAAAACCATACTGAGCTAAGCGGTAAACCTGCCAATTTTCGCCATCTAATTCTCTCCTCTCAAAATTAAGATTTTTATCCCGGAATTCGGCCAGAATGGCTGTGCGGAGGGGGAGGTAAACTCTTTCCTGAATTCCCGCTCTCAAAACTAATGACTCATCCGAATTTAGAGAAAACAATACTATTCGGGATGCCTTAAAGTGGGTTTTAAATCCATCAAAAATAGCTTTGGCTGCTGATTCTACTGATTTCTTTTCCTGATAACAGATGGAAAGCTCAAGTAAGTCACGGTTTGTAATGGTGGTTTTTAACATCAATGAACGGTTTGGAATTCAAATAACTACAGTCTTAGACTATGTAAAAATACTCTGACCTACAGAATGTCTTCGAATTCATAAAGATACCAAACTTTGCTGGAAAGTTGAAGAAACCCCTTTGTGTACAAAAATAATTTTTTTTCTCATAAATGGATTACCGGGCAAATTGGATTATTGCTGATTTGAATATATAAGTAGGGATGTTAAGGTATCTTTTGAGACTTCGGTTAACTCTACCCGTTCAATAAACTTTCTTATGTGACTTTTTGAACGTTATAAGTATTGAGGATATTTAACCAAATAATATTCAAGAATGGTCGCACTGTGGTAATCCAGGTGTAGCTGTTTAGCTACCGTCAATCTGAAACCCCTAATTAAATATTGTGGGGTGCTAGCAGGTAAGTGCTTATCTTATTAAAAATCTAAGTTGACTTGAGTCATAGTCTTGGTACATAGTTATGCCGGGTCAGAATACCTATAAAAATGATCTCCATGTGGCTTTAAATGCTGGTATGTCTTGTACTATTTATGTAAAAAAACAGGCCTTATCACCAAATCACATTACCCACCGTCAACAATAGCCATATCATTTGCGTAAGTATGCTTACTTTTGCGCAAATTTTTAAAGATGAGTACAGGAAAAATAGATCGATTTCAGTTCCACGATTACTATCAGGTGGACGAGTTGTTGGAAGAAAACCATATACTGGCACGGGATGCTGTGCGCGAATGGGTAAAGCAGGAGGTAAGTCCCATTATAGAGGAGTATTCCGATCGCGCTGAGTGCCCAACACACTTGTTTAAAGGTCTTGCAGAAATCGGGGCCTTTGGTCCCAGTCTGCCGGAGGAATACGGTTGTGGTGGTATGGATGAGATTGCTTATGGGGTCATTATGCAAGAGTTGGAGAGAGGTGATTCAGGGGTGAGATCAATGGCTTCTGTGCAGGGTTCCCTGGTCATGTACCCCATTTATCGTTTTGGGACTGAGGCACAAAAGAGAAAATACCTCCCAAAACTGGCCAATGGCGAATTGATTGGGTGCTTTGGCCTCACGGAACCCGATTTTGGTTCCAATCCAGCCGGAATGCTTACAAATATGAAGGACGATGGGGATGCGTGGATTCTCAATGGTTCAAAAATGTGGATCACGAACTCTCCCGTTGCAGATGTTGCAATAGTATGGGGTAGAGACGAGGAGGGAAAAATGAGAGGATTGATAGTAGATATGGAGCTTAAAGGAGTAAGTGCACCAGAGATCAAGGGTAAGTGGTCGCTGAGAGCTTCTATCACCGGTGAGTTGGTTTTTGAGGATGTGCGTGTACCTAAGGAACAAAGCCTGGAAGTAACAGGATTAAAGGGTCCACTGTCCTGCTTGTCAAAAGCGAGGTATGGAATCGCCTGGGGTGCAATTGGAGCTGCTCTTGATTGCTACGACAGTGCCCTCAGATACTCCTTGGAGAGAATTCAGTTTGACAAGCCCATTGGGCAATTTCAGCTCACCCAGAAAAAATTGGCTGAAATGATTACGGAAATTACCAAGGCCCAACTGTTGAACTGGCGATTGGGAACCCTTGCGAATAAAGGCAAAGCCAGTCCTGCACAAATCTCCATGGCCAAGCGCAACAACGTGGCCATTGCTCTGGATATAGCTCGTGAAGCCAGACAAATTCACGGTGGTATGGGAATCACCAATGAATATCCTGTCATGAGGCATATGATGAACCTGGAAACGGTGCTGACATATGAAGGTACTCACGATATCCATTTGCTGATTACAGGACATGATGTGACCGGACTGAATGCGTTTAAGTGACCTTAAGTGAATTTTAAAATTTGCTTTGGGGTTGATAAACAAGATATTGAGTTGAAAAGCGTTTAGGGTGGTAATTATTGAAACTTTTATTTAGTCACTTATTATAGTGAATCTGTGATGTTTCAATGATTGGGAAGAGGGATGTCCATGATTCCTGGAGTAGAATACTTCCTTATTAAATTACTATAAGTTATAGATCGTCAATGTGTTGCGACATTTTAAATAGAACCAATAAAATGATTTCTGAATACAGTCGGAATCTCTTTAGAGTATTGCTGTGTGTCTCTCTCTTTGTTTCTGCAACTGAGCTTCAGTCTCAATTTTCTTTGGATACTATTTACCTTTCCAACCCCTCTTTTGAAGATAGGCCCCAAAACTCCGTTCCCCCAAAAGGATGGAGGGATTGTGGATTCAGAAATGAAACTCCACCGGACGTTCACCCTATCGACCCCCCTAGTCAGGGCTGGCATGTCACTATGGAGCCTCAACACGGAGAGACATACATGGGAATGGTGGTCAGAGATAATGACACCTGGGAAAGAGTATGCCAAAGAGTGGATGGTACCCTGGAAAAGGGAAAGTGTTACAGCTTTAGCATTTGGCTGGCCAGATCTCCGGTTTATGTATCTCCGAGCCACATCACCCGGCAGATTACCAATTATACCACCCCTACGGTTTTGAGAATTTGGGGCGGAAATTACGACTGCGACCGAGCTGAAATGCTGGGAGAATCCCCTGCGGTTAGCAATACGACCTGGAGAGAGTATTTCTTTCAATTCAATCCCGGCTCCAATTTTGACTACATCATGCTGGAAGCCTTTTACGAGACTCCCACTCTTTTTCCCTATAATGGTAATTTATTGTTGGACAATGCCTCCCATATCATCAGAATACCTTGTAACGAAAGTGAAACTCAGGAAATGGAGGACTTAATGGCAGAAGCCGGTATAGTGGAGGTGGTTGACGAAACCAGCCTGGAAGAAGAACTGACTGAAGCAACACGAAGCAGCAATCCACCAACTTCTGTAGTAAAAAGTCCGGAAGTAAAGAAACCGGGCACCGATCAAGAAAAAGCGGTGAAAGAGAATAATGGAAGAGACCGCACAGGACCTCCAGTACGAAATCTGGGTGGTTACCACAAAAGCCAATTGAAAGAAGGCCAGATAATCACAATCAACAGGTTGTACTTTGATGCAGATGCCTATGAGATTAAAGAAGAATCATTCGATGATCTCAATATGATCGCTTACTTTTTAATCGACAACCCAGAGGTTTCTGTTGAAATCGGTGGTCATACCAATGACCTTCCCTCCGATGATTATTGTTACCGCCTCTCCAGATATCGCGCAAGGGCCGTTACCAACTATTTGATAGCTCAGGGTGTTGAAGAGGAACGATTGACTTTCAAAGGGTATGGCAAAACAAAACCCGTAGCCACCAATAAAACTGCCGTGGGCAGAAGAATGAACCAAAGGGTCGAAATAAAAATTCTCAAGATGGGAGGACAACATTAATTGCTCTCTTATCAAACTGCACTTCATAAGCCTTTTAAAATCAGAAATCCGGACCTCTGCGAAAACCTGATTGAAAATTGTATTCTGCCAGATTTTAGTCTTCTCTATGGTGCCTGACAGGTAGGCCAAAAATTGTTATGCGATATGAGTTTCAACCTAATAGTGGAGAACTGATTATAGAAAAAAGCCAGCAGTAAAATCACCACCCTGGAAGGGTGACATTTTGACCCTAATCCTGGAAATAAAAGTATTGTATTAGGCTATTAAATAATAAAGCTCATTTAGTCCTTGTTAATTTCACTCGAGACAAAAGTATTTTCCTACAAAATACCCCGGTCAATCACCCCCCATTTCATGCCAATAGACCATTGACAGAGGCCAACAACTATTTAGATAAAGTGATTTTTAATCACGATATATTTCCAACAAAAACCTGGTGTCGCTGACGTCTATACCGGATGCTTCACCCAGTTCAATGGCTTTTTGGGCTGCAGCTGTACCCTCCTCTTTTTTTCCCAATCTGAATAGCAAGGATGCGTAAGTATCAAAATGTTGGTAAAGTCTCTCTTTTTGAGTGACCCTTTTCATCAAAGCTGCAGCTCTCTTAAGAATTTCTGATTCACTGGTAGAATCGTGAATTTTTAGTACCACAGAATTGATGGAATTCAAATTGGGGTTGGTAGACTGATTGAGGTGGTCCTCAAGTTCATCCAATACTGCTGACCAGTCACTGCTCTGCATGTAGAAGGCAACTTTAAATCTGAGGGAGATTTCATCGCTTTTTTCAGCTTCCAGACCTTTAGCAGTCTCAATGAGTTCAAGGGCTTCTCTTTCTGCCCCTTTATGGGCAAAAAAAGCAATGTTTTGGTTCAATAAATTGATCAGGTGTGAATAGGATTCACTGCTGCCGAATCTCTCATTGTAACGCTCGTAATTGTCCAGGAAAAAGGAACCAATGGGTCCCATTCCTATTTGAAATCGATAGATCAATGACCAGGGAATTTCGTCCAACCATTGTTCAGGATTTAAGCCCATAAGGGTATCGACTGCTATAGCGGTCAACTCCAGTTCTTTTTCTCCCAGGTCTGGTTGAAAACTACTGAGGTAAAAAGCAGGGAAAGAGGGGTTTAAAATTGAGGGATCAAATCCCCTCTCTGGAAGCCCACTGCTCTCCACTTTGAGTAAATCTCTCAATTCTCCCACAAAAGCTTTTGCGTCTCTGATATATCCTGTTCTCTTATCGATAAAATATCCATCGGGGGTGAAGAACAATAGCGTAGGAAAAGAACTGACGCGGAATTTAGCGGAAAGAGCTAATCCAATTTGTGTGTGTGCATCCACCCGAAGTACGAGGAAGTTTTGATTGAGTTTATTGACTACCTCATCATCTTTAAAGGTGGTTTCCTCCATCGCTCTGCACCAATAACACCACTCTGAAATAATGCTGATCATTACATGGCGATTTTCAACGAAAGCTGTATCCCTAATTTCCTGATAGGCTTGCTTTGAAGAGCTCCCCTCAAAATAATTAATGACTGCTTGATTGGTATCGGCTTGAATCTGACCACTCAATGAACCAAAAATTAAGACGGTGAATAAGAGTGGTGATATTATTTTGATAATTATGTTCATTAGGTTTTTCTTGTTTGCTCAATTGAACTTAAAAGTACGCAATATTTGAAACTTATACTGCACTATGGAAATTATTCTCAAACCTCTTTAGTTAGATTTTGATCCAAACAACTTTGGACTTGAATGCTGAATTTTTTACCAGCTGTAATAAGCTGTGAATTTTAAGTCATTAGAAACCACCATGAAATGCATCATAATTTCAAATGCTCCTCCATGTGGTACTTCTAATCAGTTTTCATTGTCTGTGTCAGTTAGTTACCTTTGTGGTGGAGGGCAGTGTAAACCAACCTTCGCTTACAATATGACCAAATTTTTTATATACCTGTTTATCAAACCAATGGCTGCCCTTCCGCTACCAGTTCTCTATTTATTGTCGGACTTTCTCTACCTTTTAATGAGAATGGGTTTTGCCTACAGAAAAAAAGTAGTAATTGCCAATCTCAAGGAAACCTTTCCTGAAAAAAGTGATGCAGAACTTCGCTCCATCAGGTTTAGCTTTTACCGACATTTCTACGATCTAATTTCTGAGACCATACGAACCACTGGCATGGGTAGGTCTGAGGCCTTAAAGCGCTGCCGGGTGACCAACCCGGAATTGTTGAACCAATTTTTTGAGGAAAACCGAAGTTTGATTGCCGTCGGGGGTCATTACAACAACTGGGAACTTGCAGCTTTTGTGCAACCACTTTACACTCAATTATACACATTGGGAATTTACTCACCTCTCTCCAATAAAACTATCGACCAATTTATGGTCAAATCGAGGGGAAAGTTTGGAATGGAAATGGTGCCCAAGCGTCTAGCTATTAGAAGAATGGAAGCGTCTATGTCCAGGCGACCCACTATTACCTTTTTCTTATCTGATCAATGTCCCAAAAATCCATATAGAGCATTTTGGACGAGCTTTCTGGGTCGTGAAACCAGTTTTCCATACGGAGCCGGTGTGTATGCCACAAAGTACAATTTACCGGTTATTTACGGGCGGGTTGAAAAGGTTTCAAGGGGTAAGTATGAGCTTACCTGTATAGTATTGGAGGAAAATTCTGCCAGAACAGGAGCTGACGATATTTTGGAAAAATTCAGTCGAGAATTAGAAGCCCAAATTATTGATAAACCTGAGTTCTGGCTATGGACGCATAAAAGGTGGAAAAGAGCAAAACCCGATGATTATGAAAAGGTAAATAAGGATTGAGCAACTTTCTGTTTACCCTTAAGATTTTTTAATGTACATTAGTAAAGAGGTATCCGTGAATTTATGTATTGGACTCTTTATTCTGACAGGATTTTGAACTGAAACTAATAGCTTTAATAATTGTTGATTACAGTGTAGAATGAAGTATTTCAAAAGTCATTCTGTAAATAGACAATGAAAGTTATCCAGGGATTTTGGTTGATTTTATTGATGATACCCCTCCACTATGCATGTGGACAGGATCAGCGCGTTCTCTCTATTGTAGAGACAGAAAAGCATTTTTTAAAAAATGTCGAAAACATGGATAAGTATGAACAAATTACTCTGGGGGCTGGCTGTTTTTGGTGCGTTGAGGCTATTTTTCAGGAGTTAATAGGTGTAAAATCTGTAGTTAGTGGATACTCCGGTGGAGAGGTTCCAAATCCGAGCTATCGCGAAGTGGTAAGTGGCACCACAGGTCATGCCGAAGTGGTTCAGATAACCTTTGATCCCGGGTTGATTTCTGCTGATTTAATTTTAAAAGTATTTTGGAGTACTCACGATCCGACCACTCTCAATCGTCAGGGTGCAGATGTGGGTACTCAATATCGCTCTGCTATTTTTTATCACAATGAAGAGCAGCGAGCATTGGCCAAAAAAAGCAAGAATGAGGTGGCAACGGAGCTTTGGGATGATCCTATAGTAACAGAAATTACCCCTTTTCGCTCATTCTATGAAGCAGAATCGTATCATCAAAACTATTTCGCCAATAACCCATATCAGGGATATTGCAGGGTGGTGATCAACCCAAAACTAAAGAAATTCAGAGAGCAGTTTGAAGGCTATCTGAAATGATCAAATAAAAGTCAGATCAAGTTTAATTATCTTTGTTCTATAAGGGACAATTATTTAAAAAGGACCAAAAAGTATTTCAATGGAAGATTTCACTAAAATTTACAGTTCCAATGATCCGGTCAAAGCGAAGTTGATACAGGGGTTATTGGAAAAAAATGGGATGGAAGCCCATATACTGGATCGCAAAGACAGTGCCTATGTTATGCTGGGTGAAGTAGCTGTCTTTGTGCCGGCTAAGGATGCTGATAAAGCACTAGAAATATTGGACGAGGTGGATTTTGAGCTGGATGAAGATGATGAAGACTACGATTAAGTTACAGGCCTAAGATGAATAGTCCTGCGACAGTGGAATGGATTGGCATCCGTCCCAAAAAGGGTAGTGCTTTAATTGAGGTCCAAAAAGTCGAAGCAACCACTGCAGAGGGGTTAGTTGGCGACCACTACAAAGGTCAAAGTGGAAAAAGACAATTGACATTCGTGCTGAAGAAGGATCTGGAGTATGTAGCCCATCTTCTGGGATTGGGAAAAGTGGAGCCTGAAAAAACAAGGAGAAATCTACTTTTGGAGGGGTTGGATCCGGAGCAAATAAAAACAGGTCAAAAGTTCAGAATTGGCGATCAGGCCATTATTGAGATCACTGGTCCTTGTTTTCCCTGCAAACGAATGGATCAAACGATTGGTAGCGGTGCTGAACAAGCAATGGAGAATAGAGGTGGATATACTGCCAGAGTTATAAGATCGGGTTCAATTGGATTAAATGACCTGGTTGTAGCCATAACTTAGCCTTGTATAAGGCGATACGTCTATTGGTATTGTTGTAACACTTTTTCCAGGAAACTTTCCAGAATGCGATTAAATTCCTCAGGATGTTCCATCATGGGGGCATGTCCGCACTTATCAATAAAGTGGAGTTCTGAATTCTTTATTAATTCATTGAATTTTTCTCCTACAAAAGGAGGAGTGATGGTGTCCTGTTTTCCCCAAATAAGACAGGTAGGTGCACTGATTTGGTTCAATTTGTCACCGAGGTTATTTCGCACGGCCGATTTAGCAATAGCAATTACCCTTATAGCTCTATTTCTGTTGTTCACTATTTCAAACACCTCATCTACCAGTGCTTTTGTAGCTACCTTAGGATCGTAAAAAGTGGCCTCTGTCTTCTTCTTTATGAACTCGTAATTGCCTCTTTTGGGAAAAGTTGAACCCATAGCACTCTCAAACAATCCAGAACTTCCGGTTAGAACAATGGACTTGGTTTTATCTGGTCGCTCCAGACCGTAAAGCAGAGCAATATGGCCGCCAAGTGAATTGCCCAGTACATTGACTTTATCGTATCCCATTTCCTCCACAAATGCATCCACATGTTTAACCAATCCTCTCAGACCGAGAGTGCGCAAGGGCATTTCGTAAATAGGAAGCATGGGAACGACTACATTGTATTTCTTTCCATAGTGATTGAGTATGCCTTCAAAGTTACTCAAAGCACCAAACAATCCGTGAAGCAGTAGGATTACTTCCTCGCCTCCACCAGTCTCAATATAGCTAAATTTCTTCCTGATCTTTAACTCGTATTCCATCTTTTGGCTGTCAAACAAGACGCTAAATTATACCTTTTTTGTGTATTGGATAACTATGGGCGCAAAAATATAGTTTGAAGATATAATATCTATCCTGAATTTTATCAAAATGGTCTATTTTTGAAAAAAGCAGTTTACAAGTTGATAATAAAACAATCATAGACGAGAGGAAGTAGCTGAGTTGAAATCATTGAACTCGAACAGATTTCTAAACAGCATGCCAGGAAGCTGTGTATTTATCCGAGGTCATCAGCTCCCTGGTTGTCCTGCTTTACTGATATAAATGATATAAAGTACACTTATGAGGAGCAGAGAGGCCACAGCCTGATGAAGGACTCCCCAAAAAACCGGGATTTGACCCCACGACATAATTGCTGTTATAATTCCAATGACTACCTGAGATAAAAGCAAACAACCGAAGATGACCAAGCCGTATCCCTCCAGAGTAGTTTGTACCAGTTTGCGATGCTTCCATATCAGTATGGCGCCAAAAATCAGCAGAGCGTAAGCCAGTTTGCGGTGAATAAACTGCACCAGGCTTGTCATAAAAAGGGATCTATCATAGTAAGTGAAGTTCTCTGCATTCCAGTTTTCTGCTTTAGAAATTGCAGAGGGTATCCACTCCCCATGCATATCCGGCCAGGTGGGATACACCAGGGCTGCACGGGTTCCCGACATCATACCACCTATAAATAACTGAACCACTAGTAGAGCAGCAAAGATGAGCCAGGGGGTAAATGGGATCAATGAGGAAGCCCGAGGCCACCCATTGACTATAAATCCAACCCTGGCCAGGTACCCAAAAAGGGTAAGGCCTAACAATAAGTGAATAGAGAGTTTATAAGCATTCACCCAGGGACGCTCAATCAATCCTGAAGCCACCATAATCCAACCAACAGATGCTACTACTGCAGCGAGAAATACCGCCCCCAATAGTTTAATATTGAGGGAGCGGTCCAACATGCCCCTGATACTGAATAAGATAAATGGAATTAAAAAGACGAAAAACATCAGTCGGGCCCACAATCTATGTACGTATTCCCAAAAGTAAATAAACTTGAAGTCCGACATGGACATGCCTTCATTGATTTTTTGGTACTGAGGGGTGGCACGGTATAGTTCAAAAGCCTCATCCCATTGTTTCTCACTAAGCGGAGGCAATGTACCGGTCACAATCTCCCATCTGGTAATGGACAAGCCACTACCGGTCAATCGCGTGATACCACCGACTACAATCTGGATGAATACCATAAAGATACCTGCCCAAATCCACCACCTGACAGCCTTTGAATAGCTCTTCATATTATATTTTGATTGTAGCAATTTTCGCTACGGTAAACTCAAGGGATCCATTATTTTCCATGTCGGATCCCATTTAAAAACACTGCACTATTAAAAAGTGCATCGGCCTACAAAAATACATTTCGCAACTTATCCACCCTTCTTTTAATAGTGGTTCTTTTTTATAAATAATTAAACCACTATTATTAAGCATGTTGATATGTGAATAATAATAAAAGGAAATGTTTGGATCTTAAGATTTCATCATTTTTTGATCATTTTTCCACATTGAGTATTTGTACGTTTTCAATCAGTTGAGTAAGTTGTTCACAAGTCTAAATTTTTGGATTGTGGGAAATTAAATTGTCGCTCAAAAATTATTTCTGTTGATAAAGGTGTGAAAACTAATTTTTTTTGAACATAAAAAAGATATATAATATTTTTTCAAATATATTTAAGCTTACTTATTTTTCTTTCCCCTATCTCGATTGAGTTATCCACTTGTTTTTACCTCTTGTGTTGATAACTTATATAACTTCTTATCTTCGTAATAAAAACCAAATGAGGGCAGTACTTCAAAGAGCTGTAAATGCTGAGATTGTGTTTTTTGACCCTGACAGGGAAGAATGGAAATCCAAAGGTATGATTAAAAGCGGTCTTGTCGTGCTTCTTGGGATAGAACATGAGGATACAGAAGAGGATATTGACTACCTTCTGCGCAAAACTATAAACATGAGGATATTCAATGATGAAAATGGCAGGATGAATCTCTCTTTGGAAGATGTTGGAGGGGGTATCGCCATTGTTAGCCAATTCACTTTGCATGCATTGACTAAAAAAGGGAATAGACCATCATTTATCAAAGCGGCTGAACCAGATAAAGCCCTTTATCTGTACGGTGAATTTGTGAAAAGAGCAGGTCTGCATATCGGGAAACTTATATCTGGTGAATTCGGTGCTCATATGAGGGTTCGGTTCACCAATGAAGGACCTGTTACAATCATTTTGGATAGTAAGCAACGAGATATCTAATTGTTTAGGTGGTTAAAATTATTAAAGAATAACTCAGAGGAACTTATGAATCTTTATGAATTACAACAAGATGTAGATGATTGGATCAAAGAATACGGAGTCAGGTACTTTGATGAAAGGACCAATATGCTCGTGCTCATGGAAGAGGTCGGTGAGTTGGCGCGCCTAATGTCGAGAAAATATGGAGAACAATCGTTTAAGGACTATTCAGAGTCTGAATTTGTAGACCGGAATATTTCCGAAGAGCTTGGGGATTGTCTTTTTGTTCTTGTCTGTCTCGCCAATCAAATGGGATTGAATCTTGAGGAAATAATGAAAAGTAATCTGCAAAAGAAGACCTGCCGGGACAAGGATAGACACCATAATAACCCGAAGTTAGAGTAGTTTTAGTCAAGGCAATATTGCCATTGCTGTGAAGACGGTTATTCTCGTAAATACCCCCTGGATAATTTGGTGTAACTCTTATCCAATATGTTGTTTGTTACAGCGGTTTTAATCAATGTTTTATCTAAATAAGGCGCTTGGTAATCTTCATAGTGTTAACTTAGCGAGGTATTAGAGGTCAAAGACAAAATAAAATAAGTAGTTGATGTACGGTAACTTGTCAAAGTACGATAAACTCGAGAACGAACTGAAATTAAAACAACTTCAGATAAAGAGTCTATTGTCTGTTACCCAGGCCATCAATGAGAATATTTCTGCTTCAGGTCTTTACAGCATGTATAGAACCTTTCTCAACTGGGATATGGGCGTTGGCAAAATGGCTCTCTTTGCGCTTGAAGAGGAAGGTTGGAAATGCGTGACACATATTGCCATTGATTATAATCTGGAGACTGAAGATATTATTGAAAGAATGTTGCAGTACAAGAGGACCAGTCCTGTGCGACCTGAAGACCAGGATTATATGGTTGATTTTGATGTTATTATTCCTGTGTATCACAAAGAATCTGCTATTGCTTTTGCCCTCATTGGTGAGATCAAGGATGAAGGAGTAGACATTTATGATCAGCTGCAGTTCATCAATACAATCACTAATATTGTTGCCGTTGCGATCGAAAATAAGCGCTTGTTTAAGAAACAAATAGAGCAGGAGCGACTTAAAAAATCCTTACAACTTGCGGCTGAAATGCAGAGGATGTTGATCCCCGACATCATTCCTCAGTCCGATGTTTTACAGTTTGACTATTATTATCAACCTCATTATAATGTGGGCGGTGACTATCTGGATGTGTTGCAGGTGGATGATGATAAATATGTGATGTGTATTGCTGATGTCAGCGGAAAAGGTGTTGCTGCAGCCTTATTAATGGCTAATTTTCAAGCGCTTCTTAGATCAATGGTGGATAAGTTCCGGAATCTGGAATTGCTAGTTCAAAACCTCAATGAAGGTGTTTTCCGTATAACCAGAGGGGAGAAGTTTATATCCTTTTTTATAGGATTAATTGATGTGAAGACCGGTTTGTTTGAGTATGTGAATGCCGGTCACAACGCACCTCTGTTTGTGAGTTCAGGTGGTATTGAATGGTTGACAGCGGGCTGCCCTGTACTCGGTGTAGTTGATAAATTAAATGTTGTCAAAAAGGGGGTTAAATTGCTTGGAGATGAGTGTTTTGTCTTTTCCTATACCGATGGTATTTCGGAATTTAAAGATGCTGAGGGTGAATTTCTCGGTAATGAATTCATTGAGGAATTTGCGTTGAGGAATTTACATCTCGATGTTATAAGATACAATAGGCGTTTTCTGAAAGAATTAAAAAAGCTAGTAGGCGAGGATAAATTTTTGGATGATATTGCCTTTTTAAGCTGTGTATATGATGCAAGCGGAAAAAAAATTTCTTTTCCTCGAGGCACACAAGCGGGTAAACTTAAGAAAGGAGAAGGAGGAGAGTTATGAGGGATAAGAACACGGCTGTATTATTGGCTTTTTTCCTCGGGTGGGTTGGTGCGCACCGATTTTATCTCGGGCAGCGCGTACTTGGGGTATTGTATATTATATTGCTGTTTACCTTTGGAATCTCCTTTATCATTGCTTTGATTGATTTCATTGGCTTGTTGGCTATGAGAAGGGATCGCTTCGATTATTTATACAACAAAAAGTTTTTCGATGAAGATTATCTTCGTTTCCTGGAGAAGAGAAATGAAACCATCCAAAGTAGTAAAGCGCCAATGAAAAAGAAAGAGGTTAAATCGGGTAGGCAAGTTAGCAGAAGTCCTTTGGAAGCTTTACAGGACGTTAAGAGCAAGGGTAAAGAGCACTTTAAAAATTACGAGTATCAGGAAGCTGCGGAAATTTTTGAAAAAGCGCTTGAGATCAACAGCCGGGATGCTGCTGTTCACTTCAATCTGGCTTGTTGTTTTTCGCTTATGGAGAATAAAGATAGAGGCTTTCGCCATCTTGCGCTTGCAGTGGAAAATGGATTTGATAATATTAAAAAAATTAAAGAGCATCCCTCTCTTGCTTATCTCAGGGTGCAAGATGAGTGGATCCCTTTTGTAAAGAATAATTTCCATCTTGTTTCCCCTATAGAAAGTGCTTCGAAAGACCTTGTGGGCAGTAATACGACAGAAGATAGTCCCCAAAAAGAGGAGGGAAATGATAAAATTCTTGTTAGATTGCGGCAATTAAAAGACCAACGAGATAGGGGTTTAATATCCAATATTGAGTACGAAGAGAGGAAGAAGGAAATATTGTGACAGTAAGTTAACACTTTCTGGTGCAACTTTTGTACCACTCCAATAGTCTTGTCTATGAAAATGACATCCAATAATATGTTTGCACAAAATAATATATCAAGCGAAGACTTCACAGTAAAAAGCTACGAAAGGGTTGGCACTGTGCTTAAATTGATGGAGAGCTTAAACGTCGAGCACCTGGTGGTAGTTACCGGTGACTTATTTATTGGATTGGTATCAGAAGAAGCTATTTTGGGTTTGGACGATGATTTACTGCTGAATGAAATTGATAAATTGGATTTAACTTATGAGAATGCTCACCTCAGTGATCACCTCTTAGATGTTTATAGAAAGATACTTGATTCAGGACTTTCAGTCTTACCTGTTTTGAACGACAAAGGAAAAATTTACGGAGCTATTAGTCGTGTTGAATTATTTGAAAAGATTGGTGAAACATTTGGGATAACTGAACCCGGCGCATTGATTGTTTTGCGGATGAAGAAAAGAGATTACAGCCTTTCCGAGATCAGTAGAATAGTTGAAAGTGAGCGAAATACGGTTTTGTTATCTCTGGTTAGTAACGAAGCTGATGGTGAATTTATCAACTGCACTTTAAAGCTTCATTCATCTGATATTCAAGATGTTGTATCTGCATTAACCAGATACGGTTACGAAATAAGCGCTGTTTTTACTGAGGAGAGTTATCATGAATTTTTGACCGATCGCTACGACCAGTTCATCAGTTACCTGAATGTATAATTTATTTTATATCCGATGAATATAGGTTTATACGGAAGTATTTTGTCCAATGAAGATCGCCCTTTTGTGGAAGAATTTATCCGATCACTTATAGATCGGGGACATCATCTGAGCGTATACACTACCTTTTCTGAACTTCTGCCCTTTGATATTCGCAATCATAGCTCGATGCGGTCATTGCGAAACTATCATGATATTAAAGATCAAGAACTTGATTTTCTGATTTCCCTGGGAGGTGATGGTACTATGCTGAGGGCCTCTATTTTTAGCTACCGGCAAAATCTACCGGTATTAGGGATCAATCTCGGGAGACTTGGGTTTTTGGCCAGTATTGAAAAAGGAGATGCTTTAAGTGCCATAGAAGACATAGAGAATGATCGTTATTTTGTAGAGGAAAGGGCGCTTTTGCATTTGGAGAGTTCTCCCAATCTTTTTGGCGACAGTCCTGTGGCTCTCAATGACTTTACTGTATTCAAGCGCGATACCAGTTCGATGATCGCTATTCACGCCTTTATCAATGGAGAATTTTTGAATACCTATTGGTCAGATGGACTTATCATTAGCACTCCAACCGGGTCTACCGGTTATTCCTTAAGTTGTGGTGGTCCCATTGTATTTCCGGGATCCGGTAATTTTATTCTTACTCCTGTTGCTACTCATAATCTCAATGTTAGGCCATTGGTTATTAAAGACGATGTTGTGATCAGTCTCGAATTAGAAGGACGTACCAACTCTTTTTTATGTAGTATGGATAGCCGGTTTGAAAGAATCAATGGCAATTATGATCTGGCTATTCGGAAGAGTGAATATAGCAGCAAGATCATTCACCTGAAGGATTATTCGTTTGCTGAAACCTTGAGGAAGAAATTGCATTGGGGTGTTGATAAAAGATCATTGAAGTGATTATGGAAGGAAAGTTACAATTGGATGGTAGGGACTTTAAATTTGATCTGAATGAACCCCTTTCTATTGGTATACCCTTAAAAAATGGTAAAAACAATCCCAATTGCTTTTATGCCTCCCCTCCAAAGTTTATGCCCTATGAATCTGGTGATTTTGTAGGGTCTATAAAGTCAGGCAGTCCGGTTAATTTCTTCAATGTTTTTTTCAACCCACATGGAAATGGAACACATACCGAATGCAGCGGTCATGTCTTCGACAATGGTTTAGTTATGGCAGGTTTGTTGAAAAGACGATTTTTCAGTGCCTATCTTGTGTCAGTTGAAGTGAATGATGGACAACCCATCAATGCCGGAATACTCGCGGGCGTACCTCAAGGCATTGAATCCCTTGTCGTCCGTACGGTGCCGAATGGAATAGATAAAATTGCAAGGGTATATAGTGGAAAGAGTCCCGTTTACTGTGAGCCTGAATTAATGGCGGCAGTTGCCGGGCGAGGGATTCAACATTTTTTAATCGATTTACCTTCTGTTGATCCAGAGTCTGATGGCGGTAAATTATTAGCTCATAAAGCCTTTTGGAATTATGATGGAATTGATCGAACAAGAAGTACCATTACTGAGTTGATATATGTACCCGAGGAGGTTTTTGATGGGGCCTATGCCCTTGAGATGCAATTCATGAATATTGAACTGGATGCAGCTCCCTCAGATCCTATTTTGTATCGGCTGGAAGAAAAATAAATTGGAATGGATACAGGCGAAAAAAATAACATTCTAAAAAAGTTTCAACAAGAAGGACTTGAAAGCTATCGGTCCATTGTCAGGTTTTACGAACACAATAGTGTTGAAATTGACGCACTCGAATTTAAAGACTTTTTTTCTGTATACATTGAGTACGTTGATGCGCTTTATGAAATAGGAGCACACCACAAATTTATTAAATTGGCCGACGAGGTTATAGAATTAAGTGTGCTGAATAATGTATCCTTTTTTGAGGGAAAAGATGTTTTTGAGTATTTCATTTACAAAAAGGCCAACGCGCTCATCAATATTGGTCTATTGGATCAGGCTGAAAAAGTAGCCCTTGAATTATTAAAAATAGATAGTGATAATCAAAGATATAGAGCTTTAGTTAACAAGGTTTATTACAGCCGGAGGAGTGTTAGTCGCATAAATATGCGAATGTCCGGTGTAGTATTTATATTCATTAGCGCATTGGTAATTCCCTTTGATTTGTTTGCATTTCCTGCCTTTGGAATAGAGGCACCTTTAGTTAAACTAATTCAATTGACTCTCTTTAGTATTGGACTTATATACCTTGCGGCTGCGGAAGTCTCCTCCTATTTTTACAGTAGGAATATTGTCAATGAGCATATTAAAAGGTTTCGGCTGGAGAAAAATGAAGAGTGATTGTTTCACGTGGAACATTAGCAAATGCGTACTCCTTCCTGGGATACCTCTGTAATTATTAAACTGTTCTTTCTCATTCCTATTGGATAGTTCTTGCCATGCCGGTGGATAAAATCATCCATATCCTTTCGGTTTTGAAAAATTATATAAAACCACTTTTCATCTCCTGATTCACCGAAACCTATAGCTTTATCCAGTTTTGTTGGTCGTCTGATTCCCCCCAAACTAAATTGTAGACTCCCCAGATCACTAAAAAGAGTTCCGTGTACCAATGATGCCAAACGTACTCTTTTAGATAGATCATCAGTAGGTACTTCAACGGAACTAATATCCCTCACAAGGTTTTCCTGATTGTCTATTAATACCCATGGCATATCTTTTGGTAGATTTAATCGAATACCCCTCTGTGAGAAAGGTAACTGACTAATCCGAAACCCTCCCAAAAGGGAAGTTGAGATTAACATGGGGTTCAACTGATATTGCTGAATGATGGGTTGGAAGAGCTGGAGTAATTCGTTCTCTGTTTCTGCTAGCTGTTTATGGTGCTTCCATACACCATAAATTATCGCAGAGAAGATCTCCTCAAGACTAGAAAGATATTTATTTGAAACTACAATTTCATAAGGAATCTTAAATTTGAATGAGGTCTTGCTGTCTTCAATTATTGAATGAAGTTGAGAAGAAAGATCAGAATTCAATGGATTTTTTGTTAATATTAGTTTCGTTTCCTCTGCAGACCTTATTGGTTTGAATACAAGTTCAGACCCAATATTTTTAAGGGCTACTGTTCCAATATTTTCTAAAATACCTCCCAGTTCCAATACTTTGGGACAAAATACTTTGAAACCCGGTTTTGTCATTTGTAGCTGTTTTATGTTTCACGTGAAACAATTTACCTTGTTTATTTATCACCCCCATGTCTAAATTTTAAGAAAATTGCAATGAGGTGAAACTCCATTTAGGAAGTTTAGAAAAGATACTTTTAGCAAATCCTAATCAAAAGGGAAGACAAAGATAAGTGGAAAAATTATTACCACTCATTCTCTTTTTAAAGCAAAGTCCAGTTTTTTCTATAACGCCTGACAACAGTAAGGTTCATTAAAGGAATGCTTTAGTCAATTGTGTTTCTTGCCAAGCGTACTTAGAAGTGCAGTATTGAATTTATTCAAGCTGGAATTTACTACCTTTAGCTTTCTAAACCTTTGATCATGAAAATTCACTACTTATTCTGCTTACTATTCTGGATCGTGCTTTACCTTCCTTTAAATGCAGAGGCAAATCTTGAATTTACGGATTGCTTCCTCGAAGATTGTGGTACCTTTATTCATGATCAATCTATCCAATTTGCCTATTTATATGTACCAGAGAATCGGGATGATCCGGATAGCAGGACCTTAAAAATAGCGGTACTTATCATGAAGTCAAAGTCGGATCAGCCGCTTGAAGACCCTCTAATTTATCTCAATGGAGGACCTGGTGGAATGACTTTTTCCAGAATTGAAAGGTGGAAAGATCACTATTTGCGAGATCAAAGAGACCTGATATTTTTTGACTACAGGGGAGTTGGACTTTCTGAGCCCGAATTTTGTATTGATCTACAGTTGGAGCTTTGGGAAATAGGAGCTGCCGATCTTACTGTCAAACAATTTAAAGAGGAGAAGAAAAATCTCACATTGAATTGTTTCGAACAATTAAAAGCAGAGGGAATAGATTTGAGTAAGTACAATTCCACTCAAGCTGTTCTGGACCTTGAAGATTTGCGCCATTCTCTGGGCATAGATCAATGGAATTTATACGGGATTTCCTATGGTACGCGTATCGCTCAGGCTTATATGAAAAATCACCCCAAGGCCCTTCGCTCTGTTATCCTCGATTCTCCGGTTCCCGTTAATTTCTCTCTCCTGGATTCTTATCTTGATTCTTATCGCAATGGGATTGAAGAGTTCTTTAATTATTGCAACCAAAGCCCCGTTTGCAGCAAGCGCTTTCCTGTGTTGGAGGAACAATTTTTTCGGGCAATTGAGTCCCTAAAGGAAGAACCTTTGACCATTTACTCTTCTAATGTTCCCGGTGGTGAGGTAGTCGTAAATTTCTACAACGCCCATTTAGCATTTCACCAATTGCTGTATGTGAGGGATTTTTATCCTGTTTTGCCCTGGTTGTTCGAATCGCTTTACAATAGGGACAAAGTCGTATTTAGCAATTTGGTCGAATCTCTGTTTTCCAGATCCCAGGAAATTTCTCATTCCATGTATATCATAAAGTGCTTTTACGATTACGGACTATTGATTGATTTTCAGAAAGCTGATGAAGAGGGTTTACTTAAAGATGCCCTGGCTTATTTTGATGCAGATCAATTGGTATATGCCCAGATCGACTTTATTGAGCAGGACTCGGCAATTATACATCCTTTCGATACAAATATCCCTACTCTTATTTTAACTGGGGCCAATGACCCCATTACACCTTCTGATTTTGGCAGAAGAGTTAATGAATATCTCACATTGGCTTATTGGTTCGACTTTCCGGGTGTAGGTCATGGTGTTTCATTCGGTCCTGATTGTGCCAGGCAGCTCACCTCTGATTTTGTGGATAACCCTTCAGTAATTCCCGATTATCAATGCATGGACGAAATCCGTGAAAACCCTATCCAATGGTTAGATGCCATTTACCACAATCCCCATATGGCAAATTTTAGCAAGCGGGTGATTATTGAAAGAAACCCCTATATTGTTGGTAGTCTCTTGTCACTGGTATTGCTTCTGTTCATCAGTCTGGCTCGAGGTTTGACTCGTCGTTTTAAGGACAATAAGACTCAAATGGCACCATTTATCCGGCGCAGAAACACCTACTTTCAATTAACTGCCTCCCTCTCAGTAGTATTTTTTGCACTCCTTTTCTGGTACATCTCTTTCACTGTCCAAAACCATGGCATACTTGCCCTTCTTGGTTTGGTCAACGAATCTAGGTGGATTTTCTTCCTGGTGTACTTCATCCTGCTGGGTATGGCCTTTTCCCTCAACTGGTATATTCAGTCCTATTATCAATCCTCGGGATTTGATAAAGTGTTTTACGGACTGATGATGTTTGTCTTTTTTGTAGTAGCAGTGCTAATGGTATTGTTTAAAATGTTTCCCTGAAGTCCGATCTATTGCTTATACTCCAGTAATGGATTCCTATTTTAAATGAGATTAAGAGTACCATACGGGACAGTTTATCGAATTCTATAAGTAAGGAAAAGGATGCATTTCCTTAAATTTTTCTTTAGCTGAAAACAACCAAACAGCGATCAGTTTGTGCGTCCCTTCACGCATTATTTTATCCGGCCTTCAAGTCAAGGATTTTGCGGTAAAAAAAATGGGTTAAGTCATTGGATAACAGCTAAATAACTAGAACAAGAACTTTGTTGCTGACAAATCCAAAGGTTAAGTCCACCATGTCGTTAGAAACTTCACACATTTTTAAAGGCACCAATCGTAAGGCAGTAGTTGGACCTAAACCCCCAAAAAAGTATTTTGTAAAAGGTCTCTTCACAAAACTTCATGGACACATGACGGGAAGTCTTTTCCAGAAGCCTTTATTTCGCCCTCAACAAAGCTTATCTTGGTACTCCACCTGGCTTTATGCCAAATGGATCGATCACTAAACAGAGATGTTTATATTCACCCACATCAAAAAAACGGGAATCCCGCTCCAGGTTTAAGTGAGCAGCATTCCCGTTTTAGTAATTATTTTGACTGTGGATGAATTAGTTGAGATCAAATCGATCTGCGTTCATCACTTTAACCCATGCATTTACAAAGTCTTTTACAAACTTTTCTCTATTGTCGTCTTGGGCGTAAAACTCTGAATAAGCCCGCAGTATAGAATTGGAACCAAATACCAGATCCACTCGAGTTGCGGTCCATTTGGTTTCACCTGACTTTCTGTCAATGATATGGTATAAATTATCTCCATGGGGCCTCCATGTGAAATTCATGTCCGTCAGATTTACAAAGAAGTCATTGCTCAATACGCCTACTTTATCGGTAAATACTCCGTGCTTGCTACCGCCGTGATTGGTGCCCAGTACACGCATACCACCTATAAGTACGGTCATTTCCGGTGCAGTGAGACCCAATAACTGAGTTTTATCAAGCAGCATTTCCTCTGGCTTAACCGCATATTCCTTTTTTAGCCAGTTTCTGTAACCATCGTGCACAGGTTCCAAATATTCAAAGGACTCTTCATCTGTCATTTCGGCTGTGGCGTCGCCTCTTCCCGGACTGAAAGGAACTTTGACCTCAAATCCTGCATCTCTGGCAGCTTTTTCTACAGCTGCACTACCACCCAATACGATGAGATCTGCAATGCTCACTTTCTTAGCCAGACCTGATTGTATTTCCTCCAGTTTTGCCAACACTTTTTTAAGTCTGTCCGGCTCATTACCTTCCCAATTGATTTGTGGGGCAAGCCTAATTCTCGCTCCATTGGCTCCACCTCTATAATCAGATTGTCTGAAAGTCCTCGCACTGTCCCAGGCAGTGGTAATTAATTCGGACAAACTCAGTCCGCTGTTCAGTAGCTTATTTTTCAGATCGCCGATTTCAGATTCAGATAGAGTGTAGTCTACCGACGGAATAGGATCTTGCCAGATAAGATCTTCCTGTGGCACATCAGGGCCCAAATACCTACTTCTTGGTCCGAGGTCTCTATGGGTCAACTTGAACCAGGCCCTTGCGAATACCTTTTCAAAATATTCGGGATCTTTGTAAAAGCGATCAGAAATTTTGCGATATTCCGGATCCATTTTCATAGCCATGTCGGCATCAGTCATTATTGGATTCCTTCGAACTCCTGCTATATGAGCATCAAAAGGCTTGTCCTCCTCTTTCATTTCAACAGGCTCCCACTGCCAGGCTCCTGCCGGACTCTTGGTCAATTCCCACTCATGATTGAGCAACAGGTGAAAGTAACTGTGGTTCCACTTATCGGGCGTGCTTGACCATGCACCTTCCAGACCACTTGTTACCGTATCTTCTGCATTACCTTTTCCGGTTGGGTTCATCCAACCCAATCCCTGAACTTCAACATCAGCACCCTCCGGTTCCGCACCTAAAATAGAGGCATCTCCATTTCCATGTGTTTTTCCAACCGTATGTCCACCTGCAGTCAGGGCAACCGTTTCCTCATCATTCATTGCCATTCTCTTAAAGGTAGTGCGCACATCATGGGCAGTTTTCAATGGATCGGGATTGCCGTCAACACCTTCCGGGTTGACATAGATCAAACCCATTTGAACAGCCGCCAGCGGGTTTTCCAGAGATTCACTACTTTCGTCTTTGTAGCGGTCCTTGCCCAACCATTCTTTTTCAGAGCCCCAGTTGATGTCTTTTTCCGGATGCCAGATATCCTCACGACCACCTGCAAAACCGAAGGTTTTGAAACCCATGGATTCATAAGCCATGTTTCCTGCCAGGATGAACAGATCCGCCCAGGACAATTTGTTTCCGTATTTTTTCTTGACGGGCCACAGAAGTCTTCTGGCTTTGTCCAGGTTCGCATTGTCAGGCCAGCTATTGATAGGGGCAAAGCGTTGGTTACCTGTATTGGCACCACCGCGACCATCCGCAATTCTATAGGTACCGGCCGCGTGCCAGGCCATTCGTATCATCAACCCACCGTAGTGTCCCCAATCAGCGGGCCACCAATCCTGACTTTCTGTCATCAAATTCTTCAAATCCGTTTTCACGGCTTCCAAATCCAACTTTTTAAACTCTTCCCTGTAGTTAAAATCCTCCCCGTTTGGATTGGTCTTAAGATCGTGCTGATGCAGTATGTCCAGGTTGAGCGCATTTGGCCACCAGTCCATTACAGATTTGTTGGTTTCCGTATTTGCCCCGTGCATTACCGGGCACTTTCCATTTTTAGATGTATCCATTCTATATTATTTTAATTAAAGTTTTATAAATCACAACTGTTTTAAAGCTTTTCAATAGCATCCAATGAATTATTGGACTCTTCCCAATCTGCTCACCAACACCTCTTTCGATCCTTTAGCCCAATTGAACTATTGATACCCGATCAACTTGAGATATCACCCTCGCCCGAACTCCAAGAATATTTACCAGCGAGCAATCAACAATCACGGAAGAAAACCCATTAAAGTAACGCGAAACAGGGGGGCAGTGTTTGGTGATTTCCAATATTCATTACATCTTTATTGGGCCCTTTACCAACGAAAAAAGCCATTTTCAATTAGGTGGCCAAAAGTAAGAAAAATTTCTTCAATAACTAAGTCAAGTTTCGCATTTCTTAATGAATGAAATAATTGTATTAGGCTATTAAATTATAATGATCAATTAGTCATAGTTAATTTCGCTCGAGACAAGTCAATGAGGTCCTATCTAAAAAATGAACACCGATTAACGGACGACCCTTTCATGACTAAACCCTCATGAATACTCCGGGTAGACCTTGTGGAACCCATTTTTCTTAACACCAAATCCTTGAAGGTCGGGAAAGGGCTAATGAAATTCGAAAATGCTCAGGCTTTTAAACTTTGCATCCATTAATCCATTGATTTCCTTAATGACCATCAGTGTTCAAGAATATTATTTATTCGTCTAATTCGATAAAATATATCCAATGTTTCCAGAGAATATCTGTGACGACATCTTGCCTTTTCTTTCTATTCACACCCTCCTCAAAAGGTAATCTTCATTGAAGTATCGCTTCAAAAACCTGAGGGCATTTTTGCTGCATATCTTATCGGTTAACTCCTCAGGGCTGTATTCGTACATGAGTTTTTTAACTTCTTTCTTTCCCATTCCAATGCCTGGTAAGTCGAATGGTCGGTGGAAAAACTGTCTCAAATGAATGGGGAGTAACTTAAGGCTGCTGTAATTTGTGTAGGGTGGTAGCGCTTCAATGATTCCGTCCATATCCGTACCCAGTGAAATGCAATCCCATGCAGATTGGTCGTCCACGGCCCTCAGCATATGAAATATATTGCTCATAATCAATGCAATGGTGGCATCTCTGAGTTCGTCTGCATTTCTCGCTCGTTCCATTTGTTTTTTGGCCAGCCCACCGGGAAGCCTGCCGCCGTGGAGCACCAGACCGATCAACCCCCTTGAGCGAGTGATTATTTGAGCTTCCTCATCACTGATATTGATCGATTGTTTGCTCAGGTAATTTCTATTGTACCTGCGATTGCTATCTCTTTTATTGGACTCCTCCAATGTGCGGTAACCACTGAAGGCACTATGGCTGCAAATGATAGGGAGATCTTCACCCTTGTCCCAATAGTTTGTTTTCAAATACTCGAAGTACTCAATTCTTGCCTTCACACTCATGTGCTTAACATCAATCAAAATTCTGCGCTCTCCGATATTCGACAAGAGCAGCTTCAATACATCCCAACCGAGTTTACTGAAGCCCTCGTCCATTCCGTTTCTCTGATCCAGTAGGTTGGCCATCCCGGGTATAATGCCCCCTTCCTTAAAGCTTTGGGAATGTCCGGCCAGCAAGTTGCAAAAATGATGTGAAAAGGTGATAAAGAATGGGCAGTGTTTACCCCCATTCCACCTTTTAGATGCGCTGATATGGGTTTCGAACCCGTCCAACAATCTCCTGTGAATATCGTCCTGGTCTGCATCGCTTACAGGCCTCCAGAAATCCTCCTTCTCATAGCTTCCCAAAGCATGAGCACCTTCAATGGTTAATATGGAAGCAACTTTATCTCCCTGCTCCAGCGTGCTTATAAATTCATCATAATCTGAAGCAATCACAAAGCGCGGATCTGAGGTTTCACTCACGAGAAAATTGTATTCATCGATCAATTCCTTGCGGTAGTAATTGAGTCCTTTTTTGTGCAGGTAGCGGTCGAATATTTTGTCAATCTTTGGCCGTCCAAAACCAGTGACACAGGCAGCAAAATCTCTCATGTGTTTTTCTCCAAGAATCAACCGGAGCAAAAAGTGCCTTTTTCTAACATCAAAAAAGTTTCGCTCTACGGGATAAAGAGAAATGAACAGGCCTCTGACATCTCCCATAATCGCCTGATCCAGATTGGTTTGGGAATCCTTAACCAGGCTTTCAAGTGCTTTTCTTCTCAGACCGCCCAAAGAACTGCAACCGGCAGATTCACTGAAGTATTGCCAAAGCCCCTTTTTGAGCTGTATTTCCAATTCAGCATTGAAGGGCTTAATCTGGGGATGAGCATGGATATCTATAATGGGGGACATAACAAAAAGAGGATTGGTTTGCCCAAAGATATACAAAATATGCCTTGCATTCCATCAATTGGCACATTTTAATTCAAATTCACTAGATATAGCCATAGAATGTGCTTAAATAGCATAAATTTTTCTATTACTTTTTGAAGTTCTATTGAACCATTAACGAACAATCAAAACAGAAAGCAAGAAGAATCAGGCAAATGAGATGTGAAAATAGCACCGATATGATACCGAATTTTACCAGCTAAAAAAACCGCATAAGTATCTGATCTACAATTAAAAATACAAGTAAATTAATTCCTATTATACTACATAAAAATCAAGTATGCACACAGGTATGTCCCCGGAAGCTACGGCTGATTATTTCCAGATATTTTCAAAGAAAATTTCTGACAATGAAATAGCATGACTCAATGGCCGGGAGATGATATATGTATAGATTGTTTTCTTGATCTTAGCCCGTAATTAGGAAATAGTATTACATTTAGGTTTGGGATGGCTGTAGGTCAGTACCGATCCAAATTCGGGGGAAAGGAACCATATTATTATTTTGGGCATGGTAGACATAAGTAACACAACAAATAATCAATAACCATTTTGAGAAAAGCCGGGGGTAAACAACACACAAATCATTTGCTGCGATCTTTGATCCCGCTTATTCACCTGGCATTTAATAAACTTAAAGCATCGTTCCTGGACCTCTTACCCGTTATTTTGGTGGTTGGCTTTTTTCAGCTGGTCGTTATTCGCCAACCTCTTCCTGATTTGGGACAAGTGATTTTTGGAAGTGTGTTGGTTGTCGTGGGCTTGATGCTTTTTGTAGAAGGATTGGAAATGGGATTATTTCCCATAGGAGAAGCTATGGCAAATTCGTTAACGAGAAAAGGGAGTTTGTTCTGGTTATTGACATTTTCTTTTGCATTGGGCTTTTCAAC
>REEI01000074.1 GCA_007695145.1 Saprospirales bacterium | reverse complement strand
AGATAAGGCTAGATGCGAACGACACAGAACAAAGGGTGTACAACTGGAAAGCAATAAAGAAGGGTGATGTAAATCACTCGCACCGATTGAGTGGGTCTACCTATCGCGCCAAAGAGCAATTGGTAAAAATGGAGGTGTCAGAGCAAGTATCTGTTGAAAGAGGCCTGCTTAGAAAAGCATTTAAAATGGATACAAACACCCCTTTAGAAGGCATTCAAATGGGCATACAGTTCGACTACCGGAAGTGGGAATTTGCCGGTTTTGAAAGCGGGGGAGTGAATCTGAGTGAAATGAACTTAGGTCTGGCCGGCCTCATGGACGGCCGCATAGGAATAAGTTGGAGCGATCCGGTAGAAATAAGAACAGGATGCGAGAAAGTACTTTTTGTTTTAAAGTTCAGACAAAGAACATCCACTCATCCTTCTTTAGGCATCGTCATAGATGACCAGAGCCTAAAGCCGGAAGTATATTTAGTCGGCAGTTCGACTCCCCTTTTTCCTCAACTCATTTCTTCAAAAATCATGGATAAACCGGGCTTAATTACCTCAATCAGCCCCAATCCCTTTATTAGCGAGACCACCATAAGATTTTATCTGGATCAGACTTCGGAGGCTGTATTCAATTTGTACAATGCAACCGGCCATGAGATACTGGTACAATCAAGAAAGTACGAGGCCGGGTCTCATAACATACGGCTGTATGCAGAAGACCTGCCTTCACCCGGGATATACTTCTTTAGTCTCTCCACAGGGGAGAGGAGGGAATTTGGGAGGCTAGCGTTGGTGAGATGAGGGTATTTCATTTAGTTCGGCTTAGAATGAAGAAAAGTGTGATAAAATAAAATTTCTAAATTAGACAGTCCCAAATTTCCAAGTTTTTTTGAATAATTAATAAAACTTTATTTATCTTTGACTTGATAAAAAATCACTTCTAACTAAATTTTTGTGATATGAAAACTTCTCTTCTCTTCTCTTCTCTTTTATTGGTAACTCTTTTTATCATAGGATGTGACACGGATGTCAAGCTACCGGATGAACCTGTTCCAAATATGTTTATAGAGGCAGACTCAAGAAGTTCTTGTGTTTTCAATTGTGACCACGGTTGTAATCTGTCTGATGATCTATGTTGTTGTTATTTTTTTGTGACTTTTCCGGGAAACCCAAATGATATAATTTTCTGCAAGGGATGGGATGCGCAGTTCCCGGATTGCTTCATTGATTCAATTCCAAGTACTCCTTGTAAATACAATTGGTTTGGGATTCAAGATTCCCTGTCAATTGGCTTTAGTCCTATCTGTCTTGTAAGTGATGTTGATTTTTTTATTGCAAACTTTTCTCCATCTGATACAATAACAATTGAAATTGCTTGTGCTTCCGGATGTGTGGATTTTAGGAGGTATTGGATTGATCCGGGAGAGAGGTTTTATTTTACGGTTGATTCCCTATGTAATCACATGTTTTGTGGAAGTACCTACTAGCCTTATTGGTTTATGCATTATTTTGGTTAAATACATGAAGATTAAATTTGGCAAATATGGCTGTAAAAACGGGAATGACAACTTTCTTACATTTCATATATTTACTTGTATTTATTTGCAATATCCATGCCCAGCGCCCCTTCATCACTACCTGGCAAACAGACCTTCCGGGTGTATCTGAAGACAATCAAATACTGATTCGTGGAACCGGCTTCGGATACACCATCGAATGGGCGGAGGTGGGTAACCCCGGAAACACAGGAGTGGAAACCGGGACAGGAGAGACTCTGATTACTTTTCCTCATGCAGGCACCTACCGGGTAAGTATCAGTGGGAACTTTACAAGAATTCAGTTTGGATTCAATAGCGATCATGACAAACTCCTTTCTGTCAATCAATGGGGCGATATTGAATGGAGTAGTATGGTCGGGGCATTTGGAAATTGTAGGAATATGGTAATTGATGCTGATGATGCACCTGACTTGTCCGGGGTTACTAGTTTAAGTGGTATGTTTTTTGGTTGTATCAATTTTAATAGCCCAATAGGTCATTGGGATGTATCAAATGTTGAGATGTTAAATTTAATGTTTGCTGGTGCCATTTCATTTAATCAGCCCATCGGAGATTGGAATGTTAGTAATGTAATAGATATGACAAGTTTATTCAATGGGGCGAGTAGATTTAATCAGGAATTAAATAGCTGGGATGTTTCAAATGTAAAGTACATGAACAATATGTTTGCCCATGCTATTAATTTTAGTAAGCCATTGAATGATTGGGATGTTTCATCAGTTGAGGAGATGATCCACATGTTTTCAGGTGCGCTTCAATTCAATCAGCCTCTTGACCAATGGGATGTCTCAAGGGTATGGAATATGGCTTTTATGTTTCAAGGTGCAAGAGAATTCAATCAACAATTGAATGATTGGAATGTAAGCAATCTAATTGTAATGACAGGGATGTTTTTTAGCTCACATAAATTTGACCAATCACTTGACAAATGGGAGCTGTCAAGTTCTTTGATTGTAGACCAGATGTTCAATTTTAGCGGCATGAGTTGCGAGAACTACGATTCCACCCTGATTGGCTGGTACCTCAACCCCAATACTCCGGACAATTTGTGGTTAGGGGCGGATGGTCTGAGGTACCGTGAAAGCAAAGCTGCAAGAGACAGTCTGATTCTAAAAAAGGGCTGGAGA
>REEI01000088.1 GCA_007695145.1 Saprospirales bacterium | reverse complement strand
CCACTTTCCTTGTTTTGTTATCATATACTTTCACAGCAAGTTCAATCGCCTGAAAGATGCGCTGTTTGGCTTCAACGGAAGTAAATATAATAGGGATCCAACGATTTTCACCGAGTTTCTCCAACATATCCTTTTTGATTTTTTCCAGGGTTTTGTGATCTTTCTCAATCAGGTCCCATTTGTTGACCATGATCATAATCCCTTTGTTGTTTTTTATCCCTAAAGAGATCAGATTGATATCCTGGGCTTCCATGCCTCGGGTTGCATCTACCATGACAATCAATACATCCGATTCTTCCAGTGTTCTAAGGGAGCGCATAACAGAGTAAAACTCTATATCTTCTTTGACTTTGGCTTTTTTACGAATTCCGGCCGTGTCTGTGATAATAAAATCCTTCCCAAAGAGTTTGTATCGGGTATGAATGGCATCTCTGGTAGTACCTGCTTCATTGGTTACTATAGAACGCTCCGTTCCCAAAAGCGCATTAAGGAAAGAGGATTTACCCACATTGGGACGGCCAAGAATGGCAATTTTAGGAATGCCCTCATCCGGATCTTCTTGTCCCTCGTCAGGAAAATTCTTGATTACTTCATCCAAGAGGTCGCCCGTACCACTACCACTTACCGCTGCGATAGGAAACACATCATTATCGCCAAGTCCCAGTCCATAAAATTCTGCAGCGAGCAGGGCTTTTTCCGGACTATCTGCCTTATTGGCCACAATAAAAATGGGTTTTTGAGAACTTCTCAGTTCATTGGCAAATTCCTTATCCAGGTCTGTAAGGCCATCATGGCAATCGACTACCAAAAGGATTACATTGGCCTCCTCAATAGCCAATTTTACCTGTTTTCGGATTTCCGCTTCATAGACATCATCTGACCCGGTGACATAACCACCGGTATCTATGACCGAAAAAAACTTCCCGCCCCATTGGGCATGTCCATAGTGACGGTCTCGGGTAACCCCTGATACATTGTCCTCTATGGCTTTGCGCTCTTCAACCAATCTATTGAAAAAGGTAGATTTCCCAACATTGGGTCTACCCACTATTGCTACTATATTTGCCATTGTCTGCTCTTCTTATTGGTCGTAACCAAATCGTTTCAACTTAATTTTATCTTTTCTCCAGTTTTCAGCCACTTTCACATGGGTTTCCAAAAAGATTTTTTTTCCGAAAAATTTCTCCATTTCTTCTCTGGCCTGCATCCCCACTCTTTTTAATGCCTTGCCACCTTCTCCGATGATGATGCCTTTTTGGCTGTTGCGCTCTACGTAGATGACTGCCCGGATTCGAATGATCTTTTCCTCTTCAAAAAAGTCCTCTATATACACTTCTGTACTATAGGGTATTTCTTTTTTATAGTTGAGAAAGATTTTTTCCCTTACAATTTCAGAGGCAAAAAAGCGCTCAGGCCTGTCTGTAAGTTCCTCCTTATCGTAAAAGGGTGGATGGACTGGAAGTCTGTCCAGGATTTCCTGAAGAATGCGTTCGGTATTGAAACTTTCGGTAGCAGAGATTGGTACCACCGCATCTGTTTGGATACGTTGAGTCCAATAAGCCGTCACTTCTTCCAATTGATTTTCCTTGGACAGGTCAATTTTGTTGATGACTAAGAGTACAGGAACACCTGACTTGTTCATCTTTTCAATCACGTCTTCTATTTCCTCATCGGTTTCAAATAGATCGGTTACGAAAAGAATCACATCTGCATCCTCTAGGGACATATTGACAAAACTCATCATGTTTTTGTGCAATTCATATTTGGGTTTCAGCATGCCGGGTGTGTCAGAAAATACAATCTGATACTGCTCGTCATTGATGATTCCCATGATACGATGACGGGTGGTCTGTGCCTTGGAGGAGATGATCGAAAGTCGCTCACCGATAAGCACGTTCATGAGCGTGGACTTGCCTACATTGGGTTTTCCAATGATATTGACAAATCCTGCCTTGTGTGTTTGTTCGGTCATGACTACAATTTTTCTGCAAAGGTACTTGATTTTTTCCAGAGGATACGCCTTGTAAGAAAAACAAACCAAATAAAGTTTGGAAAATCAAGAAAAATATAGGTTTCAGTTAGAAAAGAGGGCGTTTGTTCGGGTAAAAAAATGTTATCAATAAGCCTCTAATTTTCAGCTTCTAAGCCAAGATATGTGTTCTTCAGGAAAATTTATATCCAAAGCTCATTTGCATTGTATTCAAAAAGCACTTACTTTTGTACCACGATTTCAGCAAAGGCTGTTCAAATTAGAAAATCATTTGATTAAAGATATATCGCGGGATGGATCCGCCGCGGCGGACACAGAACATGTCCCGAATCTCGGGATTCGAGTTCTGCAAGGGTCTTTAAGAAAATAAAAATATATCGCGGGATGGAGCAGTTGGTAGCTCGTCGGGCTCATAACCCGAAGGTCACAGGTTCGAGTCCTGTTCCCGCTACTACGAAGCCAGGCAGAAATGCTTGGCTTTTTTTGTTTTAAACCATTCTCTGGAGGGATCATATCCGCTACGCCACAGCGCACAAGCGCGGCGGACACAGAGCTTGTCCCGAATTTCGGGATTCGAGTCCTGTTCCCGCTACTACGAAGCCAAGCTTTTATTTTTACGACAATATTTGTCATCACTCGCTTCATCCTGTCCTATTGCCTTGTATTTCCAACTAAAAACAGGCATCTTGTTAACAGTTTTTAATTGGATCTCCAGTAAAATGACCCACAAATTCCTCAAACCCAGACAGG
>REEI01000057.1 GCA_007695145.1 Saprospirales bacterium | reverse complement strand
GACAATTGACAAGGGACAATTGACAAGGGACAGTGGACAATGGACAATGGATAATGGACAATTGACAATTGACAAATTGACAAAGTGGACACAGTGGACAGTTGGATAATGGACAAATGGATAATGGACAGGTTTTACTAGTTCAATTTCACATTTCTCTTTTCAATAGAAGAACAGGTTGATAGGCATTGAGAGCCAGTTTGTCCCTTCAAGCTATAGAGAACAATGGTTTAAAATGCTCAAAATCAATGAAATCTGTGAACAAAATACAATTTATTACGTTGTACAAAATGAATTTAAAATGGTATTTAACAATGAGAAAGCAAGATTTTTTATTCGGAATTTTATTGACGGCACTGCTCATCACTTATTTCTTTGTTATGAAAGGGGCCAACCTATATGAAAATTTCAACCTCAGATTTGTAAATGTAGTATTCTTTTTCGGCGTTACCTGGTTGGCTATTAGAAATTTTTACGAAGTCAATCCCGACAGAAAATTCAATTATCTCTCTGGAGTCCTTGCCGGTTTTAGACCTGCAATCGTAGGTGTCATTCTTTTCTCCATTTTCCAAATGATTTATCTGAGTGGCGATTCTACCCTTATGACAGCCATTCAAGAACGGGCTCCAATGGGGGAGACGCTCAACCCTTTTACTGCCAGCTTGTACCTGCTATTTGAGGGAATAGGAGTTGGTCTTATTGTATCCTATTTAACAATGCGTATTGTCGATGCCCGCCAAATTGAAACTTATGAAGAGAGATTGTAATAAAAATTATCGAATTAGGCTAATAAATAATAAGCTTGAATGTTGGTGGTTATCAAAGCAATCAATTGAATAATGGAAGCAAAGTTTAAGAGCCTTAAGGTTTTCGAATTTCAATAACCCCTTCCCTGCCTAATGTTCATCTTTTTCCCATGGGCCCAGACAGCCAACCGCCAAAAGCCAACCGCCAAATATTTGACAGCCTTGATTTTTTTACTTTTTGAACTTGTGCTGAACCTGCAGAAGCACTTGTGCTGAGTTTGTCGAAGCACCAAAACAAAAATTAAAAGTAAACTCAGATAGCAATTAAGACCAGTCATGGTTTGATTGATGAGAAGGGAAAATGAGTACAGGTCATTGATGCACAATAAATATATGACTAAAGCAATGATTTTTAAGCTTAATTAATCTCAAATTCAATGGCAATTATTTATGGAAAGACTAGGCATTTATAGAATTCGGTCTCCTCTTAGTTCGATGGGAAATTTATTCGTTATCCCAAATAAAAACCATTCCCACTTTTTCCTGGAGTACCTCAATAAATTCCAGTCCAAAGGCAGTAGCAGGGGTTAGAAATCCTCCACTTTTATTGGACTTATCGTAAGATTCTGCCAGTCGAATGGCCGATTCCGCCAACATGCGCGAAGTAGCTCCATAGCCCGGGTCTCGTTTTCCGTTCAACAAAGCAGCATAAACTTTTCCATCAGCCGACTTTCCCCAGAAACGCAGGTGGTAGAATCCATTTTCTATTTTCTCTTTTGATGGCCCCTGACCCGGTTTGGGTAAGAACGACCGAACTAATTTGTAGAGCCATGTACCGGGCTTTGCCAGCCGAACAACAGCCAGGGGAAGTAGTATTTTCCACCCATTTAGTTTGCCCTTCCATCCCCTGCCGCAATAAATAGATTCCTCATAGGTAAAAGCATCTCCATATTGGAAATTTTGAAGTGCGTGACTCCTTCTCACCACTCGTGTATTGATAGTAGCCATTATAAAAGGAGCCACATATCCACGGGAAAAGGGATCCCATTTAACACCTTTTAAATCACGGGAATCGGGTCCGCGGAATTCCGGATCGGGGTTTAAAGAGTAGGGCCTCATAATCACTTTGTAAATGCTCTTGTCTTTTTCTGCCTCCGCTCTAATGTTGAACATACTTTCAAAAGTGCCACCACTAAATCCTCCACTTATTTTAAGCAACTGCATAGAAATGTGAGGAAAATACGATCCTGTTTTTTTGAGTGCCCTGTCCTGCATCCAAAGCACCCCCATGTCACTGGGAATTGAATCGAAACCGCAGCAATGAACCAGGCGAACCTTGTTTTCAATGGCCTTTTCCTGCCAGCGGTCTATCATTTTTCTCATCCAGTGCACTTCACCGCTCAGGTCACAGTAATCTGTACCTGTAGTCACGCAGGCCTCTACCAGGAGGGAGCCGTAGCGGGCATAGGGCCCTACCGTGCTTGCCACCACCTTTGCTTTTTTGGTCATTTGGATGAGTGAGTCCAAATGATTGCTGTCTGCAACAAACGCAGGGGCGTAATCGCATCCTATGGATTCCTTCAAAGTATTGAGCTTTTCTATATCGCGGCCAGCCATTCCCCATTTTATGGAATTCTCATTCCTTTTCAAATGCAGGTACTCCACCACCAGCTTACCTGTGAAGCCTGTTGCTCCAAAAACAATTAAATCAAGTTCTCTCGAATCCATGCAGTTGTAATTAACATTGGGTGGCAAGATAAGCAATTTATCCCTATCTTCAACTTTGGTGCTCTTCACTGCTCAAAACCAGGGGTGTTTATTAGGTTTTGGAGAATTTTCAGAAGCACCTGAAGTGATTTTGCTGGTAAACGAGGTATTCTGTGTGGATATCCAGGAAAAGGATCCGGCAAACCGCCAAGCAAAAAGCCAACCGCAAAATACTTGACAGCCTTGATTTTTTTGTTACTTTTTGAACTTGTGCTGAGTTTATCGAAGCACTTGTGCTGAGCC
>REEI01000018.1 GCA_007695145.1 Saprospirales bacterium | reverse complement strand
ATTCTCACCGGCCTCCTCAATGATCGCCGGCTTTTCTTCCCTGGAGTACTTTCTGATTCCTTTTCTCCTATTTCGCAAAGAAATAGTTGCGAAATATTTTGGATCCGGGTTAATACACTCTGCTTTCTACTGAACGAATGCTACTCTTCGTATAATCACTTTCAACTTTGCACTTCAACCCCTATTTTTTACAGCCGATGTGTTGTCGTCGATTTTTCTCCGGCAGATACTGGAACCACCTGTATTTGCCCCCCGATGGCTTTCAGGACCTTCACGATTGTTGCGAATTGAGGTTTTGCTCCCTCTGACAATGCTTTGTACAGGCTCGGTCTGCTCATTCCGGTTTCTTCGGCTATTTTACTCATTCCGATGGCCTTCGCAACATAACCAATTGCATTTATTACATCCGAAGTATCTCCCTCTTCCAATACTGTGTTGAGATACTCTGCAATCATCTCTTCGCTGTCCAGGTAATCCGCTATATCAAATTTTGAAGCGTTCATTATTTAACTGTTTAATCTTTTCCAAATTTCTTTCGCTTTTTGAATATCCCTTTGCTGAGTCGATTTGTCTCCACCGACTAAAAGCAATATAACCTTCCCGTCTTTTTCTTTGAAGTAAACGCGATATCCTTTCCCAAAATTCACTCGCATTTCACCTGTTCCACCTCCTACAGCTTTGCAATCACCAAAATGCTCATCGGTTTCTAACTTCTGAATCCTAAACAGGATTTTTGCTCTGGCTCTTAAGTCCTTTAGTTTTCTCAGCCATTTGTCAAATTCAGATGTTTTCTCAATAAAGTACATAAACACTGTATTCAACTGGATACAAAAGTAAATGGTTTTTTGGATAAATCCAATACGAGATGAGTTTTTCGAAGCAGTAAAAGTATTGGTTTACAAAGCTTGTTTTACATATCCCAGAGTCCACTTTGAAAAATCCTACTTATTCTGAATGATTAGTAAATTCCTGATACCGGAAGATTAATGGTTTAGATGGGCTGGAGAGGATTTAGGGTTGTTTTCCTTATCCTACCAGCTTTTGGAAAGGCCTATAATAGCTAGGCCAGTTTACTTTCGTCTGTATATACCCCAGTATTTTACATTTGGAGGGTGACCGGAATTAAAATACGTGGCACAATGGGCCTCAGAATTTGCACTCACTGGCTACCTCCATTCTTTCATCTTCAGATTAGTTGAATAATGGAATGGGATTTCGGTCTTAATTCTTAAAAAAAAGGTCAGTTGATGGGCGCTGGTTCTATCACTGTGATCAAAGTTAGGGTAAAAAAGCTCGATTGTTGTAACAAAGTTAGGGTAAAAGATCAGGAAATTTGTAGCAGAGTGAGGGGAAATAAACACTCTGCTATTCACAAATGGGATGGGGGATACTGGAGATTTTAAATGGGTGAATTATCCCTGGATTCTACAATTGTAACCAGTGTTTTAGGAGACCATTTTAGCCAAACTGCACAAGTACATGTGCAGAATTCTCTTGCGCAATTAGGTTCCCATAAGTTTCCTTAAGACGATTTTCCTGCTTCATCCAACGCCCATTCGATATATTGGTCGATCTTCCCTCCGCAAAAATAAGGGAGATTCAACAATTTAAATTTCTTGCCTGAAGCGGTTTTTAAATGATCAATTTTAAAAGAGCCCGAATAAAACCTCACGGCGAGATCGTGCGGAGCCTTGTCCATGAACATGTGAAGTGACTTAAGTTTACCGGATTTACCGGATTTGACCTCTACCGGAACCAGCTTATCACGGTATTGGAACAAATAGTCAACTTCTGCATCTGAGCTTTTCTTTTCCCTAATCCAAAAGTTGGTTTTTGCAAGGGCCCTGTACTGGTGTGCAATTAATTCCTGACCTACAAGGTGTTCGATGAGAATTCCCTGATAGGTTTGGTGTAAATCTGAAATACCCACCATGCTTTTTTGAATACCAAGAGAATAATTTACCAATCCGGTATCAAAAACCCGCAAACGCGGGGATCTTCTCTTATTGGGGAAAATTGGGATTTTTGGAGAGGTCGTGGGGTAAATTAATTCTATTAAAAAAATCTTCTCCAGTATCCTCAGTGCTTTTCCTATTTCACGTGAGCGATAATTTGAATTGCCAAAGCCGGCAAATTTAATTCTCCGTCCCGCTTCTGAAAACACCGTAGAAATAACGTGTCTCAGGACCATAGCCTGCGAATCACTGATAGCATACTTCTCCACATCATCGAGATAGGTTGTTAAAAGTGCGTCATAAATATTTTGAAGAATCAGCGGATCTCTTTGATGTATATAAGTCTGAACAATCTCCGGCATTCCACCAATCATTGCATACTCATGAAACTTTTTCAATAACTTATAATGGGCAAATTCATTGAGGGGTACCTGATGAAATTGTTTAAGACTCTCCCCTTCACCCTGAGCCTTTAAAAATTCCATAAAGGAGAACGGCCTTATTACTAAAAAAGATACTCTTCCAACCGGAAAATTTCCTTTCTTATTCAGGAGGATATCCAACAAAGACCCGGCTGCAATTACATGTATTTCCGGGTAAAACTCAAAAAGTACCTCAGAAGATTAAAAGCTTCCGGTACCTCCTGAATCTCGTCTATAAAAAGAAGGGTTTCTTCCCTCCTCGAAAAAGGGATGTCCTTTAAGAAAAACAAAGCCCGGATCAATTCCCGAAATCATGGATTTGTTCAAATGGCTGTTTGTCTTCAGGGAGCTCGAGATTCAGGTACAGATAATGTTCGTAGTT
>REEI01000139.1 GCA_007695145.1 Saprospirales bacterium | reverse complement strand
TATTAATTGGACCAACATTGTAGTAGGTTTTAACCAAATCAGCAACAGCATAAAATGCTACCAAACTGGTATGTTCTTCATTCTCCTCTTCATCCAAATAAATGGGTTCATATTCATTCAGATTAATAATCCTACTTTCCGCTCCTCCATCTTCCATAGGAACAGTATATGCCTTGGTGATTTTCGGCATATTTTCTGCAATGAGATAACTACCAAAATCATTCCCAATAAAATTTACAAACTCTGCCCGCAATTCTCCAAGGTTTATAAGTTTTGCCATCAGTCTTACAAAAAAATTTGAGGAGCTAGTGAATTCTGTAATAGGCCCTACAGTAAGATTGTCTGCCAGGTCATAGACAAACCCCTGTATAAATTCCTTATTATTCAAAATCTGTGCCCCTTGATTGGGGGTTGCCAGTGTAACTAATCCCCCGAACCTTCTAATATCAGAATGCAGCAATTCACCCGAAGTATTTCTCTCACTGTAGTATTGATCAATGGCTCTACCGACAATTCCACCCTGGCTGTGGCCAATCGCAATCCCATCTGCAAGAAAATAATCCGACGGAACATCATATTGGTTTACTGCCATAAGTTGATGAACAATAGTGACTGCTGTCTCCAATTCTATATCAGAATCATAATTTGGCATATATGATGAGACTTCCCTTGCTGGAAAGTTAATGTTATCATTAAAAACACCTAACATAGAGGCTGTATGGGCTCTCTCCCAGGAATTTTTATCCTTCCCATTCAATCCATGGATAAAATATAGCATTCTATTTCCAGATTGACTCCTGGATCCTCCCAGTTCGACCGGGGGTGGAATATCCGGCAAAGTATCATTTACTTCACTGGCGGCTTCATTTACGGGAACCACCTGCTCCAGATCGCAATTGCTTTGTGATGTGGCTTCCTGGATGGAATACAGGGTAATCAATGAGATGAATATATATTTAAATGTTTTCATTTTTTTTATTTTGTTAAGTTTGTATTAATTCTGGATAACTACTCTTTCAACAATCATGTCCCTGCCTGATTGGGCCTTCATCAGATACAAGCCTGATCTAAAAGCTGATACATCAATTGTGAATCTCTGATTGACATTTGCTTTAGCGGAATAGAGGATTTTTCCCTCCAAATCAATTATTTCTATTTCCACCATTTCATTTCCATTGCCGGACTCGATTAATATATTCAGCATGGAGGAAACCGGATTGGGCCACTTGGTCATAGTGAGGTGTCCCTTATAATGAACTTCTTCAAGAATCAGGACTCTGGAGGAATATCCGGAATCCACAGAACAGTACTCTTCATATGCTGTGGAAATAACCCTGAATACACATTCGCCTGAAATCGGCAAGGTATCCCGGCTGATATTCAATTCAAGCAATGGTCTGGACCTATCCTCATCGCCGGGATCATAAAAAGCGATTTCCTTTTCTATCCACAGGTCGTAATCATCATAGACCGTCTCGACAAAAAGCCCCTTCGGTATATTTACCACTGCCACAAAATTGGGACCTTCAATCTTAAAAACGGAGTCACCCTCAATGCTTGTAATGGTAATCTCATTACTATCGATCAAAGAACCCCCTCCCTGGCTGCCCTGACCTCCTTGTTCTCCATTTTCCTCAACATATGATGTCGTATCAAGATCGGTGGAGTAAATTTTTATTCCATTTCGATTGTAAATTTCCACACTGGTGGGATACAACACCATAAGTTCATACGGCTCAATAGTGGGTTTAAACTGCACTTCCGGATCCAGTACGTGTTTTAATACGACATCCACTCCCAAAGAGTCTTTGGAATATACCACCCTTTCAATTCTTTTCATGGGTTCCATATGTTGATAGTCATAGGAATTGAGGTCCGCTATGGTTTTTCCCTCAGGTAGGGTAAAAAACAGTTCACTGGTTTTTTTGTAAGTCTTAATTACCTGTAAGTTTGCTGGCGCTGTGGGGAGATTTAAAGTACCGGTAGCATATCCACATGGCCCGATGGTTTGTCCGGTAGCTTGCTGATGGAAGGTACAAAGACAGTTGGCAAAAATTAATAAAGACAAAACCACAAATTTATTGATTTTTAAAGTTGACATAATAAAAGTTTATAGTGTCCAGACAGAGGATAGAATGTCCAATCAGGCTCCATCTGGTTGTGATGATATAAAAAATGTTATTGAGTAGGGGCATAAGCTATATGCACCCGGTAATCATTTCGAGGAAATCTGTTTTAAAAACCCACTCCACCAATACAGCCGGGAAGGACAGAAGAAGTAAGGATGTTCTGCACCTTTAGGGTTTCCTGCTTTTTTTGTGTACGGCAAAGAAGAAATCATGGTAAGTGAGGTTCAAATTTAATTTATCGCTTCAAACTTAATAAAAATGTCGTATTGGTTGTGATATCTTAATCGGGTATTTTTTATTTGATTATATATATATATATTTATATGAATAATTTCCAATACATTGTATAATATAGTTTAAAAAAATTAACATTACTACTTCTCCCATAAAATACTCCATTACAACTCCATCAACCATCCTGGCATTTTTCAAAAGACTGCAAAAGCAAAGGTAGCACCCTGATACCCTCGCTAGAATCCCTTTGTAATTTGCCAAAATAGAATTATTGGAAAGGATGATTCATGGTTCACTTTCTTCAAGTCCGCAAGGGGAAAGCGCACCCTTTTTTCCGGAAAAAAATGGTATCCCATCACAGATCACCCCTAACATTTTCAGGTATTCCCTTCCTGTTGTACTTTTTTTATAAGTTTACAGTCCATGATAAAGCAAAAAATACAACAGTGGTTGTCGGCCCTGGAGGTGGAAAGGCAACACCAGAAAGATGAACTGAGTGCTGCCATCAATACCCGGGATGTACATCTGCGCGTCAAAGATGGTTTGAGTTGGTATCCCTGCAGTCTGGAATCTTCGGGCTATGCGATTGGGGAACTTCCCTTTGCCGTACTGGAGAGGGGGGACCGAAAAAAGCAGCAGGATCGATTTCAATCGGGGCAGCCGGTGCGAATTTTCAGACAAAAGGAGAATGTGCTGACTCATGAATGTCAGGGTATCATCCACTGGATTCACGGCAACAAGGCCAAAGTTATACTGCACGAAGAGGACCTGCCCATCTGGCTTGCCAAAGGCGGAGTCGGAATGGATATTCTCCACGATGAAAAGACCTTTGACCGGATGAGATGCGCTATGGAAAATCTTTTGAAAATGAAGAAAACCCACCCCATCTTCCCTCTGGTGGAATTTTTTTATGGCAACAAGGTCGGGTTTCAAAAGGAAATTGACCCGCCAGGGCTTTCCGGTCCGGATTTTCTCAACCCATCTCAGCGAAGATCCATTTTTACCGCTTTGGAGAGTGAGGTATTTTCGGTGATTCACGGGCCTCCCGGCACCGGAAAGACCACTACCCTGCTGCACCTCATTCGGCAAATAGCCGGCGCGGAAAAGAAAATCCTGGTTGCCGCACCCTCCAATGCCGCCGTGGATTGGATAGCCGGGCTCCTAAACAATGCCGGCCTGAGGGTAGTGAGGTTGGGCCATTTAAGCAGGATAGACAAGGAGGTACTGGACTGCAGCCTGGAATCATTGGTTTTTTCAAAAAACGATGCCAAACAAATAAAAAAAATCCGATTGCAGGCTGAGGAATGTAAAAGAAAGGCGGGAAAATTCAAGCGGAATTTTGGCAGAGAGGAGCGCAATGAGAGAAAAGAGCTGTACAGAGAAGCAAAAGAACTCACAGCCTGGGCTATTGAAATAGAAAATCGACTGGTAGAGGAAGTAATTGATCAGGCACAAGTGGTATGCTCTACCCTCAGCGGTGCCGACTCTCCCTATCTGAGGGGCTTTAAATTTGATTACTGCATCATTGACGAAGCAGCTCAGGCCTTACAAGGAGCCTGCTGGATTCCGATGATCAAAGCCCGTAAAGTGATCTTAGCGGGCGATCACTGCCAGTTGCCCCCTACTGTAAAAAGCCGGGAAGCTGTGAAAGGCGGCATGGAAAAGACCCTGCTCGATATGGTGCGAGCCTCCGGCTTGCCCATGTCTCTTTTGGATACGCAGTACAGGATGAACAGCACCATCATGGGATTCTCAAATCAATGGTTTTACCAAAACCAGTTGAAGGCGGCAGCGGCTGTAAAAAATCACAGGTTAAAAGTGGATTTGGACAACCGAAGTACTTTGGAGTTTATAGATACAGCCGGCTGTGGCTTCTCAGAGCGAAGAAAATCGAAAAGCGGGAGCTTTTTCAACAAGGACGAGTACCTCATCCTCCGCGAGCATCTCGACCCCCTACTCCACCAATTGTATCCCGAATTGCCCACCGTCGGCATCATATCCCCCTATAAAGCTCAGGTTCAATACATAGCAGATGATCTGGAGGAAGAAAAACTGCCCTTTCCCCTCGAGGTGGCCACCATCGATAGTTTTCAAGGTCAGGAAAAGGACATCATTTACATCAGTCTGGTGCGGTCGAATGAAACTCAGGATATCGGATTTTTAAAGGATTACCGAAGGATGAATGTAGCCATGACGCGCGCGAGGAAAAAGCTGGTAGTCATAGGAGATTCTTCCACCCTGGGAAAAGACTCCTTTTACACCCGCCTGCTGGACTATGTCGAAGCCAATGGCTGGTACCGATCCGCATGGGAATTTATGGGTTAGGAATCAACTGGCTGCATTATTCCACCGGCATCTGGATGGTTTTGGTTGACACAATACAGCGCAGCCAGGTCACCATACTCATCGCTTTGGGTACAGGGCCGGTGTATCGTCAATTCCCGTCAAATGGGTTCTGCAAGTCCGGATTACTTAGAAAGCTGGTATCTGTAAGAGTTTTCAGAAACTCCATCAGTTCATATCGCTCTATTTCACTCATATTCAGAGGGTAAATCAATAAGTCAACATTGTCCTCATCCGGATCGGAAGGTCTGTGCCCCCCGCTATTGTAATGATCCAGGACATCGTCCATGGTTTTAAAGCGGCCATCGTGCATGAAGTGATTGCGCAACTCCCAATTGAAAAGAGTGGTAGTTCTGAATTTGCCGTAATCACCTAACCTGCCGGTAACAGCCCCTCTGCCTGGATCGGGATGATCTTCCAGCCGCTCTGTCTGAGTGATACCATTGTTGAGATACTCATTGATGGTAAACAATGGGCTGAGGTGGCAGTGAGCGCATTCTGCGTCAAGGGTTAATAGGTTGGCATCAAAAAACATTTCAAATCCATTCCATTGGGCATCTGTGAAGGCAATTTCCCCCCTCATGGCACGTGAAAAAATGGAATTTCCGCCTGCAATGATTATCCTTTGAAACTGAGCCAGTGCCTTGGCCAATAAATCGCTAGTGATCTCCTCTTTCTTGCTGATCCCAAATGCTTTTCTAAACCGGGCCGGATACTCTTCGTGATCCCTAAGCCTTCTCTCTGACTCCTCAAGGGTTGAGTTCATCTCAAGAGGGTCGATTATCGGATGAAGTGATTGCTCTTCAAGTGTTTGAACCCTGCCATCCCAAAAGAGTCCGTTGTTGTTGAATCCCACATTGATCAGGCTCATGGTTTTTCGCCTTCCTACTGCACCTCCAACCCCCACCGCTATTGGCAGATTGTCAGAAAAACCCTTTTCAGGAATGTGACAAGAAGCACATGAGATGGAGTTGTCCACAGAAAGAATAGGATCAAAAAACAGCCTTCTTCCCAACTGCACCCCTTCGTAGGTCAAGGGGTTGTCTTCCGGAATCTCCATTTGAGGCCATCCCTCGGGAATTTCTAACTTATATGTTTGAGGATCAAAGGGTATATGCGTGAGGTCTCCTTCCGAGATCCCATTGGAATCATCGTCCCGGCAGGCAAAAACAATAAGCGGAATTAATAAGAGCGATACCCAGAAAAATTTTGATCTCATATGAATATTCAGTCTAAGTGGCTCTTTGAATTATTGATAGACTCTTAGGGAGATGGCTGAAGCGTAGTTATCGACAATGAAGCGCATGTACTCAAGATCTCCGGCAGAGTGATCTACAGGATTAGCCTCTATGTCCAAAAAATCAGATCCTGATCTCGAAAGCAGTTTTTTGTGATCGATCACGAGTTCCATCCGAGTGATTTCTCCGGGTCGAACTTCTAAAGTACCGCTAAAATTGAGATACCTGTAAAGCTCGTCCAGACCGGCGTGATAAACAAAATTCAACCCAAAACCTCCATCTTGATTCACATCTTTCCTTCCTTCAATCTTACTAAAAATGTAACTGTTCCACGGCGGCCAGTAATGGCTTTCTCTGCGCATAGGGTGACCGGCTGGAAAATCGGAGGGCGCCTTTTTATTCAGGTCTTCCGGTATCCCTATTCCAAACTCAAAGCCACTGTAAATTCCTGCAGGTACATTGTCAAAAACCAACACCTTGTCAGTCAATCCGGTCTGCTGGTCCAATATAGGCTCACTGAGATTGATGAATTCAATTTCACTGAGTTCAGTAGCTCCATCATTCCCTGACAAAGACAATGGGCCGATAAACATATCCGAAACAATAATGCGAATTTCCTTCCCTGTGGGATAGTCCAAATTCTCGGTGCGATCTATTAATACATCTTCATCCCCGTAAACCGGCTTGAAGAATAACTCCACGGTACCTGTTGGGGTACCCCCATTATCATCGTCATCGCCACAGGCCGAAAAGGTCAAAAGAAGAAGGGGAAGCAAGAAATAAATGAGCGATCGATATTGCATAATACTACTATTTCTTACACTAACGCATCAGAGGGGAGGGTTGGTTTAAAATGATGGGATTTATTAGATGTCAGGAGAAAGCTAATTGAGGTGGAACCTCAGTCCCAATCCAGGGTAGGAGTTGGGAATAAAGAACTCCGGCTTCCATATTTGCCCGCTTCCACTTAATATATTGGGATAAAAAGTTTCCCACTTTGGAGACATGGAACCAATGAGAGCACCTATTCCCGCGCCGACCCCTACGATGGCAATGGAACGCGCTCCGGTATTGTCGCGAAATACCAAATTTGGATCAGATGAAATCCTGATGATAGCAATGAGTACTGCACTGCCTGCAAATGCAGCTCCCATTGCTGCACCTCTAACGGCGCGTGTGCCAATTAGCAACCTCATATAGTGAACATCCGGAATTCCAATCACTTCTCTTTGTAAGGTTGAAGAATTATAAAATCTAAGACTGTCGCCATCAATTACCAAATTGGCAACGTGGTAGAGATTTTTATCTTGCTCCTTTATATATGCCCTGTTAAACTTTGTTCTCTCAGGAAGCAGATAGTTTTGGGCTGACATTTCAGGTGCAGCTGACAGGAGGAGAAAGTAAAAAATAGATAGTCTGTAAATCATAACAATGTTTTTGTTGGAAAGAAAGGATTTTTTTGCAATCAAATTAAAACCGGAAACTTCAATTTACAATTCCATTATGACATAAAGAAATTCAGAACTCTAATATCAAATTTTTCATGCTCTTACACTTGATTAAAAGTTTTTCGCCCATCATTTTAGTTCAGTAAATAAAAGGTCTATTATTTCTGGGAAGTGGTCTAAAACTATTTTATAATCATGGAGTTCATTTCCGGGAATGGTCGTTGGAGGGCTGGCTGTCATTGCATTGATTGCCATACTTCCTCTGTCGCCTTCCATGACAAATAGGTGGGTATTCAATCGAAGGCTTCCATTCATCCCAAAAGAACCCACCCGTGTAACTTCAAAGTATGAAACGCTGACGGCAATGGCATCTACACCCAACTTTTCACAGATATGACTTATCATTCTGGGGTAGCGGGAATCACGGGTAAAGTAGTGCAGAGCATTTCCTTTTTCAAAGCGGAAAACATTGAATTCGCCGGAGGCAAGTAAAACTAAAGGAAAATTATTATTCCCGGTCAAGAGGTTTTCGTTGAAATTATGGGTTTCTGCGAAGCCTTTTTCTCGCATCAATGCCTGCAGTTTCTCCCCGTAAACTATTTCTCCAGAAAGAAACTCAGACATTCTTTCCACAACCATATGCCTGATATCATCAAGGTATTCTTCTTGCATTTCCATGATTTCCGGAGCGAGGCGATTGATTTTTCCATTAAATGCAGCGGCATCTAACAAAGGCAAAACAGGCTGGTTAAACTGTGAAAACATTACCTGAATAAGAGCCACCCTTTCAAAATCCTTTTTCTCGTTGACGTGTATCCTCGATATAGCCTTTGGGGGCCCACAAGAACTGAGAAAAAGCAAACCTGACAATAAAGCAACCAACGGTAAAATTACTCTCAAAGACATTCTTGTTATTGTTGATTATTGAAACATACGCCAAATTTAGAACATTTTTTGAATCTGAGGCTACAAAATGGTTAGACAAACATGCCTAATAAGGTCCAATCTCGATCGTTTTTCTGCAGAATTCATCCACTGCATGTAAATCCTATTCCAACACCCGTGTAAATGCCTCCCCCAAATTCTGCAGCAGGTTTTCCCTGATTACAGAGGAATTGCCTTCCGGACTTTCAAAATCACCAAACCACTTCTTGTAATCAATCCTCAATTCTTCACCAGGAGAAATCGAAAATCATTTTTTTTCGACTACTGGAAATATAGGTCCCATTCCCTTTCTGAGGAAAAATTCTTGCCGTGAGGAAAACCACCATGGACAACCAAGTATTTTGAAGCTCGAATCTCCAATTCAATAAAAACTGGCAATCAAATGGTTTGGGTTTGCTTTATCCCAGTTCAAAAAAAGATATTGACGCCTATACAGTTTAATTTACTCATATTCAATAAATAACAAATTCAGGTGATTTATATTCAAAAAATAACCCGTCGCAAAACATTCTCAATTCGTAGGGAATTTGTATATTTGGCGTGAATGTTTTTATCAACCCAATTTTTCGTTGTATACTATGACTACCACTTTACCACACAATAATATAACCAGATCGCCCCAAAAAGCGTGGATATTTCCGACTTTTTGTCGCTCCTGGATGTGTTGGTGTTGTGGTTTTTTAAAACCTGAATAATTTATTGTCTTTTCTTTAGCCATCCAGCATGGAGTGACTCAGAAAAATCAATAGGTTTGTCTAGATCATATTCAATTGGTTGCTAAAATTCAGACATTTAACATCCTTGTAATTGTTATGCAAGGCAATGCACCAATTAACCCATTTTATTTATTTCAAAATTTTACTATCATGGTACATACATACATACATACATACCATAGTAATTGCCGTTTCCTTCACAATCTTCGGAAGTGGGCTTCTCATTGCGCAGGAAAACAATTAACTAATCCAATTAAAATTTTACCTATAAAAACTTCGCAGTTTATATATATTGCCTTAGCTATTGGGACTATCTTTACCAGCTGTGATACGCCCATTGTTATAGAAACAGACAAAGAACAAACTGATACAAAAAAAAGTACATTACGTAGTCAAACAGAATACAGTTTACTTGACCTTCTTGGGAATGCCTGTATACCTGAAAACTTTGGTATTCCCGATTGTAATGACAGCCTGTTTGTTGATACAGTAGTTATAAATAACCTTCCGAATTATCCACATTGTAAATTTACCGTTATCTTCCATACATACATATGCGATTTAGGAAATTTACTCGATGTTACTGTTGGTGATTTCCAAATTTTACATCACGATTGTCTTTCGTTTTCTAATGATTTACAAAATCCAAATATTCAGTCCATCTATTCTACCTTTATTGCTGATTTTGATCTAAGTGTTTGGGAAGTACTAGAGGAATATATAATTGATAAATATTTTGATGATCCTAATATTTTTAATTGTGGATCAGGAATGTTTTGGAACATTAATTTTGTTAGATCTGCCTGCTACAGAATGCCCACATTTATGCAAGGAGAAGGCATAGAAGTGATTTACAAAGTATCATGTGGGTCTCAGTGTTGCGAAAAACATACACGCGTGTGTAGAAATCAGGACGGAACTTTAAATTTGACTACCTACGATGCTACAAACCCATGGTTTATTACTTGTGATGGACCAGACATACTCATGAATTCTGAATATTGGCTAAATAATGTTGTAACCATGGACCCATGTCGTGTACGATGTCCAAATTAATACTATTTTTATTTTAATACATAATATCTTTACTATGCGTTTTAATAGCCAATTTTATTGGATTATCCTTTCTGCACTTATTGTGTTTCCCTATATTGCAGTATGTCAGGATGAAACTATTGAGGTTGAATTTGTGGAAGCCAGCCCGCTATGGGTACATGTGCTGCAGGACACTACCTTTACACCTACATCTTTCAATGGTGGTCTTACAAGTTTTTCCTCCCTCAATTCATTTCTTGTATCCAGAAGCTTTGGAGACTACCTCTATGTTCTGAACACTGCCAGGGTACAACATTCCAGCATCCATGATCACCACGGATTTGTCCTGGATAAGATAGATTACCGAACAGGGGAGTTGATTTGGAAATATCACAATACCATCTATATTGATGGGCAACAAGACTTTTACAAAGACATATTCCTGAGAGGGGACGGAAATATTGATTTGATTGGAGTCGAGAGATTTAATTCACAAGGAGGAAATTGGAACTTTCCCGGTTCTCAATCTTCCCCGATTCGCAGGACCATAGACTCTCAAACCGGTGAATTACTTGATTTACAGCAGGGGCTGTTTAATATATGTGAAGCTAATTTTCCTAACTACCATTACAATTTATTTCCAGTAGTCTATGATTCCATTTACCTGAGCACCAATGCCATCGGAGAATATATAGGACAAGCCGGAAATCCTGTTTATGACTATGGCTATACCTTTCAAATTTTGGATCGTGAACTAAATATAATCGACACCAGCAGACAGGTATTTGAGATGAGTGATTTAGGACCTTTTTCCGTTGACCAACCGGCTTATATTCTAAAGCTCGATGAAAGTACTTTGATTGCACTTGCTTACAAGGATCGGTTTGAAGGATGGGACAATCACGGTACGGAGATTATCTGGATAGATATCAGCAATACAGGTGATATAAATATCAGACAAAGCATTGACTATAAAGATATTCTCCCGGCAACAAAATATAGTTTTGTCAATCAAAGATTCAAAGTTGTCAACAACACCATATTCCTCAGTCACAGATTTCCAAATTTTGATATTCTTGCCGATGCCAATTACATCCTGTGGTTGAATGAAGACGGTTCAGTAAAAACCTTTGTTGATTTACCTGCCCATGGTGATCATGTATATTTGCTTACTGACCTATTTTATGCAAATGATCAATTTGGATATTTATTTGCCAGCCCAGGTTCTTCAAACGGATATGGTTACGACATACTAAGAATCAGAGAAGGTGTGGATACGGTGGAATTTATCTCTTCCATTTCAACCGATGATATTGGTGTGGAATTTGGGATCAATTTCAACACACTTGTTGACGAGCAATTTGTAATTTTTGGTGGTAGGGTAATTAAAGATGGCCAGCTTAGCAAAAATTCAAATCAGGTACACTGCTTCCTGGCTGAAGATCTGGGTTTGGATTTCACTGTATCTACATCAGAGACGATCAGCTATCGTCTTGGGTCTTTCAGTCTATTTCCCAACCCTGCAAGGTCACAAGCTTCAATTTCTGCCAATATTGATTTTGATGGAGTGGTCCTTTACAATTTGACAGGAAAAAGGATAGCAGAATTTTCAGGTGACCGGATTGACATTTCATCATTACCGCAGGGAATGTATTTTGTTTACCTTACAAACAATGGCCATAGGGTAACCTCAACTGAGAAATTGGTGAAAACCGGATATTGAAATAGGAATAGTTCGCAGTTAAAGCCTGTCCCCGCTTAAAAGGCCAATTTAGGGGTACTTTCACTCCATCCGGGCTTTGCACTACATTTCTTGGGTTTGACAGTTAATTAATGTAAGTTTCTTATAATTAACCATTTAAATTTTTAGCGGAGCACTACCTTATTACATAAACAGTTGATTTATAGATATTTGAGGATTCGCATCTCTTGGAGGTGATATTTTTAGAGATTTGAATAGTTTTTGCTGATGCTGGTTAATGGAAGATCGGATATAGACCAAATCCCGGCTATCTTACGTCCTTACTGCTGTCATTTGGATGCTGTTCAGGGCCTTGATTATTCAGCTCAGCTGCATTCCTGCGTAATTTCTCAAGGTAAATTAGGAAAGTGTAGACAATGAAGGATTAGTAATTAGCTGTAAAGGTTTCACGTGAAGACCACAAAGATTTGCGCGAAGAAACGCAAAGGCTCAGTTGTTTCTTTGCGTTCTTTGCGTCAAAAAAAACTTCGCGTCCTCTGGTAAAACCAACATTATTTGCTACAAAAACTCTAGCCATCAACCTCACTAAAGAAACAAACAACAACATAAATTTTCTTCTAGCGTTTGATAATTGTCTAATAATATCAGACAATTGTCTAAAATCAGAATTATGGCAACAAAAGGATCAAAAATTGAAGCAAAGCTGGACAAGGAAATAGCTGTTTTTTTTCAGAATAGTGGATTTCCGGAGTATCATTTAAACGTGAGCAAGGACATAACTTTTGATGATTTCTTAGGGGATACAATGCTCATTATTGTTGCCATCAGAACGGGTATTCCCTATTCCCTTTACAACTTAATTCAGGATTATACCCCTTTTTCAGAACGTGATTGGGCAGGTTTTCTTGGCCTTTCTACAAAATCTCTACAAAGATATCGGGCATTTTCTGAGTACCACTTCAAGCCAATCCATTCTGAAAAAATAATTGCAATGGCGGAGGTTACAAAAGCTGGACTTGATGTATTTGGGGGCATGGAAAAGCTCAGGCTTTGGCTTGATACGCCAAATTATGCATTGGGCAATCTCAAACCTATAGAATTGCTGAAAGACTCCTACGGGAAAGAGTTGGTCGTTAGTGAATTAACCCGCATTAATCACGGAATACTTGTTTAAATGGAAGTATTCAGACTCGCCAGGGAAAAATATGCGACTCCATTGTCAGGAAAAGGAGCGGCTATTAAAGGGGCACGCTGGAACTCAATTGGCATTGAACTTATTTATACAGCCAAAAACAGGTCTTTAGCAATGGCTGAAGTTGCCGTTCATTTTACCTGGGCCACCTTACCAGAAGACTATATGATGGTAACCATTGATATCCCCGATGATATTGAGGCTAAACAGATAGCAGAAGCAGACTTGCCCCCAGCTTGGAGAGAATTTCCACACCCGGTTTCAACTCAGCAAATTGGCGATGACTTTGTGGCTGAAAAAAAATTTTGTGTACTAATCATACCTTCTGCGGTTACGCAAGGTGACTTTAATGTCCTTATAAACCCCCATCATAAAGACTTCGGTAAGATTTCAATCACCAAAATCGAAAAGTTTCCGTTTGACAAAAGGATATTTTACTAAAGCCAAAGGATGATGAGTTTAGGAGTTGGTTCAGTCAATTGGCCTAATTTAAGCCTATCCCCCGGGTAAAAATAAGTTTGGATGTGCAATCTTGATTTTTCGAGACCATTCAACTCCATTGACTTTTTGAATTTGACAGTTAATTAATGTAAGTTCTTGATAATGACGCATGTAAATTTTTAGCGGGGCACTACCTTATTGCGTAATCATTTGATTTATAGATATTTGAGAATTCACATCTCTTGGAGATGATATTTTTATAGATTAGAAAAGTTTTTGCTGATGCTGGTTAATGGAAGATCGGATATAGACCAAATCCCGGCTATCTTACGTCCTTACTGCTGTCATTTGGATGCTGTTCAGGGCCTTGATTATTCAGCTCAGCTGCATTCCTGCGTAATTTCTCAAGGTAAATTAGGAAAGTGTAGACAATGAAGGATTAGTAATTAGCTGTAAAGGTTTCACGTGAAGACCACAAAGATTTGCGCGAAGAAACGCAAAGGCTCAGTTGTTTCTTTGCGTTCTTTGCGTCAAAAAAAACTTCGCGTCCTTTGATAGAATAGAAAAAAGGCCGGCCTTCCCCGGTCAGCAAAGTGCTCTTGTCATTCCAATCGATTCTAACCAGAAAGTATATTTCTATTTTCAAAAAATCCAGTCATTGTTTGGACAAATGATTTAGTGCACACACCGCAGCAAGCTGACCCCCTTAAATGGTTTATGGTTTGCATTAATGTTTTAATAAGTCATCAAAACTGAGATATTCATAGCAGTAAAAACTAAACCAATGAGTCAAATTAAACAGGTATAAAGACTTTTGAATTAGGCTATTTAGGAATATAGATCAAATAGTCTTGGTTGTCTTCAATCCAGACAAGTGAAAGAGGGCCAATCTTAATGAGTAAAGGTAAAATAGGACAGTTGTTGATTAACGAACACCGATTAACGAACGCCCATTTGCGGACTATTTAATCATTAAATGCATGATTAGCTATGATTTGTAGGAAAGAATGATTGGTATTAAAATCTGAAATCGTTAATCGGTGTTCCTTGTTCGTAAATCAAGATTGTCCATTAGTGCCGGGATTGTTATTTTTACTTGAGTCTAAAAAATAATAAAGTATTCATGAGTCCACTCCGAAAACCACTTTTTATTACAAATGGCTGCAAAATCCAATATCTTCGTCATCGGGCAAAATCTT
>REEI01000003.1 GCA_007695145.1 Saprospirales bacterium | reverse complement strand
CCGGAAGGACCACTGGAGAAAGGGTGATTGAGCCTCCTTCACAAAAATGAACCATATCGTCCATTTCCAGGAAAACGGAATCCAATTCTACGATTTCAATCATCCCATAAGCGTCATTGCTTTGCTTGCCGGAGGTACTGGTAAAATTAACCCTCACCTGCCGGATTCCTTCATTGAGACTTTCCCCGGAGTTGTAGTAATTGATGAGCTGGATCATTTCGATAAAATACGCAGACCCAACCGAACCACTATTCAGAAGAGTAAGCGATGGAGTGCCCTCACCGGCCACATCAATGCCAGCCACCGACCCCAGCGTTACAAGGGATTCCCCAACCAAAGGGCTGAGAATTTCGACATTCATCTCCTGAATTGTCTCATCGGTGGCGATGAAAATCTTTTCAGCAGCAATTGGAAGGCCGTTCTCAGTCAAACAAGTATAGACCTCATCGTGCAGATAGTCATATCCTCCGGCCCCGGATACATTCACTGCATCCAGGTCGATTATGGCCTCGCATTCCTCTAAAGGTATGTGTTCTGCCATTGAGGTTATATTTTGAAACCAATAGGATTGCATATCGCAGATAAGTTTATAGCTGTGATTATCTACGTTATAAAAAGCTCCGTTGCGATCCCCAAAGTTATTGTGTTGTCTTATAACAAAAACAGTATTGCATACCGGAGATCCCACGAAAGTGCGGCTCCAATATTCCTGCCACATTGATTGAGGATAGGGAAAAATTCTCATGCTATTGGGCGGGTTGTCAATATCCAATTCATAAATTCCCTGAAGGTAAGAATGGGCTGCATGCCCAGTGCCAAATAAAACCATCTTGTCCATAATCCCGATATCAAGAGTTGCTAGATTAAATGGAGTTGTATTTCCTACAAAACTAACCTCCTCTGTACTCAAGTCTACCTTCCAAATAGAATTAAGCCCACGAGTAAATAAAAAATTATCAACGCATGCTACTTTATGAAGTCTCGGGTTTCCGGCCTGATAATGCAAAAATAATGCATCAGTAATGAATTCATACTCCCCGGTTTGCAGGTCAAAGGTATATAATATCCCGGCTGAAGGTGTATTCCATTGCCCAAGAGTATAAAGCTCCCCTGGAGAACAAAATCCTATACCAGACCCCATTTTTTCTTGGTGGTCACCATGATCCTGAATTACTGAACATTCACCATTTTCATAATCAATTAGGAGTTCTGCAAACATTTCAAAAGCAGCACCGTTCAGTTCGTTCAATTCAGCAAATATCTCAAAAGTTTGAGCCGTTCCTATTGTTGGCAAAGCGTAAAATACGATTAGGAAACATATTATTTTTAACAAGTTAAGCATAGTCAATCGCATTGTTCGGGAATGCAATTGCCGTTTACCTCAATGGTCACAAATTCATCACCTATACTAAGGGGAATTACGATTGGAGGTCCAGAGCCTTGGAGACATTCAATTTCTATGCCAAGTGTTTGTCCGGAATAATTGCGAATGATAAATGCTTCATTTTGGGGAATACATAATAATAATATGTCGTTGATGTTAACGGAATCAATTATTAAAAAACCATTAATCGGAGGGCAAGTAAAGGTTCCGTCTTTATTGCAGGTCGGAATTATCGTGCCACAGCCTAAAAAATCACCGCAAAACCAAACCTCAGAGTTGTCTGCTTCAATAATTCTCACCTCACAGCAACAATGCGTCAAAGTCGGGCAATCTTCACATCTGGGAATACAGCGCTCTGCAGCTTGAACAGTTGAATTGGGCAGTGTAACCTCCTCAGCCACTTGCTCCTTTTGACAACTCACCATCAGTATCGCAAAGCAAAGTAATGCAATGTAATGTAAATGATTTTTCATGGTTTGAAGTTTTTCGATGGAAAAATAGCTTTGGCAAATATATTACATTAAGGTAATTTTTGCAATAAATTAGGGAAAAAAATTTGAAGAGTGGAAAGAATTTATAGGAGCTTCAAACCGTTTCCTGAATTGACATATTAGGTACCCAACCTTTCAATAAATGTCTGAATTTCAGTTTACGCGAATTAATGGATGAAGGCCGATGTTTTTTCATTTTGGACCCACGTTGTCAATATAGAACTATTTAGCTATGGATTTGGTGCACCATAATTAAATCTACTGAGCCTGTCCACAAGAGTATTGGAATAAGCCGATCAAAGAAGACTCAGTGATTCACCCCACCCTATGGAACGACAAAATTTGTCCATTGTCAATTGTCAATTGAAGAAACCTCCTACCTCACCACCAAAACTTCCCCACTCAAAACCACCACCTCCCCATCCAAAAACTCCACCTCCACCATCCACACAAAGACCCCTGGATTCAAGGGCTGATCTCGAAAGGTTCCGTCCCAACCCTCCGTTGGTTCATTGGGAGGAAAATGAGTGCGGTGGAACACCTGCTCCCCAAACCTGTTAAACACTTTCAGTGAGAGCACCTGCTTCACATTGCGCTCATTGGCATAGACAGTAAAATAGTCGTTGACACCATCCCCATTGGGCGAAAAGGCATTGGGTACAAAGATATCCCTTGCGGCATCCACGTTTACCGTCATCTGATCGGAAGCCATGCAACCGTCGCGGTCGGTAATGGTAACCGAGTAAGTAGTGGAGACCAGCGGCCGATCCCAAACCAGCGGGCAGGCCTCGCAGTCGGGGTTCTGCAGTCCCTTCCAGTCGATGGAAACCAGGCTGTCGTAGGGTACATTGGTAAGAATCTCCAGTAACACCGAATCGCCCGGCACTATCTCCCTGTCCTCTCCCAGGCTGACTTCCAGCAGCTCAGGCGACTGAATGAGCACAGCTTCGG
>REEI01000004.1 GCA_007695145.1 Saprospirales bacterium | reverse complement strand
CTTCAATTTCCAATGTAGCTTCACCTTCTGCTTCGAGTAATCCAATGTCCCAGATGCCGCTGATTTCATCATAGGTTCCGACTGATGGAGTTGCACTAATAAAGGTATAACCTGAAGGCAATTGATCCAAAACCTGAACACTCTCACCATCCTCTTCATTACTCAAATTTTGCGCAGTTACCGTAAAAACGATGGTATCCCCTTCAAAGGGCTCAGAAATATCGATGGTTTTACTAACTGCCAGGTCAACCTCAGGCAAATCGGCCTCCTCTAATTCACAAATATCGAGGTCCCCATTAAAACAAAAATTCAGAAAGTCAAAACCACCTGATTTTGTAACATTTCCACTGAAAATCCCTTGCCCGACAATATCACCCCCTATGAATTCTACATCAGTAGTAAAGGGAGCCAAAACACTCCCCATTATTCCATATCCATCCAAATTAAACTCGGTTGCCTCGTAAAAGTTCCAAAGAGTTTTCTCAATGAAATCTTGTTTAGAGCCTGTATAGGGGGGCGAAATTGTAGTGCCATCAAGTGCAATGGAACCTGCAGTAAAAACAACTGTACTACCTCCCACATTTACAATAATTGCATCTGCATTAGATGTATTTATAAAATCAAAAGATTGTGCTGCACCTACAGAACTCAATTCAAAAACAACTATTCCTGATTGATTCTCAGCATCAAGTTCTATATTGTTAGCATCAATTACATTTACTAGTCCAGTGTTAGCACCTACACAAGAATTAACAATATTAGATGGGGCGAGAGAAGTGCTGATTACCTCAAAGTAATTTCTAGCAGCTGTCCAATCAACATCAGGACTGATATTTCTATATATACCGGAGGCTGAGCCAACTGAAATAAAACCAGGAAGGCTAGTTGCAGTATTGAAAAGTACATTTCCACGCATTCCACCGGAAAAATCAAGGTTACCTCCTACAATTAAATTGTCGGAAGCCATTCTGGAGTTGAGACTTCCAATTACAGATGGGTTGCCCTCCCCTATGGTAAAACCACTACCACTAGTAAAGTTGCCTTCCACAGCCATTCTCCCATGAACGCTTCCACCTCCAGAAGTATTCGTAAAGTTTCCAAAAATTAATGCATTAAAACTCGCGTTATGAGGCAAGGATAAATCAGCAAATAAAATCCCACCCTCATTACTTGCAGAAAAACCACCCGCAAATTCCTGTTCAACTAAATCAAAATAATCCCTTACATTGCATTCACGCTCCTGACAAGCATTCGTTACAGGAAACTGAGAAATAAAAGTGTTATCAGGAGTTGGCAAATTTATAAAAACAGCAAGTTCCGATTCATTAGCTGCATCGCGAACTTGTAAAAAACTACCTAAGGGTACTCCTGAAAATTGAACATATTCTCCATTTTCAAAGGGACCACCAATAACTCCTACTCCTACTCTAAACACCTCCCACTCACCGGAGGGCGCATTTTCAGCAACTACTAAAATACCAGTAGCATCTCCCTCTGTTGGTCCTTCACAAAATTGGGCCATTTGCGCCTCAAATTGAGCAAGAAGGGGTGAGGAGACAAATGCAATAGCTAATGCAAAGAACAATGCTACTTTATAATTACAGGCAAATAAGTTCTTCATCAATGAATTATGTTTATTATTGGAACATAGTGTTTCTTTCATCACTAACTCTCTTAGTAATTTATGGTCTAATTTTTAATTAGTCTCGGTGGAATCAATCCCGCTCGACAGACATCAGGCAAAATCTCATCGGAATTATTGGTCAAATCAGGGTCATTCTCAATACCCTCAATAGTTGCCGTATTAAGATACTGCCCAGTTTGATTGACCCTCACATTTATTAATAAGGTTTCTGATTCTCCTGAGGCAAGGTCACCAATTACCCAAAGCCCTGTTTGTTCATTGTAATTTCCTGCAGAAGCAATAGCACTGATGAATGTATATCCTGATGGCAACAAATCTTCCACCTGAACACCTGTGCCATTCTGAGGCCCATTATTCCCAGCTGTTATGGTAAAAGTGATTTCTTCTCCAGCGGTAGGATCCATATTGTCCACCGTCTTTGTAATGAATAAATCCACATCAAATTCGACAAAAACTGCATCGACATTATCCAGGTCTTGCGTAGGAGTCCCCAAAGGACCTTCACCCAGGACAGTGGCCTCATTGTTAATAGTTGCAGGAAGCGGATCCGGGGCATCGACAGTGAAAGTGATGAAAACAAAATAGTTGTCTTCTATTTCCTCATCAAAAAATTGACCCGGCTCCAATATATTACTGGTAGCCGTTCCATCCCAATTGGGGTTCACCAATAATGAAAGCCCCTCTTCCGCAAGAAAATCTCTTGGATTCAATCCGCTAAACTGCGAGACAATATCGTCGTACAATTCCAACTCAAATACCGGCACATCTCCAATGCTCTCCAACTCCAACCGGAAAGTCACTGTAAAGGAACCGTCCAGATTATTAATTATAGTATCTACCGTTTTGGTCAAAACTATTTCAGGATTTTCAAATAAAAAGACTTCTTCATCATCCACATCCAGGACAAATGCACCTCCCGGGCTGTTTGCAAGGACTACTGATTCATTAATGTATGGCCCACCGGGATTTGTGCCGCTTATAGCGACCACGGTTATAGTTAATTCAATTGTAGCTGTTTCACCCGGAAACAAAGTTCCATTACCATCGAGAAGTTCGAATTCGGCATCTCCATCAAAATCAATATTGACCTCAAGAGTAGTACTCGCTGGTTGTTGGGCAATAATTAACTGATCTACTGTATATGAGCTCGCAGCAGCGAAGGTGAAGGCCAGTTCATCTACCACCT
>REEI01000005.1 GCA_007695145.1 Saprospirales bacterium | reverse complement strand
CTTCAATTTCCAATGTAGCTTCACCTTCTGCTTCGAGTAATCCAATGTCCCAGATACCGCTGATTTCATCATAGTTTCCTACTGATGGAGTTGCACTAATAAAGATATATCCCGAAGGCAATTGGTCCAGGACCTGAACACCCACAGCATCCTCTTCATCACTCAAATTTTGAGCAGTTACCGTAAAAACGATGGTATCACCTTCAAAGGGCTCAGAAATATCGATGGTTTTACTTACTGCCAGATCAACCTCAGGTAAATCAGGCTCTTCAAATTCACAAATATCCAAGTCTCCATTAAAACAAAAGTTGAGGATGTCAAACCCACCTGATTTAGTTACATCTCCGCTGAAAATCCCTTGCCCGACAATATCACCTCCTATGAATTCCACATCAGTAGTAAAGGGTGCCAAAACACTTCCCATTATTGCATACCCATTCAAATTAAATGTGGTTGCTTCATAGAAATTCCATAGCATTTTTTCAATAAAATCCTGATTTATACCAGTATAAGGCGAGCTTATAGTTACCCCATCCAGAGCTATAGATCCTCCTGTAAAAGCAGCTGTACCTCCCCCTACATTCACAATGATGGCAACAGCACTAGATGTATTAATAAAATTAAAAGATTGTGCAGCACTTACTGAATTTAACTCAAACACTACTATGCCTGATTGATTATCAGCATCAAGTTCTATATTATTAGCGTCAATTATGGTTACTACACCGGTATTAGCTCCAACGCAAGAGTTATCAATATGAGATGGAGCAAGCGAAGTGCTGATTGTCTCAAAATAATTTCTAGCAGCTATCCAATCAACATCAGGACTGATATTTCTATATATACCTGAGGCTGATCCAACTGAAATAAAACCAGGAAGATTTGTTTCAGTATTATAAAGTACATTCCCGCGAACCCCACCGGAAAAATCAAGATTTCCTCCTACAATCAAGTTATCTGAAGCCATCTTGGAATTGAGACTATTCGTTATAGATGGATTGCCCTCCCCTATCGTAAAACCACTTCCGCTATTAAAATTCCCTTCTACAGCTATCCTTCCTTGAATGCTACCACCTCCTCCAGTATTCGTAAAGTTGCCAAAAATCAAAGCATTAAAACTTGCATTATGAGGCAAGGATAAGTCTCCAAATAAAATTCCTCCTGAATTAGTTGAAGTAAAACCTCCTGCAAACCCCTGTTCAACTAAATCAAATAAATCATTGACATCACATTCTCTCTCCTGACAAGCACCAGTTACAGGAAACTGTGTAATAAAAGTATTATCAGGAGTTGGTAAATTAGTGAAAACAGCAAGGTCCAAATCATTAGCTGCATCGCGGACTTGCAAAAAACTACCTAATGGTACTTCTGAAAATTGAACATATTCTCCATTTTCAAAGGGACCTCCTAAAACACCAACTCCTACTCTGAATACTTCCCACTCTCCCGAAGGTGCATTTTCAGCAACAACAAGAATACCCGTTGCGTCTCCCTCTAAGGGACCTTCACAAAACTGTGCCATCTGCGCCTCAAATTGTGCAAATGCCATTACGGGAATGAATGCAAAAGCCATTAAAGTGACTAATCCAAATTTTAATTCCCGGGCAAATAAGTTCTTTATCAATGTATTATATTTATAATCTAAACCTAGTATTCTTTCCATCACTAAATTTCTAAATTTTTAGACCTAATTTTTAATCAATGTGGGTGCAATTAATCCCGCCCGACAAACATCGGGTAATACTTCATCGATATTATTAGTCAAGTTGGGATCGTTCTCATTGCCTACAAGAATTGTAGCAGAATTGAGATAAACTCCATTTTGATTTACACTCACATTTATGGTTAATGTCTCGATTTCTCCAAATGGCAAATCACCAATCAACCAAATTCCCGTCAATTCATTATAGCTACCCGTACTAACAGAGGAGCTGATAAATGTATACCCTGAGGGTAACAAGTCCTCTACCTGAACACCTGTCGCATCTTCAGGTCCATTATTACCGGCTGTTACAGTAAATGTAATTTCCTCTCCCGATGTCGGACTCATATTATCTGCTACCTTGGCAATGAATAAGTCAGCATCAAATGTGGGAAACTCTGCATCTATATCATCTGTATCATCCACTTGTGTACCCAATGGACCTTCACCCAATATGGTGGCAACATTATTTATAGTTTGTGGAAGCGGATCCGGTGCATCAACAATGAAAGTGATTAAAACAAAATAGTCGTCTTCTATTTCCTCATCAAAAAATTGACCCGGCTCCAATATATTACTGGTAGCCGTTCCATCCCAATTGGGGTTCACCAATAATGAAAGCCCCTCTTCCGCAAGAAAATCTCTTGGATTCAATCCGCTAAACTGCGAGACAATATCGTCGTACAATTCCAATTCAAATACCGGCACATCTCCAATGCTCTCCAATTCCAATCTGAATGTCACTGTAAAGGAACCGTCCCGGTTATCAATTATAGTATCTACCGTTTTGGTCAAAACTATTTCAGGATTTTCAAATAAATAGACTTCCTCATCGTCAACATCCAGGACAAATGCACCTCCCGCACTGTTTGCGAGGACAACTGATTCATTAATGTATGGTCCGCCGGGATTTGTACCGCTTACAGCGATCACGGTTATGGTTAACTCAATAGTAGCCGATTCACCCGGAAACAAGGTGCCATTGCCATCGAGAAGTTCGAATTCGGCATCTCCATCAAAATCATTATTGACCTCAAGTGTAGTGCTCACTGGTTGTTGAGCAATAATTAACTGGTCTACTGTATATGAGCTCGCAGCAGCGAAGGTGAAGGCCAGTTCATCTACCACCT